>JAUYIW010000003.1 GCA_030688135.1 Candidatus Uhrbacteria bacterium | reverse complement strand
AAAGATCTCTCGTCGTGGATCGCAAGCTCCTCGAGATGGTGGGGTTCAAAAGATCTCTCACCCGACAGCAGAAAGTTAAATCGGGTTCGAGATGGTAGAGAGCAAGATATCCGCTGTTTTTACCGGTTGAGCTAACCTTTGGCCTCTATGCATTCTCCACCCAAATTGCGTATGATCCAACATAGGCTATCCCTTCTTTTGTCAGTTGCTCTTCATATCCTTTTTGATATATTCGTTCATTATGCTGGGAGCCGTACTGGTTTTGGAGCCTCATTGCAATTCCGATTATTTTATGACTTAGGTTCTCTTCAAGCATATGACCCTAGTATAGCAAAAACTGAGCCGAAGCCCAGTTTTTCGCATCTGTGAATATCCGTTAATTATCTGTGATCATCTCTTCTAGACCTCGATAACAACCGGCAGTATCATTGGTCGGCGCTCTGTTTTTTTAAACAAGAATTTGCCAACTTCATCTCGAATATTTTGTCGAATGTAGTTTGGATCTGCTTGTGATTTTGGATCATGGTCAGACACGGCTTTTTGTACAAGGATTCGTGTATCATTGATTAGTTTAGTGTTTTCTTTCATATGTACAAAGCCTCGGCTCACAATGTCTGGCATGCCGACCAGTTGCCCTGTTTTCTTTCTGACCTGAACAACTACCATAACAACTCCATCTTCTGCCATTGCTTTACGGTCACGGAGCACAACGTTTGAAACGTCTCCTACTCCAAGTCCGTCAACGAAAACATGATCACTAGGAACTTTCTCGTTAGTAATTCGGGCATTTGAATCTTTGCTATCTTTCCAAAGTTCAATTACCTGTCCGTTGTCTGCAACGAACACATCGCTCTCCTTCCATCCCATTGAATATGCTACTTCGGCATTTTCACGCAGGAGGAAGTGGTTACCTTCAATTGGCATGTAGTACTTTGGCTTAAATAGCGAAAGCATTAGCTTAATGTCTTCCTTTTTTGCATGACCCCCAGCGTGCACGTCCATAATATCGTTATGGATTACCTTGGCGCGTTTTCGGTAAAAGGTATCTTTAATGCGTTGAACTGAATGTTCATTTCCTGGAATGACCGAGCTTGAGAATATGATTGTATCTCCACGTTTAATCGTTATATCACGATGCTCGTCGTTTGCGATCCGTGCCAGAGCAGCACGTTTTTCACCTTGCGCACCGGTACAAATAATGGTGACTTTCTCGTCAGGCGTGTCATTGATTCGTTCGATTGGAATAAGTGTTTTATCACTTACGTGAATAAATCCAAGCTCGCGTGCAATTTCTACGTTTGTTTTCATCGAGTATCCGGCAAGTGCCACTTTACGGCCAAGCTGTTCAGAAATTTCCATGATCTGCTTTACGCGTGAGAGTAGTGATGCAAATGTTCCTACAATCACACGGCCTTGAGCTTTTTCAATTATTCCTCGAAGCTCTTCGCCAATCACTTTTTCACTTGTTTGATGCCCTGGGATACATGCATTTGTTGAGTCTCCCATTAGAAGGGTAACACCTTCTGAACCAAGTCTTGCAATCTTGTGAAAGTCAGCTGGCTTAGTTCCAACCGGGTGATAATCAAACTTCCAGTCACCGGTGTGGCAAATTACTCCGGCAGGAGTTTCAATTACTATTCCTGCCGAATCTGGAATATTATGGTTAATGTGAAAGAAGTGCACTTTAAAGGCACCTAACTTAAGTTCACTTTCGACTGTGATTTCTTTAACATTAATTTTTGATGTTTTAAAGTCTGTCTGACGTTTTTTGATTATGCCGGCGGCAATTGGAAGCGCGTAAACCACAGGATTCCCAATGTGAGGGACTGTATGAGGAATTGCTCCAATGTGGTCGTAGTGGCCGTGTGTAATAATTACACCACGCACATTTTTTTCTTTACCTTTAAGATACTCCATGTTTGGAATAATGTAGTCTACGCCGGGCATATCTTCGCCAGGAAACTCAAGTCCCAAGTCGATCAGAATAATGTCATTCTTGTACTCAATCAACGTACAGTTGCGACCAACTTCTTCAAGTCCGCCAAGAACAATAACACGAACCTTGTCTCCTGTTGGGGACTGAAAAGTTTTTACGCGTTCTCTAAATGGGCGTCTATTTCGTGGTCGCTTGCTATGTGTTCGATTGTCCTGCCGCCCTCCGACATTTATATTTGATCTTGGGCCTTTTCCTTGAGGCCTGGATGGGCTTCGGGAATCTGTTTTCTTCTCTACCATACTTTAATACTCTATCAAGCGCGCTAAAAGCGCGTTGACAAGTTTGTTAGTTTAGGAACCATCGCAGTGGTTCCATTAATTATATTTAGTGATTTTGGATTGTTGAAACAATCCTCGCGATGATAATCGGATTTTCTCGATTAGCAATCAAGAATATTCGGCTATCCTCTGTGAGTCATTGTACCACATTTAAGCAAAGTGTATTTGGTGCGGACGGAGAGGCTCGCCAGCCACATGCATCATGGGCTGGTCAGCCCTGGGTGAAGCGTGGCTGAAACCTCCACGGCGTTGCGGCCACTAGCTCCTGAACCATGCGCGTCTACCAATTCCGCCACGTCCGCGGATTATTTTTTACTTCTTACGATCTATAAGAAGAGAAGAGTATCACGAATACTACTCTGCGTCAAGCTCTACGCCTTCAGTGGCGATATCTTCATCCTTATTTATTTTTGTAGCCCATCCTCCGTCAGCTAAATCTCCTCGCCGTCAGCGGTAACCTCTTCGTCTTCCGTAATTGTTTCCTCGCTTTCTGTTATAGCCTCTTCAGTGTCCTCGGTAACCCCTCCGTTGTCAGTTATAACTTCTTCAGCGCTCTGATCAACTTCGTCATCTCCGCGATCAATAACTTTTTTTGTTTTTATATACCATTCATGAACTCGGCTAAATCTGTCCGCTGGTGTAATTATTTGTAGCACTTCAACATTTTGAATTTTTTGAGATATTACATACGCGTAGAACGGTTGATATAGGAAGATTGCAGAAACTTCTTCGGCAACGATGTCCTGAAGTCCTCGGTATGCTTCAGCTCGTTCATTTTCATTTGTTGTGCTACGACCGGTTTCAATATATTCATCTGCATCCCTATTTGAAAGCCCTGACAAGTTTAGCCCAGGATAACTAGTCTGAGATGAATGCCAGAAAGCATACGGATCAGCGTCGACTCCGTATAGTTCACCAGAGAGGAGTATTTCGTAGTCTCTATTTTTTAGCACTTCGTTTTGGAACTCTGCATTACTAACCGTTCTTATATGCATTTGTATGCCAAGTGCGGACCACTCTTCGGCAAGAACTTCTGCAGTGGCAACTAGATCGGTAGAATCAAGAGAGGTTATTTCAAGTTCTAGCGCTACTTCATCTTTTTGACGAATTTCAGATCCCTCAACAAAAACCCAACCAGCTTCTTCGAGCTTTGCTTTTGCTGCGCTTAGGTCAAATCCAATTCTTTTAATGTCTTCATACTCACCCACCATTCCCTCCAGAATAAATGAGTCAATAGATTTACCGTGGCCGTCTATAGCTTCCGTTACAAGTTCGTTCTTATTGGTTGCAAGCGCCAGTGCCTCGCGTACGTCGGAATCTGCTAGAATTGTCTGGTTTTCTTGATTAAAAAATGCTGCAGTATATTGTGGGAGCGTTGGGAATAGGATCTGTAAACTACTGTCATCTTTAACTTCCTGTACATATTCAAGTGGCAGGTAGCTAAGACCTTCAATGTTGTGGTTTTTTACAGCATCAACCCCAGAAGGAACATCGGGATAAAATTTGAATGTTAAGAATTCAATATTTGGAGAGCCAAAATAGTAGTCACGATTTGCAGTTAACGTGTAGCTTCTAATTGAACCAGTCGAGTCTCGCACGAGCTTTTCAAATTTGTAAGGACCCGATCCAACTGGCTTTTTATTAAGCTCGGTTAATGCTGCATTAATTGGATTTACCGATTCCCATATATGAGATGGCAGTATTCCAACAGTTAAAAGTGACAGAAAAGGAGCGAATGGTTCGTCTAGTGTGAATTGAACAGTTTTGTCATCGATCTGTTCCACTGAGACATTTGTAAATCTAAGCTGGAGCGGTGATCGGTAATCAGGATTTTGGATTGCACTAAATGTAAAAACAATATCGTCAGCTAGCACGGTTCTGCCATCATGCCAATTGGCGTCATCTTTAATTTTTACAGTGTAAATAGTTTCATCGTCAGATATTTCGACTGAATCGGCAAGGTCGTACACCAGACCATTGTCCATGTCGTACTTCATTATGCCACTGTACACAAGGCGTGTAAGGTCGGTGTCAACATCGCTTGTTAGCGAGTAAAGAGGATTAATAAGTTGTGGAGATCCAATTAAGCCCTCTGTATATTCACCTCCCAAAGCAGGTGCATCAATCCTATTTCCGTATAGAAGTTTTATAGTTAAAGTTCCGGCTGCAATAACTAGAACAAGAAGGGCGCCAAGCGCTATTTTTTTTTCAGAACCGCTTAGTATTTTTGGTAAGTATTTGATTTGTGCTGTGGTTGGAAGTTTTTTTACTTCTCGAGCTTTTAGCACCTGATTCATCGCCAAGTTTCCAGCGTGTCGTGCTGTGCGATGTTTTTTACCAAAAATAGAAACGATGGCTGTACGCCAGCGTTTCATTCTCGTTAAAATTTTATTACCTATGTCAGAAGACATTTAGTGTTGCTTAAAGCCGGTTTAACGGATCAAACGCAATTTGGTTGGAGAAGATATAAAAGCAAAAGGTGTGTTTATCCGATAGAAGCGCAGAATCTCTTGTTTTCCACCATCTCGAACCTGGCTTAACCTCCTGCTACCGGGTGAGAGATCTTTTGTGGTTCGTGAGATCTCCGAAAGATTTCTCCTCGCGACTCACAGACTCGTCGAAATGGTAATTCTCCAAGGGTTTTTGTGTATAATCCGTAAATTGGTCATTTTGTATTCGCAAGCTATCTTAGTAAATCACGTTTGCGAGTGATATTCCAAGAAAGAGTATTGCAAGTGCAATAGTTGTTGTGTGCAATTTTTTTTCAATTCCGCGCTTTGTGCGGAATGCATTACCTTCGCCACCAAATACAGCGCCAAGTCCTCCACTTCTGGCCTGCACAAGGATTGCGGCTATTAGTAATATTGCTAATGTGATTTGTATTATGTTTAATGCCATATATATTTCGATTCGATGAAGTAAAGACTATCAAATAGCTAAAGATAAGTCAAGGTAGCTTACCAGCCTATTTTTGGTTATAAATCGTTGTAAAACCCGCAGTAATTTTATTTATGCCTCGAAGCCTAAAAGCCGAAGCGGTATGTTTTAGCTTGACAAATGTAGGTTTTTGTGCTATTATTTGTGTCTAAATAGTTCTTTTTCACTGATTTTTATGCGTGCATTGTGTGCGTATAAAACGGTGTCAACCGGCGTCCCGGCTCTTCGGGGTCATCTGGGCGTCATAAACCAAGGAGAACGTCATGGGCAACTATGTTGTCACAGGCGATGAGGAGCTGCGGCTCCGTAAACAGTGGGAGCGTGAAGTGCTCCCGAAGGCTTGTCAAGATCGGGAGATCTTCGACCTCCTGCGCGGAGTTTTTCAGAAGGTAAGTGAGGGTCACCCCTTCGAGACCTCTGTAAAGAAGGCTCCTCAGAAACGCAACCTAGCAGAAGAGCGCTGCGCGTGGTTTCAGAGGTGGTACAACGAGCTCGGGTTCGAGATTGAAGTTCCGGTTCCTACCATTGGTGGCAAGGCAGTGTCGAACCGCGAGTTTGACCGTCGAGCCAAGCTCGGCAAGTCACTGTTCTACCGCCCAGCCACCAGCGAGGTGTCCTACGAGGCCTTTATGATCGCCGTGGGGCAGGAAGACCATTGGACGGTCAATGACGAGGCTGAGCGCGAGAAGGTCGGCTGGGAGCTCACAGAACAGGGCTATTGGTTCTGGGCTGAGGTGCGGGATTCATGCCCCAGGCTCAAAACGAGCTGGAATACGCTCACCAAAAAAATCACCCTTCTCTCCCTTGAGGAGTATGTGATTGTCTGGTACGCGCACAAGGCCGAAACCAGCGAGATGCTGGATCAGGCCACCTGGACGTGGCTGCGTACTCGCTACCGGACCAATTCCGGCTCCGGTGCCTTGGATGCCTACGGGTCTAGCGGCCGCGTGGGCGTCGTTCTCGGGAACGGGCCCGTGTGCCTGTCGGTTGATTATGACAACGGCGGGGGTCGCGCCGCGGAAGTGGTCAAATGAGTTTTGAGGTTTGAATCTTTGTCCGGTATGCGAAAGCATGCCGGGCATTTTTCTTTTTGAATTTTGTGTTATAATTATTTTGGTTTAGGTTTATAGATCCCGGCTTGCCAGGTTTGGATTACCAACACCCTTGGGCTATGCGTGTGAGTTCGGCACCATAAGTGCCGGAGAGGCAAGTAGTCCAGAGTAGCGTTTCTGACCACTTCGTATCTTTTTCAGAGCGGATCCTGCCACAGCTTGGTGGGTGGCCGCCAAAGTATCCTCTGGAAGATCCAGGGTTCAGGAAGCGTTGCGAAAGTGACTCCTCCGGTGATTAGTGACGTGGAAGATACCGCGCGTTCCGGCTCCGGTGCCTTGAATGCCAACGAGTATAACGGCCGCGTGAACGTCAACAGGAACAGGCCCGAGAACCTGTCGGTTGATTATGACAACAACGGGGGTCGCGCCGCGGAAGTAATCAGAAATAAAACGCCCCGATTTCGGGGCGTTTGGATTATGGATCCAAGCCGAGACGTATGCGCGTTTTTTTCCTCCAGCCACCAAGCATCTTTCCAATTTCCTGTAAACGTTTTTGGCGATAAATATAACCTTCCTGAGTATAAATTCTCAGATCGTACACCAGCCGTACCATAAGCTTCATAAGGTCAAGTGTTCTTTGGGACTTTTCAAGAAGCATTAGGCGTTCCGGGAGAGCAAGAGCGTTTGCTTCCCACATATCCTCAATGAGTTTAAGTGTGTAAGATTTTAATAATTCACCCAACGTATAACGTTCCGTCTTTGGGTATTTTACTACGTCAGCATGCAGTAGCTTATACCACTCATATAATTTATGAACCAAACTAAATTCTTCTCCGGCAAATCCGGTGAGCCATTTATCCAAATCAGTCGGGGGGGGGGGGGTGACTAGGTGTCATACGTTGTTTAATAAAATTACTTCTCTTGAAAATTTATTTCTTGCTTGGGAAAAGTTTAAAAAGGGTAAGATTGAAAAGCGTGATGTTTGTGAATTTGCAATGAGAGTTGAAGATAATATCTTCGCACTGCATGATGAGCTCGTTGGCGATAAGTACCGACACAGTTCATATGAAAATTTTTTCGTACACGACCCTAAGCGCCGGCATATCAGTAAGGCCTCGGTGAAAGATCGTGTGGTGCACCAAGCCGTCGCGCAAGTAATTGAGCCGATATTTGAACGTCTGTTTATTTTTGATTCCTATTCATCAAGGGTTGGCAAGGGTACGCATATGGCTGTTAAAAGACTTCAGAAATTCTTGCGTAAAGCGTCTAAGAATGGCCATGTTCAAGTATATGCACTGAAGTGCGATGTAAAAAAATTTTTCGATTCCATTCGTCACGATGTTATCTTGCGGCTGATCGGAAATGTTGTGCGGGATGAGCAGTCGATGTCCCTTATTCGCAAGATTGTCGCGAGCTATGCTATTGACGACGAAAACTTGCGCGGGCTTCCGCTTGGGAATGTTACTAGCCAGCTTTTTGCAAACGTATATTTGGACAGCCTAGATCACTTCGTCAAAGAGCATTTGCGAATGCGTTGGTACCTACGATTTTGTGACGATTTTTTAATCATACATTCGGACCGTGCTCTTCTTGAGGTGGTACTACCTCGCATTGAAGAATTTTTGTCTCGAGAGCGGACGCTTGCATTGCATCCTGACAAAGTAACCATTCGGAAGTTTTCTCAAGGCATCGATTTCGTCGGTCAGGTGCTCCGGCCACGTACGCATACACTACGAATTAAAACAAAACGGCGCATAGTAAGACGAGCTAGATTTCAAATACAGGAATATAAGAATGGTAGGATCTGCGATGAAGAATTTCGGCAGTCGCTACAATCTTATTTTGGAATTCTTGCACAAGGGGATAATCATACAACTCTGAAAGCGTTAAAAGAAGATGCCAATAGGATATTTTCCAACACTGTCTGTTGATGATACAATATATGCACTATGAAAAGAAGGGCATTATTAATTTGTTTTTTAAGCGCCGCAATGTTACTTCCGGCATTTTCAGTTTCGGCTGAGGAGGAACGTTGTACGTGTTATTGCGAAAGCTCGAGCGGAGCCACTAGTCTTGGATTTGCAAGTTCCCGTGATGCATGTCGTGATAGTTGCGACAGTGGTGAGTACACTCCATTTCTTGGCTGTTACACGGCCGATGAAGAAGATTTAATACCGCGCAATAATACTTTGTGCTGGACACAGGCTGAGTGCGAGGCCGATATGACAATATTAAATGGCGTGGAGGTGCCATCTATTTGGGGTGGTCAGGAAAACAGATGTGATAGCGGTGAGGGGTACTGCAAAAATCAACCCGGTAATATTTCTTTAAGCGTTGCCATTGGAAATATGACAGAAGTTGGCGACATTGGGAGCTATGTAAATGCAGTCTATATTTTTTTGATCCCGGCCGCCGCCTTGATCGCTATCATTATGGTGATGATTGGGGGTCTTCAGTATATGTTAGCTCGAGGCAATCCGGGAGCCATTGGGAAAGCCAAGGAGCGTATGTCGCACGCCGTAGTCGGGCTTTTACTTCTTCTTGTAGCTTACACAATTGCAGCAGTCGTGGATCCTAATTTGGTTAGCTTTGATTCACTCTCGCCTCCAAAGGTTCGACAGGTTGTATTTTTAGATACTGAAACAACATGCGAAGCACTTAGTGCGTCGGGTATTGATATTACTATGAATGCGGGCGGTACCGGGACGTGTGGTGACACCGGAGTTCTTGGCGACATTCCGGATGGAGTTATTATTTCCATGGAAAAAGGAGACACGTGCTATTACTCAACCTGTTCATCGGTTGTTGAAACCTGCGCAACAACCGGTGCCAATACGCTTGACTGTATTCGTTGCGCTAGTTCATTCGATCTTCTCGTTGGTTTTAATCCAGGTGGACTTGATCCGAGTGAGAGTAACTGTGCACGTTTGGCGCATAAAACAACAGATGACGATATTGCAAAAAAAGAGAGTTTTTATTGCGGATTCTTTAATCCTGCCAATATTTCCACTTCTATAACTGAAAATAACTATGAACGCTGTATTGAAGTTGTGTATCCGAAAAGTAGTGATTCTCTAAAGTGCCAAAACTTGGAAGCGGATTATGGAGCCAGTTGTAGGTCTTACGATGAAGCGCAAGGGAAATATAATTTTTTAAGCGATTCAGCTCTTGGATATAATGATGACGAAGTCGATGATTTACGTGACCATAATAATGAATATCCGTTTTTAGAAACCGTGTGCAGTGCTGATCCATGTGGATTCGCGCCTCCTGGAAAATCGTGCGAAGTATTTCAAGGAGATTTGTATCAGAGAGAGTATGGATTTGCGCCTGATTGCAAATTCTTCGATATTCCTATACCGGGTTGCTTGGCTACCTTTGCATACTTTTCTCAAACCGGTTGTTTTGATACAGGATTCATTCAAGATATGACCTACAATGGTAGCTTGGTGAAACAGTTGGTAGATTTTGCCGTATCTATTGGATTCACAGATGTGCGTGAATTGGGTTTTGATACATTGAGCCAGGCTGAGTCAAGAGTTAAGACTACGATTCGACTTTGGAAGTCGCCTATTAAGTGTCTTGACAGCGAAGGAAATACACTGAAGGATTCGTTAGGTATATCCACTTGCAAGAATTGGTAGGGCGAGCGTCACCCTTGACTCTTGCAGTAAACAAACATCTGTGCTATGCTCCGTTCAGTCATTAATCTGAATAGAGCTTCACATGTCAAACGATAACATTTCCGTACGTGGCGCGCGGGTTCACAATTTAAAAAATATTGACGTCGATATCCCCAAAAATCAATTGGTGGTCGTGACCGGATTATCTGGTTCCGGTAAGTCGTCGCTCGCTTTCGACACAATTTATGCCGAAGGTCAGCGTCGCTACATGGAATCTTTATCCAGTTATGCCCGCCAATTTTTGGAACTCCAAGATAAGCCGGACGTTGATTCGATAGATGGTTTGTCACCAACGGTTGCTATTGACCAAAAATCATCTTCGCACAATCCGAGGTCTACAGTAGGAACCGTTACAGAGATTTATGATTATCTTAGAGTGCTTTTTGCGCGCGTTGGTCGTCCGCACGATCCTATTTCAGGTGAGCTCATAGGAGAAAATTCAATAGACGATCTTGCAAAGAAAATAATCGAAGCAAATAAAAGTGGTGAAGTGCTGTTGTTTGTTCCAATGGTAGATAACGCTAAGGGAGAGCATCAGCATGTTTTAGTAGCTGCAAAAAATGCAGGATTTTCCGAAGTTCGATTTGATGGTTTAATGATGGATTTGGATGAAGCCATTGCAATGCGCAAACAAAAAACTAAAGAACACACAATTGAAATTTTAGCTGAGCGATTCCCAGAAGGAGGAGGTGTACCAATAGAGAGAATGCGTGTAGTTCTTGAAAAGGCGCTCGATCTTGGCAATGATCATCTATTAATGTACCGCGATGATAGCGGAGAGGAGGAAATGTTGGTTCGTGGATTTGATCTTCCCGGAGGGTTTTCAATACCAAAGCCAGAGCCTAGATTGTTTTCTTTTAATTCTCCGCATGGTGCTTGTACCGGTTGTACCGGACTTGGAATCAAGCTGGTGCTCGAACCTCAGCTGGTCATTCCAAATAAACGTTTAACAATTGCAGAGGGCGCTGTAAAGCCGTGGAGCCGTATTGCCGGTAATCAGAATGGGTATATGAAGCTTATTGAAATGGTAGCAAAAAAGCATCATTTTAGCGTTAGTACTCCTCTTGAAAAGTTCCCTCAAAAGAAGCTTGACCTTGTACTGTACGGAACCGGCGATGATTTATACGAGCTAGATGACAAGGAAGTAAAATTCCCTGGCGTAGTGGGAATGCTCGAGCAAAAATATAAAGAGACAACAAGTGAGTATGTTAGAAAAGAGCTTGAAACTTATATGCGTTCAATGCTCTGTCCTGATTGCAATGGAATGCGTTTGCGTCCGGAAGTTTTGCTTTTCACAATTGCGGGTCAATCTATCGCGGATGTTGTTACTCGTCCAATAGAAGATACGCCTGAGTTTTTTGATGAGTTGTTAAAAGTTACAAATGGGAAAGGGGCGAGTCGAGCTAAACCCCCCCTTAGCCCCCCCTTAAAAAGTGGGGGGACCAAACTTAGTGAAGTTGAACGTATGGTTGTAGAAAGGATAGCTAAAGAAGTTCGTGAACGAGTTGAGCATCTTATTCACGTTGGACTTGGATACCTTACGCTGGATCGTAGCGCAATAAGTCTTTCGGGTGGTGAATCTCAACGAGTAAGACTGGCGACTCAACTTGGCTCTGCGCTTTCAGGAGTTATTTATGTGTTAGATGAACCATCGATCGGTCTTCATCCTCGCGACAATGAACAGCTTATAGAAACAATTAAAGGTTTGCGTGATTTGGGTAACTCGGTGATTGTTGTTGAGCATGATGCCGACATGATTAAGGCTGCTGACTATGTTTTTGATATTGGGCCTGGTGCCGGCGAGTACGGAGGACAGGTTGTTGCTGAAGGTACGCCCAAACAGCTTGAGAAGAATCCGAATTCACTTACCGGCCAGTATATGATTGGCAAGAAAATGATTCAGCCTCGAAAACAGGTGCGCAAGGGAAGTGGGAAAAAAATAACAATCGTTGGTGCAAACGAACATAACTTAAGAAATCTAACGGTTGATATTCCACTTGGCGAAATGGTTTGTGTTGCCGGTGTTTCAGGATCTGGAAAATCAACGCTGATTTTAGAAATCCTTGGAAAGGCACTTGCAAAGAAGTTTTATAGAGCAAAGGCATTCCCAGGCAAGCACAAAGAAATTAAGGGTCTTAAGAATATTGATAAAGTAGTCGCTGTTGATCAGTCACCAATCGGACGTACTCCACGATCAAACCCTGCAACATATACTGGAGTGTTCACTGCAATTCGTGATTTATTTACCGACGTTCCAGAAGCAAAACTGCGAGGGTATGATGCCGGCAAGTTCAGTTTTAACGTAAAGGGTGGCGGGCGATGCGAGACTTGCGCAGGCGACGGTCAGATTCGAATTGAAATGCAGTTTATGCCTGATGTGTACGCTGATTGTACTGATTGCCAAGGAAGTCGTTACATACAGGAGGTTCTTGAAATACATTACAGGAGTAAGAATATTGCAGATGTTTTAGATATGACCGTTGACGAAGCTAGGAGATTTTTTGCAGATCGTTCAAGTATTTATGAGAAGTTAAATGTTTTGCACGAAGTTGGACTTGGGTATGTAAAACTTGGACAATCGGCTACAACCCTTTCAGGTGGTGAGGCTCAGCGTGTGAAGCTTTCAACAGAGTTATCGCGCCGTGCTACCGGGAAAACTCTTTATATTCTTGACGAACCAACTACAGGACTTCATTTTGATGACATTGGTAGGTTGCTTGGAGTGCTACATGCCCTGGTAGATAAAGGAAACACAGTATTGGTAATCGAGCATAATCTTGATGTTATGAAATCGTCTGATTGGATTATTGATATGGGACCGGAGGGAGGAATGAAAGGAGGTCAAGTTGTGGCAGAAGGTACCCCAAAAGAAATCATAAAGGTAAAAGAAAGCCACACTGCAAAATATTTAAAAGCCATACTTTAGGAAACTGAGTATAGTGTGTAGTTCATAGATTATCACATATCAAAAAAACGGACGTCTCTTAGAGACGTCCGTTTTTATTTGGTAATTATTCCGCGACCTTCACTTCTTTAAGCTTCTTCTTATAGTTGCCACGTAGGAATGTGAGTTTTGCTCTTCGAGCTCTATATTGCTTTACAACTTCCACCTTCTCAATATTTGGCGAGTTTAGAGGGAAGATTTTTTCTACCATCCAACCCTTTGCGTCTTTTCGTATGGTCATTGTGCGTCCTACATCTTTTCCTTTAACGCCTAGAACGATTCCTTCAAACACCTGAACGCGCTCTCTTGGTTCACCTTTTGCATTCACATCTTTGATTCGTTCGTGCACGCGTACTACCATTCCCGGTTTTACGTCACGATTTTTTAGCTCTTCAACCTCAACCGGTTCCTCTTCGGTTACTTCGGCTTCAGAATTTTCTTCTGCGTCAGTTTCCTGATTTTCAGCTTCTGTCACTTCTTTAACCTCTTCAGCGTCCTGAATTACCTCTTTAGTATCTGCGGTAACTTCTTCCGGCGCATCAGCAATTACCGTAGCCTCTGGAGTAATCTCTTCAGCATCAACGGTAACATCTTCAGTTTTCTTATCTTCGTCTGTCATATGGCTATTTTTACTTCGTCTGTCAGAGGAAGGTATAAATACCTTCATACGCGGACTGTTTACAATGTGAGGAGTGTAGCGAAAAAGCTAGTTTTAGTCAAGGCCTTGCATAAATTCAGCGATTTTAGTCACGGCTTCTTCAAACACTTGTTCAATTGAGAGATTACCACTATCAATTATGACATCGAAGTTTGAAGCGTCATAAGCATCAAGACCGTAGTAATTTTTATAACGTGCAGTTTCTGACTTTTTTCTCTCGAGATTGGCTTTTTTTAGGGCGTCGATAGACTTGTATTTATCTCTTAGCGGATTTGACGAGTCGTTCCAAATTCGTTTTGCAGCGATTTCCGGATCAACGCTTATAAATACTCGTACATCAGGATTTTTTACAAAGTGCCATGCAAGCCTTCCTTCGAACACGCCGCGCGCAAGCATTTCAGATCGTGCTTTTACAAGCGCGTCTAGCTCTTTATCGCCTGTGTCATTTTTCTCCCACGCATTGCTTAGTTCATCAAGCGTAACGTTCAGTTTGGTCGCCTCTTCTCTCATTAGCCCTCCTGCATAAATGCGCGGAATACCAAGTTCTTGTGCAAGCCGTTTTGAGAAAGTTGATTTTCCAGCACCAATGTCACCACTCACAGTAATTCGAAGAGGATTACTTTTTTTTAAATATTCAAGTGGATCTTTGCTGTCCATATTATTTTATATTTTCAAGAAATGATTTTAATTTTTCTGGAAGGTCGGCTTTAAAAGTTTTTTCCTCCCCGTTTGGTAATTCAATAGTGAGTTCACGTGCGTGCAAAAATACGCGACTCAAATTTGCAAGTTTCTGAGCTTTTTGTTTGTACACTCTGTCTCCGACCACAGGGTAACCCAGCGCAAACAAGTGAACTCGAATTTGGTTTGTTCGTCCGGTCTCAATGCGAACGTTAAGAAGAGTAAAATGATCAAAGCGTTCTAGCACTTCAAAGTGCGTAACGGCATCTTTTCCAACTTGTGATTTTGGACGAGCGGCCATGCGTCCTCCACGCGTTTTTGATCGTGAAATTGGGAGATCGATTGTTCCTGTTTCGTCATTGATTACACCATGCACTAGAGCGGTATATATTTTTGTAGCCTTACGATCCTTGAATTGTGTTTTTAGAAATTCAAAAGCTTTTTGGTTTTTTGCAATCACCATAACTCCTGAAACCGCTTTATCCAGTCGATGCACTAGCCCCGGTCGCTTTGGATCATCTCCAATATTTGCGATTTCAGGGAAGTGTTTAATTAGCGCATCGGTAAGAGTTGTTTCGGTACTGGTTTCGGTTTCGTGAACAAGTAGTCCGGCAGGTTTGTTTATTACGATCAAGTCATCATCCTCGTAGATTATTTCTAAATCCTGCACTGGTTCGGTAGACTTTGCTTTTGCGTCAAGAATAGTTGGATCATAACTGATTGTATTTTCTGCAGTTACTACGCTATGTGGCTTTGCCGTTTTACCATCAACCAAAATAAGCCCAGACTTAATGGCCTTTTGAATTTTGGTTCTACTAAACCCAAGGGCTTCGGCAATTACTTTATCTATTCGCTCAGGTGCTAAATTTGTTTGTTTTAATGATTTCATGAGTCGAGTATGGCATAATATTACGATATTGACAATCATTGTACATAATGCTACATTCCTACGTTCTTTCACCAGGAGCAGAGAAGTGACACACGTAGATGCAGAGACAGACAGGGTTTTTGAGGGCTTCGGTCCGGCTTATCCGGTTTTGCTGAGGGCGAATGCCCCCAGATTCACCGGTACTTTGCTTTTTAGTCCGCGCATACCGTTTGATTATTCTGAGAGCGACAAGACTCTCTACCTTCAGAGCAGGTCTAGCGTAGTGCAGTTGGAACTAAGCGGAGTATCTTGTGAGGCGCTTTTGCTTGAGGCGATTGCGGCCGGCGTACTTACAAAGTGCGAAAAGTCGTACATGGGCAAGTTCACTCCTCACAAGCAAACCAATCTTGAATCGTTTTCGCGGGCTCGTCCAATTGGCGCTGGCTTATTAAGGGCAGAAATGTCTAAGCTCGTAGTGCAGGACCATGGTGTGCTAGACGTGTTTCCACTTGGCTCGCCGATTCATGGCTACCTTGGCATTTTCCGTACCGACCGTAAGCATACGGAACATCAGCTATTCCGATTGTCTACGCTAGTAGCGTGCGATAAGTTCGATGCAAGGCTCGACATTGTGGTGAGGATTTCAGAAGTGCTGTTTGCACTCACGCAGGTTGGGTATTTGCGACGACTTTCGGTAATCAACGGTTCAGCTTCAGACGGAATGATGCGAGTGCAGATTCCGGACAGGTCAATGTGGCTGGCAGCATCTGATCACAGACTTGTTCACTAGAGTTCTTTCGCTCCGTTACCAGACGGGGCGTTTCTTTTTATATATTTCAATATGGTGACAAATTTTGATAGTTCTGTTAACCTATTGTTAGGAGGTGATAGGTGTCTGGCATTTCAAAAAGAGTTCTGAATCGCATTTCGAACGTTTCAAAGCGTAGAATTGCAAAGCTCGTATTTACGGCTCCGCTCATTGTTGTTTCTACGGCCATTGCGGGAATGATCGTAGTAGCAGTGTGGACCGGTGTAGTCTGGGCCATACTCGTATTTTGGGGAGCGTTTCTTGTTTTCAGTCTTGTTCTTGGGCAAAATCCCAACCCTCGGCCGGCTCATTTGTAGGGCCGGTCTTTTTTTATCCTCGAATTTACACATAGTAGAGATACAGCAGATTTGCACAGAAAAACAAAAAACTTCGAATATAATCGAAGTTTTTTGGTGGGTGTGAGGGGACTCGAACCTCTGACCTCCTCGATGTCAACGAGACGCTCTAACCAACTGAGCTACACACCCATTGTTTCGTCCTCATTCCAATCGTCAAAATCAATTTCCTTATTATCTTCTTTTTTTAAGTCAAGATCTGTATCAATCCATGAGGCATTACCTGAACGAGAAACAAACAATGCGCCGAATCCAATCAAGATTAGAATAATAAACCACACTAGGCCGGCGACTGAAAGTTCTAGAATTCCACATGCAATTAAGCTTGCAAGAGCGCGAAAGAAGCCTGCACTTTCTTCAACGCATTGTTCTATATTATATTCTCCAAACCAAGTTCCCGAATAGGATGCTCCATATGCTGCGCCTGCTGCAAGGATTGTAAAGAGACAGCTAAATCTTGCCTTACGAAGTTTTATAACTTTTAGAATAGCGATTGTAGAAAAAAATACTCCTCCAAAAAGCCAATATATAGGAAACCAAAATAGTGAAATTAATAAGGTTTGTCCTAGTTCAATCGGCATATTAACTTAAAACACCTAAAGCCAGAAACGAAATAATGCCCGTGCCTATAGAGGCAAAGAAAAGGGCAATGCCACCGCCAATGATCTCCTCGCTATTACTACGAAAACCAGAATAGCCAAGTGCGATTGCTATGATTAGTAAAAATCCTGAAAGATAAAACATAAATTTAAGTGCTATTAATTTTGGAAGCTAAATCTGATGAGTCGCATGGCTTGCCATCCGTAGCTCCAGCGACAAGGCCTATTTACGGGTTTTTCTTCACTGAAGTTACGAAGGGCATTCTTCGATACATCTATCTAGGTGATAGCTGGAGCGAAGGATGGTGGGTGTGCCTGGACTCGAACCAGGGACCGCGGAGGTACCCGCCGCGCAGCCCCCGTGTTCTTGAGAGGGCAGCGCAGGCGGGCCCGGCCGCCCTGAAGTCGCATTTTGCGACTGATGAGCGTCGGGTAAGCTCGCATTGTCGTTCAATGAAATTGGTGGGTGTGCCTGGACTCGAACCAGGGACCGCGGAGGTATAAGCTCCGAGCTCTAACCAACTGAGCTACACACCCCCACCAATTTCATTGAACGACTGTTCACTATGGATTAATTCTTTTATTTAAGAACTGCCTTCCAAATCCAGTTTTAAAATACCTTTCTCTAGCTTGAGCTAATTTTTTGTCTAAGCATGCCTCGTAATAAACTAGCTTTACTGGAAGTCTTTTTGAAGTCCAGTTTACACTCCTATGTTTATGTTCTGAAAGCCTTTTTCGTAAGTCGCCTGATAGACCAATATATATACAACCATCATTACATTTCAAGACATAGGTGTACCACATATCAGATACAGTATACTACACTTTGTAACGAAATTATCAAGTATCGATTGTGTTCTTTGATAATAAAAGTTGGTGGAAATGTACGTTTTTGTTAAGGAATAAGGTAAAAAACTCGTTTATGGTCCGTACGGACGATAAACGAGTGAATTGGTGTTTATGAATGTTCAATAGCTATGAAGCATTGCAAGGATTAGCCAAGTCAATTTGGCCAGTTTTGGCGCTATTTTGATCGTATGCAACGTCGGTTAGCACTTGACAAAAGCGTTAAAATGTGGTATAATAATATTGTTATTTACAATTGAATTGGGTTATTAGCCCAAACTTTCTGGGGAGAGAGTTTGTCTAAGGTTTACGCCTTGGATAAGAAAAGCCGCACTATTGGCTTTCTGCAGGCATTGCTGAACAGCGATCTCCGAACAGAAGTCAATGTGTGGTTATTTTGTTCCAGAATGTGTTTGATTAAATTATGAACCATGAGAAACATACGAAACATGGGAATCATTCAAATCGAACTTCTTCTGGAGTAAAATCCAAAAGCAAAAGATATTTTTACAATACAAAAGGAGAAGGAAGATGATCAACTGGGAAGTCCAGGAACGCATCGCGAGAAAGGAAATGGGCAGGGCAGCCAAGGCTCGGCGTTCGAGCTTCGGGCTCGACGGTAACCTGAGCGAAGCGGATTCCTGCGTCGCTGAACTGCGGGTTGACTCGAAGGGTCTGATCTGTATCGGCGACGAGCAGGGAGGCTTGCTCGACGATGTTCTCCGCGACAGCCCCGAGAACTTGGGGATGACCGCTGAGACGGTTCTCGAGTACGGGCTCTACGGTACCCCTTGGTTGGGTACTGAGGATGTCGAGATCGACGATCTGCCTTGGGGCAACCCGAGTGCGGATCTCGAGGAAGAGGACGATGAGTACGACGACTACGATAGCGACGAGGACGGCTGGGAGCGTATGCCTGATGCCGAAACCGAGTCCGAAGTCGAGGTCGAGGCGATCGAACGCAAGCTCGTCGCCAAGATCACCGACGACGACGTCGAGGCGATCGAGCAGAAGTTCGACGCCGAGATTGAAGTCGAGTACTTCGAAATGTACCAGTGGGGAATGCGCAGGGAGAACCGCGGAGAGAACAGGAACTCCAAGTCGCGTGGCTCGAAGAGGGTCGGCGGAAAGACGCTGATGCCAACGCGGTACCCCGTGGGTGCCACAGCTGGCATGGACCAGGGTGCAACCATGTCTCGCATGGGGGCGCCTGTGCACGAGCGTAGGGAGAGCGTCAAGAAGTGGCGTGATGGCCGCAGGGTCATTCGTCAGGGCGAGAAGCTCTATTGGGGCACCTACACTGGCACGAAGAAGGTGTGCGGTGTGCGTGGGGATCACCCCACATATAGTTTCTTCAATGACATCTGGGGTACACAGTACCTGATGTCATTCCGTCAGGACAATGAGTTCTCGCAGGAGGACTACACGTTCTGGCAGGGGCTGACGCAGAACGAGCGGCGCGAGTTGCTCGGTCTGGCAGTTGTGCGGTCTTACGAGCGCACTCCGTCGCACGAGGTTGAACGGCCCGTGTGCTGGAAGCACCGCTCGCGCGGGCGCAAGCAGTGGGCGAGGCACACCAACGACTACTCCGGTTTCGGGGTTGGGTCGCAGGAGTGCCGTCAGAGGATGTTCGACGAATTGTACGGGTTCGTCGAAGTCGAAATGGATCAGGTTTCGTCCTGGTACCACACGCGTTCGCCCAAGGCGATCGCGGCCAAGTAGTTCTGTTTCGCACCAACGGAGGACACAGGTCTGAAGTATGGTGCGGAACGCCCTTGTAGTAATGGAAGCCATATGGCTGAAGTTACTACAGGGGATTCTCCGAGGCGTTGATCGCAAGATCGACCCTTCAGAGAATTCTCCCCTAGAATTATATGATGTCCGAAACTACGGTTTCGGACCTCCACTAAGCGTTCGATTAGCCGGACTATAACATTAACAATAACCATAACTAAAGAATTGTCATTGCGAGCAGAGCGAAGCAATCTCAACGAAGAGATCGCGTCGTCACTACGTTCCTCGCGATGACAAATAAGAAATCCAAAGTTATAGTTACAGTTATCCTTATAGTTCCGTCTACCGATCGAACTCCCAGTGGAGAAATCCAATTCACAATTTGCACCCGGCGCTTTGCGCCTAGGAGTTAGCAATGAGAAAGTTGAATCCCAAGGTCAGGGCGAAGGAATTCGTCCTAGCAAGGATAAAGCTTAGGGTCGAAAGGTGGTTCGCCACCTGGCCTACTTGGGCCCTGAAGGTGTACTGCTATGTGCACCTGGCGGTATTCCTGGGGCTCGAGTTTCTGGGGCTTATCCCTGGACTCTCGCACGTATTTGACCTTGTGACGCTCGTAGTTTTGGACGAGATTCTGCAAGGCATCATGGTGGCTCCCGCGCTGAAGGAGCTTACCAGGCGTGACGAGATCGAGCAGGAGGAATTGATCCTACGGAAGGAAGTCAGGTACGAAGTCGATGAGTGGAGCGCGATTTACTGCGCGAAGCTTATAGGCGAAGGTCGAGTGGCCGAGCTACCCGAGAAGGTGGCAATTCCACTCGAGTCGATCGTACCGATCCGAGGAGAGATCAATGAGCTCCAAAGGCGGGTACTTGAAAGCGTCAGTTCTTTAGTCGTAAGGACTGGTGAATGGGCCATTGCTAACATCGAGATCGATCGAACAGCTCGTACGGTGTACCTGGTGGTGCGCCCTACTGAGGCAGTTCGAGATCGTCTCGAGGCAGGCAGAAGGTCTGTTCCCTTGCGGTAAAACTGACATCCTCCCGTAGCGATCAAGGTCACATGACCAAGGTCGCTACGGGATACGCCCTGTAGTGAATGAGGCTTCTGCCGGGTTCTACTAGAGGGGCTCCACT
This sequence comes from Candidatus Uhrbacteria bacterium, assembly GCA_030688135.1. GTDB lineage: Bacteria > Patescibacteriota > Patescibacteriia > UBA9934 > UBA9934 > JAUYIW01. The sequence goes on along the minus strand of JAUYIW010000003.1, from coordinate 145 downwards.
GAGTGTTTGATTAGCTGGACCGTAACAATAACCATAACTAAGGAATTGTCATTGCGAGCAGAGCGAAGCAATCTCAACGAAGAGATCGCGTCGTCACTACGTTCCTCGCGATGACAAATAAGAAGTCCAAAGTTATAGTTATTGT
>JAUYIW010000002.1 GCA_030688135.1 Candidatus Uhrbacteria bacterium | reverse complement strand
TAAAGTCGGAAAGTCAGAAAGTGACAACAAAGTTGTCATCCTGAGCGAGGGTATTCCGTTGAGTCGAAGGATCTCTTCGCCAAGTCAGAAGTCAGAAAGTCAGGGAAGCGAGAATAAAGAAGTTATACAAAATGCCGAAGAGGTTAATTCTGATGGCGTAGAGGTTAGAGAGATCGCTAAAGAGGTTAAGCCGGAAGGCGATGAGCCAAAGTACTTATCAAAAGATGACCTTCGCAAATTACTTGATGAGTTTAAGGACGACACGCCTCCGTTGAAATCTGAGGCGCGGGAAAGTGACAACAAAGTTGTCATCCTGAGCGAGGGTATTCCGTTGAGTCGAAGGATCTCTTCGCCAAGTCAGGAAGCCGAAAATCTAAAGTCGGTTTCAAAACCAAAACCCCTCCCTAAGCCAAAGGCTTATCCGCCCTTGCGTGCCGTGGTGGAAACCTCCCATTTGAAAGGGGAGGAGGCGATTGAACATGTCATCGAGATCAAGCCACGCGACCCAAAGAATAGTTTGCCGGCAAAATCTGTAACGCATGCGCTAGCGGCAACCGTGCCTGTTATTTCCGGATCAATGCTTAGCGATTCAGAGAAGGCCGAGGCGATGCATCATGAAAATGCTCTAAAGAAATCAGATGTAATAGATAACGCAGAATTTAAAAAGCGCCTTGAAGAAAAGGTAAACAAAGCGCTTGGCCCGGTTATCGAAGTTTTCAAAAAGAAGCGAATTGCAAAAAAAGTATTTGCAGAAGTCGCGCGTGCTCACGTTAGGGGGGTGCGCGAGCCTTTGCGCACAGAGCAATTATTGCGCGATAAACATGGTATTTCTGGAGCAGATCTAGATACGGTTATGTTGGCACTTGAAAGCGCACGTAAGATTCATGAAGAAGGGTACAGGAAAGAGCAGGAGGTGAGGGGTAAAAGCTCAAATATTCAGGATGACAGTGAAACGTCAGCACAGAGCGTACAGGCAAGAGAAATGGATCTTCTTAATAACCGCCACGCTGTTACTACTGGCAAAACTTTGGACAAGCTAACCGACACGCCAGCGCCAAACGCTCAGGTTAGTGCAGCTCGAACAAAGCTTGAAGAGTTGCAAGCTCAGGAAGGAAAGATAGATCAAGAAAAACTTCGAAAGGCAAAAAATCTACCTACAAAGGCAAGGGCAAAGCTTACTGTGCAAAGTGCTCCTCCGCAGGCGGTTGGAATAATACAAGATGTGAAGTTTGTTCCTAAGTTAATGGGGCCAGTTGAGGTACTTGGCGCGATGACTCCGGAAGAATTCAGACGTTTCGCCAGCGATCCGGTTGAGTCGGCACAGAAAATCAAAGATAAAATTGCATTGCTAGAAGCTAGTGCGTATGAAGAGCGCGTTCGTGGAATTAAGGCATGGCGTAATAGTCCAATCAATAAGTTATACTTGGTAATGTCTAATGAAGCATTAACCGGGGGAGTCACAATTGCCGAAATCGCAACTAAGAGAAGAAACTCCGGAGATGAAAGTCTATCACCGGCAGAGATTAGCGCGCTAATTTCACTCAACAGCAGTCTAAAATTCTGATATACTGAATGTATAGATTTGGAAGCCGGTTTTATAAATATACAGAATCAAACTTAAGTCTTTGGGACTTATTAATTCAAGGTTTTCATAACTGGGTATGCCGGAACAAACTCAATTTGTAGTGCCTCAGTTCTTGGACGTCGAATCAAAGATTATCGGCCCAATAACAGGCAGGCAGTTTGCAATACTCTTGGGTGTATTATTATTTGAGTTTATCATTTATAGAGTATTCCTAAATTTACTTGCAATTCTAGGTTTAGGTATTCCGGTATTAGTTGTAGGAATAGTATTTGCTTTCGCTAAAGTAAATGGCCAGCCTTTTCATTATATTGCTCTTAATATGATTCAAACACTAAGACGACCCGGCTTTAGAGTGTGGGACAAATCTCAAACTGATGCCGAGATTAAGGCAAGAATAATGAAAGAAGAAGAACCGTTGCCACCGGCACCAAAGCTTAAGGCTCCGCTTGAAAGATCACGACTTTCAGAAATGTCATTGGTTGTAAATACCGGTGGTGTTTATACGCCTGAATCAGAACAGTGGGCCGAAGCTGATAGGTTGTAACTCGGTTCCTATCAACGTAGCGATTGTTGTCGATTTACCGAATAAATATAGTTTCTAAATCTATTTTCCGCAATGTAGATTAGCGACAGCTATACTTACCTAGTAATAAAATAGGCCGTAAGACAATAAACCAAGCAACCTAATAATAAACTTCGGTTTCAAGACCCTATGGCAAAAAATGAACAAACAATGCAGTCGAAAAAGCTTGCAAAGGCAAAGCCGGGTCCACCAACACAGAGATTTCTTGATATTGCAGAAATAAGAGAAGACGCGGTTATACTAAAAGATGGCACGCTTCGTGCTGTTATTATGGTTTCAAGCATTAACTTTGCTTTGAAATCAGTTGACGAACAGCAGGCAATGATTCAGTCGTATATGCAATTTTTAAACGGACTTGAATATCCTATTCAGATAGTTGTGCAGTCGCGTAAAATGGATATTGATTCATATATTGCAGAACTTAATAAGCAGGAAGCGGAAATTCCAAATGAGCTTCTTAAAGTACAGATTAGAGATTATAGATCGTTTATTCAGGAATTGGTTGAATTGGGTGAGATTATGCAAAAGCGTTTTTATGTGGTCGTACCGTATGACCCTGCAACCGATAAGACTAAGAATTTCTTTTCTAAGCTTAGCGAGGCGATTTCTCCCGCTTCGGTAGTAAAGTTAAGCCAGAAAAATTTTAAGGAAAGAAAGCAGTCTTTGCAACAAAGGGTTGGCATTATTCAAGGAGGCTTGACCGGAATGGGACTGAAGAACGCCGTACTAGACACGCAGGGCTTGATTGAGTTGTATTATACGGTTTACAACCCTGATGTATATGATCAGCAACCTATGAAAGATGTGAATAAGCTAAAAGTAGAAGAAGGATTCTAAATGATTATCCAAACAGCGATTTTTCAGTGCTTAAGAAAAAGACATCTTTAATAAAAACAGTTTTCACTACCGGGTATGGCAATAGACGTACATAAATTAGAACAAGAAAAAAAGGTTCCTAAAAAGGAGCCTATAAAGCTTACACCTGAGCAGGAAAAAACACTGTCTCAAAAAACAACGCTTGACGAAGAGCGAATTTATAGGCGTGGCACGGTATCGATTCGGGATTTAATCGCACCGTCATCCTTTCAGGTAACGCCTGACTACCTAAGGCTTGGAAGCAAATATATACGCACGCTTTTTATTGTTACCTATCCCAGATATGTTGGAATAGGCTGGGGAGCGCCGGTAATCAATTACAACGGAACCATAGACATTGGAATGTTTTTTTACCCTATAAAGAGTGAGGTCATATTAAAACAATTAAGAAATAAGGTTGGAATTTTAGAGGCCACTCTTATAGCAGATGCTGAAAAAGGCGCTCCTCGTGATCCAATCCGCGAAACTGCGCTTAGGGATATGGAACAGTTGCGTGACGACCTAACGCAGGGAATCGAGCACTTTTTCCAATTTGCTTTCTACATTACGCTTTACGCTGACGATAAAGAGGAGCTTAATAAACGAACGAGTGACATTGAGTCAATGTTTGGCTCACGCCTAATTTATACTAAGCGTGGATTTTATCAGACCGAGCAAGGTTTTAATTCTACAATTCCACTTGGTAATGACGAATTAATGACTACGTTCAACATGAACACATCACCGATTGCTTCTTCATTTCCGTTTATATCTTCTGACCTTACGAGCGATGGAGGAATTCTTTACGGCATAAATCGACATAATAATTCGTTGGTTCTATTTGATCGTTTTTCACTTGCAAATGCCAATTCGGTAGTATTTGCAACTTCAGGAGCTGGAAAAAGTTACGCTATTAAACTTGAGATTTTACGTTCAATGATGATGGGATCTGACGTTATTGTTATTGACCCAGAAATGGAGTACAGAACATTATCAGACGCTGTTGGCGGTACTTACATCAACGTTTCTTTAGCGTCGGACAGTAAAATCAATCCTTTTGAATTACCAAGACCAGTTGGAGATGAAGTTTCTGTTGAGGATATTTTAAGAAGTGCTGTTATAACTTTGAAGGGATTGCTACGAATCATGATTGGTATGTCGCAAGGTGAAGAGGGCAAACTTGGTTTTACCCCAACCGAAGATTCGGTTTTGGACCGTGCAATTATTGAGGCGTATGCCAAAAAAGATATTACTCCTGATTTGATTACTGCAGATTTGCAAACTGTGGAGTATCCGATTTTGCAAGATCTACAGGACATTTTGGAAGGAATGGAAGGTACGGGCGATCTTGTTGATAGGTTGCGTAAATTTACAGAAGGAACATTCTCTGGATTTCTTAACTTCCAAACAACTGTCGCAATGGAGAATCAGTTGGTAATTTTCTCTGTGCGTGACTTGGAAGATGAATTGCGACCAATGGCAATTTACACGATTGTTAATTATATCTGGAATGTGGTAAGAAGCGAGCGTAAGAAGAGAATCCTTGCAATCGATGAGGCTTGGTGGCTTATGGCTCATGAAGACTCTGCTAAATTTATATTTAGCCTTGTAAAGCGTGCCAGAAAGTATTATCTTGGCGTTACAACCATTACGCAGGATGTAAACGACTTTTTAAATAACCAATATGGTCGTGCTATTGTTACCAATTCAGCCTTGCAACTTTTGTTAAAGCAGTCTCCGGCAGGAATTGATGTTGTGGCGGAAACATTCAATTTAACGCAAAGTGAAAAGTATCTTTTGTTGGAAGCTGCGGTTGGAGAGGGGATTTTCTTTGCAGGTTCAAAACATGCTGCTATAAAAATTATTGCATCTTATACCGAAGATCAGTTAATCACTACAAATCCTGAACAGCTTTTGGAAATTGAACGAGCTAGAAAAGAGTTTGAAGAATCATTTGGCGAGGGAGAGGCTGAGCCTGAAGTTGCGCCAGCCGAATCAGCAGAGGCTCCTCCAGAAGTTGCAGGGGCGCCCGCAGAAGCATCGCCAATAGAAACAAAGGAGGCTGAATAATCACCTATATGAATCGAAAGAAATTTGAAATTATAGTATCGGTTATAGTGCTGCTGATTTTGCTATTAATTCTTTGGCTTGTATTTGCGCCAAAGGGACAGCAGGGAACAGGTGATCTTAGCGACATTGATCAGAACCTTATTGATACTTTAGAAGATACAGGAGTGCTAAGCGGGCCGGTTAAGGCAATCCCAGAGCCTATTGCCAGATCATTTGTTGAAAGGCTAGGAAGCTATTCAACTGAATCAGGCTATAATAACGTAACAGACATTATTCCAATCGCAACTGAAAAAATGCAGAATGAACTTAGGTTGATCGCCGTGGAGGCTCAATCAGCACAGGAAAAATCCTATTATGGAGTGTCAACAAGAGTTATCACTATAGAAGTGGTGGAAGAAGGCGAAGATAGTGTAACTTTAGCAATGACTACTCAGCGTGAGGAATCAATTGATAGCCCGGCAAATAGATTGGTACGGTATCAGGATATTCAATTGGAGCTGATTAAGACAGACGAAGCCTGGTATGTGGATAGTTTTGAATGGGATAATTAGTTTTTAAAATTTTGTGATATTAGATTACTGTCATTTCAGGTTAGTGGCAGTATTTTATTGATATCACGGCATTTACACGGGTTAGCATGAGTTATTAGTAATCTCACCGAAAAGTTTGCTTCGTCACGATAAACAGATTCCTCGCAAAGACAAGCTCACCGTCATTACGAGGAGCGGGCAGACTGCGACGCCACCCTTCGTTGAAACTTCCCACTTCGCCCTTAGGGCTTCGAGGGATAAATCGGGTGGTACGCCGCCGGCATAACCGTGGCGTAAAGCAATCCTTTCGTACTTTTTGTCATTGCGAGGACTATGCAGTTCGGTCCGAAGCAATCTTTCTGCACTCTAATCGAAAAGTTTGCTTCGTCACGATAAACAGATTCCTCGCAAAGACAAGCTCACCGTCATTACGAGGAGCGGGCAGACTGCGACGACGTAATCTCACCGTAGAGTTTGCTTCGTCAGAATAAACAGATTCCTCGCAAAGACAAGCTCACTGTCATTACGAGGAGCTAGAATTAAGCTATTTTCAAAATTATGTTGAAGACTTGTAAATTGATATCTAATTTAGCGCTCGACGCCGTTTTCCCGCGATTTTGTGTAAATTGCGGGGAAGAAGGGTTATTACTTTGTTGTGTCTGCGCAGTTGATTGGAGTCCTGTGCCTCCAAAGTTGGTGTGCGTTTATTGTGGGAATGATTCGATCCTAGGCAGAACCTGTTGCGTTGAAGGGGTTGATTTACCGGATGGGCACATTGCTACTTTTCATTATGCCGATCCTGTTGTAAAGGGTTTGATTAGGGCATGGAAGTTTCACTATGATCAAAGTGCATGGCAACATTTACAAGTGCAACTTGCTCCGCGACTGGGTAACATGCGTGATTTAGTATCTACGTTTGAGATTGACGCAGTTGTGCCGATAC
>JAUYIW010000057.1 GCA_030688135.1 Candidatus Uhrbacteria bacterium | reverse complement strand
TTGAAGTTGTAATCCAAAAAAATAAACAGAGTTGTTATCAATATTCAACGAACGAGTACCATAATTTCTAGCCACACGATAAAACTTTACAAACTCATCAGAGTTATAATAAGCAAGATCACTTTCAGTGATTTTTATTTTTTCTTTTGGCAACAACACCGCAACAGAACCGTCAACAATTGTATTTTCTGGCATAAAACATGCACGCGGGTTGTATGTCAGATTTGGAATCAAAACTACTTTATCGTTATTCATGTATTTTGAAACGAAAAACTGTTCGTGATTATCAATAAAAGTATCGTAGCTTGGAATATTTACAATTTCATTATTTCCTATATTCCGGGACTTCAAAACACGCACTTTTCCTTCAGATTTGGTTACTTTTTTTGTTATTTGTCTGTCTCGATATGTAGAAAATACATCAAATTGTAATTTTGCGGCCACTTTATCGAAGAAACCATCGCGATATACGAGCCAATACGGATATTCTATAGCACAGATATAATTTTGATCCTTATATCCAATTTTATTTTTAATATAGGATTCGACCAAGACTTCATTATCTTTACCTTTTTTCTTGGTATTTACGATTACGCTGATCGTTTCAATCTTTACCCCCTTGAACCCCTTTTCACCATAATCAGTGATTTTAGAAATTGCATAATTCGACACGAGCTTTCTTGTATCGTCAAACTCGGGAGCAGAAAGAAAACTTTTGGGAATTATAAGGGCAACAACATCAGCACAACTCAGAGCTTTTTCAAAAAAGAATGAGAACAAATTATTGGTTTTTGTATTTACTTTTCCTTTTTTGTATTCCTTAAGCAAATTATCATCTCCACTAACTTTTCCGTATGGTGGATTTCCAACCACAATATCATAATGAGTAATTTCTTCCGCGAACAAATTACTCCTACCATAAAGCAGAAAGTCATTAACCACGTAATTGATTTTTATATTTTTAGGAACATGCAATTTTTTTATCAAAATTTGCAAAATTTCAATCGCATTTTTATCTATATCGAGCAAATCAATCTCTACTTTCGGCACTGTTTTATACTTTTCAATAAGCAGGGGTAAAAAATTCCCCACTCCGACTGATGGTTCAAGAATCTTAATCGAATTATAATCTGAAGCATCGGGCAAATCCTTAACAAGGGTAAAACAAATATCTTGTCGCGTGTAATATGCAGCGTGTTCCATTCTATATGCATTTGCATGCTCAACAATTTTTGAAAGTTCGGCAAAAGAATAACAATCAAAATTTTTGTGTAAAAAATCTACAATTTTTTCATGACTATTCAGTTCATATTCACAAATAACTTTCTCAGCCAGTTTTTCATCAAGAACTTCGCTCTGTACAGAATTTTTAATATTCTTTGCAATTTCTCTAAAAATAACCGTTGGTACAGCCTCTCCAATAGATTGTCGAATATTCATCTCCTCTTTTTTTAAGAATTTCTTCTTCTCTTTTAATGACATCTTATTCAACTCATATTCTGGGGTACCAACCCATCGGAAAGAATCAGGAATACTCATTAGTTTCATTAATTCTCTTATACTAAAAACTCTATTATCTGATGGGTGTACTGTAGCTTGACTTGCTAAAATATCATTCCTTGTGTGAATACAAGGACCGGGTTTATCCCAATAACAACGAGCATACTTGTCGCCGTTTTTCCTAACGTTAAAAATGATTTTCCCGTCCTCAACCCTATGTGGACGTCTCTTAGGATCCTCATTATCAAAAGCAGATTCACCCTCTTTTGTTTTTTCAATCCAAGGTAACATGTGCTCAGTGTATGGCCGAAAATTATGATAAATATCAGTTTCATCAATTTGCCCCATCTTCTCCAATACTTGAAATTCACCAATAACTTCTCTAAGGGTGCGTTCTTTTTGTAATGTAGGGATGAAATTAAGTGGAGTCACCTCTTGTAAATCTTTTCTTACCCCAAGAACAAGTGTGCGAGTTCTACTTGACGGATTGCCATAATCTTTAAAGTTTATTACTTGATAATGGATGTTATATTTTCCTCCAAGATTTAATTCTATTGCTTGTCTAATTTTTTTGTCTTTTCCATCAACGTCGGTACAAGTGCTATTTAAAAAAGCTCTAACATTTTCAAAAATAAAAAACTTTGGTGCTATATCGTCTACTAACTTAATTGATTCAACAACCAACGAATTGCGTCCAAGTTCATTTTTCTTTTTATGATTTGCAACTGACATTCCTTGACAAGGCGGAGTTGAAATCAAAACATCCAATTCTTTCATGCCCTGTTCTTTTTTCCAACGTTCCAATTCCATTTTTATTCTTTCTTTCGTCTCTTCCTTTACAATATCATCGGCAATGTACCCTGATTCATAAAAACATTTATCATTATATTTTTGCACGTCAAGACGTCGTTTAATAATTTCGACGGTTGCTACACACTTAAACTCCTCCTGCTTAAAACCAAAACAGCCAACTCCCGCGCTACTGAAAAGGCTGACATAAGTTAGTGGATTTTTTATTTGTTTCTTCATATCTCCTTTATTATAAAACATATTTGATTCCTTGAGAAGGGCTGGCTATTTTTTTATAATATCAAATATCCTTCCATTGATCATAAAATCATCGCCACTCGATACAAATATAGGTTTATGCTTTATATTTGTTGATTCTGAAACTAACATAACACCATCATTTTTATCCTTTTTCAATTTTTTAATGTTGGCACACCCATCAATAATTGACAAAACATACTCATTATCACCGGCATCTCTGTTTGCAGAATCAATTAAAACAAAATCACCCTCTTCTACATTTTTACCCTTTATCTTTGCTTTATTCATTGAATCACCGACAACTCGTAGTGCAAAAACTCCCTCAGTCTTTGGTAATCGACTTTTCGATACTTTGAGATAACTCTCGACGTTTTCTTCTGCAAATAAGGTTGCCGGACCAGCATTTGCTGCCCCCAAGACTGGGATCCTAACAGCATCCAAACCACTCTTTTTGAGAATTGGATTTTTAATAGTTCTATCTTCATACAATGCAATTGAGCGTGGGCGATTTGTTTCTTTCTCAAGTAGCCCCTCATCTTGAAGTTTTTTGACGTGATAGTGTGCTGACGATGGATATGCCAAAAAATCAGAAAAGTTATTGGCAATTTCTTCCAAAGACGGAGCGATTCCATGCTTTTCCACATATGCACGGATGAAGTCGTAAATAAGTTTTTGTTTCTTTGAGAGCATAGATCTTGACACCTTCAAATCTTTTACAGTATAATATATTATACTTGAAACTCATACAAATTACAAACCTTTTTTATCCACAACCTAACATCATAAATTATGGACATGAACGAACAATTCAAAAAGATGTACGAAAACATCAAACTCACTTCCGATCAAAGAAAAGACGCAAAAACAAAGTACACTGGAGTCTGCAAAAAATTGCACGATCACTATTATCCAAATGTAGAATATTCTGGGAATACTAAGTTGTTAATTGGTTCATACGGAAAGCATACAAACATTCGCCCGCCCCGCGACATTGATGTAATTTTTGTAATGCCTGAAGAGAAATGGGGACAGTACGCAGATAATACAAGAAATCCTCAATCGCAACTTTTGCAGGATGTCAAAAAAATTCTTTCAGAAAAATATACTACTACCGAAAAAATCAGAAGCTGGGGCAAGGTAGTTCTTGTAAAATTTTCTGATGGTACTCACGATGTTGAGGTACTACCAGCATGGAGAAATCATGACGGTACTTTTAAAATTCCAAACTCCGAAAATGGCGGCAGTTGGGAGTATTGGGATCCAAAATCTGAAATTAATAACATTGACAGCTCCGACAAAGATACAGATGGTGCGACCCGTATGCTCATAAGAATGATAAAAAAATGGACGGACAATTGTTCTATAAAAATGAAATCCCATGTCATTGAAAAAGCCATCATCAATTATTTTTCATCAGCTATCGTTGGCTCTTCCCATGCCATTATGGTCCAAAACTTTTTGCAGTTTTTTTTAGATATTACACTAGATCAAGACACGCGCAGTCACATAACAACAGCACTCAATCGTGCCAAAAAGGCTAATGAATTTGAACAAGCTCAAAAACTTGATGAAGCCACAAATGAATGGAAAAAAGTTTTTGGTGAAGATTTCCCAGCACGCGCAGGTGAAACAAAGTTAAACACTCGACCACCAAAGCCAATTATTAACCCTCCGAAACCATGGCTATCACACTTTTAAAAAAAGATTTCAAGTGGCTTGAGGAAAACCACCCTAGTCTAAAATTTGATGTATTCAAGAACCAAATCAATGGCACCGTCTCTTTTAGCAGAATTTTTAAAGAAATTTCAATATTTGACACCTACAACATATCAATCGGTTTAAACAACCCGAAAGCTTTATCTATAATACCGACTGTCAAAGAAACTGGTGAAAGAATAGGACGTGTAGCTAAAGAAGTTGGGAGAAAGTTAGTTGACATGCACGTGAATGAAGATGGAACACTCTGTTTATGTATTTATGAAAAAGAAAGAGAGTACTTTCCAGAGGGTTTCGATTTAATAGTTTTTTTCGATCAGCTTCTGGAACCCTACCTCTTTTGGATAAGCTACATTGAAAAATACCACAAACCACCTTGGGACGAATATGCACACGGTAGACTTGGTTATCTAGAATTATTTGCAGATGGTGAAATAGATTTAGCCAGACTAAATGAAATTATTCCAAAAGAAGAAATTGAAAATTACAAAAAGATGAAAGGTCATGTTCCATGCCCGTGTAATGGCGACCGAAAACTACGAAACTGTCACACTAAAATTTACAACGCTATCTATTTATTAAAATGAAATATGGATATAAAAAATCTCTCAATTATACGTCAAACTTTTGCAAATGCAGTCTTCACTCATAAAGTGCAAGAGGTTGCAGCTGAAAATGCAGGGAGGAAAGCAATGTATGTGAAAATTACGAACATTATCCTTGTTGGGATAGCTCTATCGCTTTTCATTCTGCAAGCATATAATTTGCACATAGCATTATTCTCTTTCTTGGGAGTCGGTGTAACAATAGCAGAGGTAATTTTTTTGATTATACAACTTTCATTTGATTTCGAGCAGAAAAAAATACTACATAAAAACTCTGCCCTCAAGTATATGGGGTTGAGAGATTGCTATAGATCACTAATTACTGATATTATGAATGAGAGTCTTTCTCAAGACAGTCTGTTAGCGGGGCGGGACGCTTTACAAAGAGAATACAATATTATCAGTGAACTTGCACCCCAAACGGGGTCTCAAGAATATACAGAAACTCAAATTCGATTAAACAAAAATGGAAAAGTTGAAGGTGAAGAGTTTACTTGGTCAGACGAGGAAATTGATCGTTTTTTACCGGAGAGTCTCAGACTCAAAAAATAAGGTGTTTGGGGCGGAGGGAATTCACCCCTCTGCCCAAAATCCAAAACGGAAAAAGAAATTTGAAATTTTTTAAACCAACCGACTATCGTCGGAAAAGAAAAGGAATACATCACATAACACTGCAGGCTGTCTAAAAACTCCTTTTTTCAAATCCTGGTACATACACTGTTCAACATCTAGCGTTGACAAAGTGTGTGTTGGTTGTGCTATAACTGTAAAGCCTGCTTTGTCGGGCTTTTTTTGTTGTGGCTAACTATTGCCTTGCGATAATTAAAATAACCCGCCTGTTGCTCTCGCGATTGGCGGGTTTGATGTAGGGGCGGACAAATATGTACGCCTATCCCAAGGCGTTCAATTTATTTTGTATATCAAAATCTGGTTTCAAGGGACCTACTTCCAATCTCTCGACAGATTGGATATTCTAGTGTAATCTGACACTACTTTCTACTATCTATTTAGTACTAACCTTTGTTAAAGATGACCCCACAAGACCGCATAAGAAACTTCTGCATTATTGCACATATCGATCACGGCAAATCTACGCTTGCCGATCGATTGCTTGAGGTTACGGGAACGGTCGATAAGCGAAAGATGCAGGAGCAGGTATTGGACAGCATGGACATTGAGCGCGAACGTGGGATTACTATAAAACTTGCTCCAGTGCGCATGAGGCATGTAAAAGATGGCAAAGAGTATGTTTTGAATTTGATAGATACACCGGGGCACGTTGATTTTAATTATGAAGTTTCACGTTCGCTCGCTGCTGTTGAAGGCGCGGTACTTTTAGTGGACGCCACGCAGGGAGTTCAGGCTCAGACAATTGGAAATCTATATTTAGCGCTGGATCAGGAATTGGAAATTATTCCGGTTTTAAATAAAATAGATCTTCCGGCAGCAGATGTTCCGGCTCGTAAAAAGGAATTGGTGCAACTAGTCGGCTGTAAGCCTGAGGAAGTTTTAAGTGTTTCCGCAAAGACTGGCGAAGGCGTTGTAGAGCTTTTAGATATTATTACCGACAAGATTCCTGCTCCAACCGGAAAAGAAGTAGCGCCAACAAGAGCACTTGTGTTTGATTCATTTTATGACGATTACAGAGGAGTTGTAGCTTATGTTCGAGTGGTGGATGGAAAGCTGAAAGCCAGAGAGAAAATAAAAATGATGGCTACCAAAGCCTCTGCCGAGGTATTGGAAGTGGGTTCTTTAAAGCCAGGTTTTGATATTCGAGATGAATTAGAGACCGGACAGATCGGTTATATTGTTACAGGTTTCAAAGATATTAGTGCCTGCAGAGTAGGCGACACAATGACACTTGACGGAGCTGCTGAGGTGAAGGCTCTGGCAGGATACAAGGAAGTACAGCCTATGGTGTATGCCGGAATATTTCCGGAAGAAGGAGATGACTATTCGGCACTGCGAGATGCAATGGAAAGGCTTAAGCTAAACGATGCATCGCTTGTATTTGAGCCTGAGCATTCGCCCGCACTTGGATATGGATTCCGCTGTGGTCTTCTTGGAATGCTACATCTTGAAATATTAAAAGAACGACTTGAAAGAGAGTTTGGCATTCATCTTATTGTTACAGTTCCATCTGTTGCGTATAAGGTGTATAAAAAAGGTGTTCAAGAGCCCAATGTAGTAAAAAGTGCGCTTGGTCTACCAGATGGTTCTATTGTTGAAAGAATCGAGGAACCTTGGGCTGTAATAGATATTATTACGCCAACAGATTATATAGGAAATGTAATGACATTTGTTCAAGAACGACATGGCAACTATAAGAATACGGAATTTCTCTCGGAAGGCCGAGCAATTTTACGCTACGAGATTCCACTTTCATCTATCATTGTGGACTTTTATGACAGATTAAAAAGTATTTCAAGTGGCTTTGCTTCAATGAACTATGAGGTAATTGATTATAGAACTGCTGATGTTGTTAGAATGAATATTTTAGTTGCAGAAGAGCCGGTAGACGCGCTTGCAACTTTTGTCTATAAAAATGAGGCTGGCAAGGTTGGCAGAAGAATTGTTGAATCATTAAAAGAGTCAATCCCTAAGATTCAGTTTGTAATTAAGCTTCAGGCTACAGTTGGAGGAACTATTGTTGCATCGGAGCGCATCTCGGCTTTACGAAAAGATGTTACAGCTAAGCTTTATGGCGGAGACGTTACCAGAAAACGAAAACTGCTTGATAAGCAAAAAAAGGGAAAGAAGAGAATGTTGGAACATGGAAAGGGAAGCGTACGTATTCCAAGCGAGGCGTATTTGAAGGTGTTAAAGCGTTAGGTTGGGATATTAAATACCAATTTGTAAGTTATTACATGAAAAAACAGTGGAAGCTTAAAGATAAGAAGAGCGATGACATATTAGAGCAGCTCCTTTTAAATCGTGGCATAGAAACGCAAGAACAGAAGCAGGCGTTTTTAAATCCAGATTGGGGGGACGTATATGATCCGTTGCTTTTTAAACAAATGCAAAATGCGGTTAACCGCGTTTTTTTAGCTTTAGAGAGTGGTCAAAAAATTGTTATTCACGGTGATTATGACGCCGATGGAGTGAGCGGGACAGCTCTTTTGTGGTCTGTTCTTAATGACGTTAGCCCTGGCGCAAAATTAGAAGTCTTTTTACCTGATCGCGAGCGCGATGGATATGGCGTTGCCATGCATAATATCGACAAATTTCATCAAGACGGCATCAACCTTATAATCACCGTAGATTGTGGAATAGCTAATGCTACCGAGTTGAATCATGCACACGACTTAGGAATTGATTCAATTATTTGCGATCATCATCAGATGGCTACAGATTTACCAGAACATTCAATTATAATTCATCCACTTGCTCCCGGAGAGGATTATCCAAATAAAAAACTTTGTGGCACAGGTGTGGCATTTAAGCATGCTTCCGCCATGATTAATGAGGCTAGGAAGCGTGGCGCGAATCTTCCGGACGGATATGAAAAGTGGTATTTAGACTTGGTAGCGATTGCAACTGTAACAGATGTGATGCCAGTTATTGGTGAGAACAGAATACTTGAAAAATTTGGGCTTGTGGTTTTAAATAAAACTAGAAGACCCGGACTTAGAAAAATTATCGAATCAGCACGTGTAGAATTTGGTGAGATTGATACGCAAGCAATTGGATTTCGAATTGGGCCAAGGTTAAATGCGGCTGGTAGGA
Source organism: Candidatus Uhrbacteria bacterium (assembly GCA_030688135.1). Classification (GTDB taxonomy): domain Bacteria; phylum Patescibacteriota; class Patescibacteriia; order UBA9934; family UBA9934; genus JAUYIW01. The sequence continues at coordinate 23,267 of JAUYIW010000057.1, read as the reverse complement.
TTGGCTCAGCTGAAACTGCATTTAGGGCACTCATAGCAAGGGACGCTGAAGAGGGCGCTAAATCCGCTCTAGAACTTGAGATGTTGAATAGGGATCGTCAAAAACTTACTGAAGTTGCATATAAAGAGGCACGAGAAATTGTTTTAGGTTTTGAGAGCAGTAGATCGATTAATGTTGTTTGGAATGAAGCTTGGGCACCTGGTATTGTGGGTTTGGTAGCAGGGAAGTTAGTTAGCGAATTTGGATCGCCAGCATTTGCGCTTACAAAGATTGGAAGTCAGTTTGTTGGTTCTGGCAGAAGTATTGGAGGGTTCCATTTGGTAGAAGCAATGCGTTCATGCGGTGATATATTTTTGAAGGCTGGAGGACACCCAGAAGCATGCGGGTTGTCACTTTTATCAATTGAGCATGTACATACATTTAAGACTGAAGTGGGGAAGTTTGCTGATGCGTTTTTTGGCGAGTCTGAATCTGGGCCAGTAATTGAGATCGATGCTGAGTTATCACTTGATAAGGTTGATTGGAATTTATTTAATGACATTGAGAAATTAAAGCCATTTGGAAAAGGTAACCCTAAACCTAATTTTGTGGCTCGAGGTTTGAAGGTTGTGTCAGCAAAAGCCGTTGGAAAAACCGGGGGCCATTTAAAGCTAAACGTGAGCCCACCTGACGGGCATACTTGGGGGCTTATTGGTTTTGGTTTTGGTGATTGGGCCAAAGAGTTGTCCATTGGAGATTTGGTTGATCTAGTTTATGAAATTGATGTTAATGAATGGAATGGTAATCGAGAGTTGCAGGGGAAGATCGTGGATCTCAAATTATCGGATAATGGTTGATTACAGGTTAATGGTGGGATAAGTAAACTGGTATAAAAAAACTCCCGGTTACTTTTCAGTAACCGGGAAGAATGGAGGGCGCGACGGGTTTCGAACCCGCGACCTTCAGGGCCACAACCTGACGCTCTACCACTGAGCTACACGCCCTAGCGAGATAACATTAGCACGGCTTTCTACAGGGCGTCAAGACTTAACGCACTGAGCGCTGAACCGAGTATATTGATCGGAATTACTCTTTGCGTTCTGTTTTGCAGGAACTTTACTGCCACGCAACCCTCGGCGAGTTCTTTTTCGCCCGGAATGACTAGGAACCGCATGCCTTGCTGTATGGCATATCTCATTTGTCCCTTGAAGTTGGTATCTGTTCCGCGATAGATCTCGGAGGGGACTTGAGCGCTTCGTAGTTCTGAGAGGATTTGTAGTAGGACAGGAAGATCTTTTGGATTTCCGAAATCCATTACCAGCGCTACTATTGGGGTGCTTGGTACTTTGGGAAGCTCTCCAAGCTGTTTGATAACAGCGAACAGGCGATCGAAGCCAATGCTTGCTCCAGTCGATGGCATTGATTGCCCGGTAAACCGCGCAACAAGATCGTCAAACCTTCCTCCTGAATATACACTACCGACTTTTTCGGCTCCTGCAATCAGCGTTTCAAACACAATCCCGGTGTAATAACCAAAGCCGCGTGCAACTGAGAAATCTAGTCCTTGGCGAGTATCTGATACTCCGAGCGTGCTCAGAATATTCGCCACTTCTCTACAATCCGCTATTCCTTCCAATCCAATGGCCGAAACTTTGAGCACAGCTTCTAGCTGGTCAAGAGCTCGCATCGAATCGTCAGTTTGCGTTGTAATCGCTAGGAACTTTTCCACCAACCCTACTTGATCCGAATTCAATTTAAGGGCAGTGGTATCTAGCATGTTGTCTGGCGCCCTTTCAAGGAGCAGTTTCACGCCTTCCCAGCCGATTTTTTCCAACTTATCGATTGCTCGAAAAAGCATCATGCTACGTTTTACTTCACCGCCACCTTCATTGTCGATGACAGATCCGGTAATTCCAAGCACTTCCGCAAGACCGTTGATGATCTTCCTGCTATTCCACCGGACTTTGAAATCGCGACGGGTCAATTCACTCATTGCGCTAACCATCATCCAGATGATTTCGGCGTCAGCAAGCAAATCGGAAACACCCACGATGTCAGCATCGTATTGGTAGAATTGGTGGTATCGTCCAGCTCCCGTGGACTCACCGCGAAAAACAGGACCAAGACACCAGCGCCTCCATGGTAGTTTGATCTGACCTAGGTTTGCCGCAACGTAACGTGCCAGCGGAACCGTGTGATCAAACCGTAGTGCAAGAGGTGATAGATCTCTTACGCTACCTGTCGAGGCACGCCACAAATTCATGTCGCTGCCTTCTTCGCCGGCAAGCGCCATTTCAAACTCAATGATAGGGGTTTCAAGTGGCGAAAAGCCGAATGTCTCGTATACCTTTCGGATACGTTCGGCAAGAATTCTACGGGCAAACATTTCGGACGGCGAATAGTCGTTGAATCCGCCTGGACGTTCGGGCTTGATGATACTCATGACTTCTCCCTGAATGGGTTATTGTAAAGGAACGTTCTAATCACATATTGACCCCATTGATATCATATGTCAAGCCAATGAATACTATTTGTGTTCAGTGTAATTTGACAAACAATCTACATGGGGTCAAACTTGAACCATTAACCAAATTTGTATGAGCATCATCCTAACAGGATCAGACCTTACCATTGAAGACGTAGTCAAAGTGGCGCGACATCACGAACGTGTGAAGATTGCCGCTTCAGCTGAAGAAAAGCTACAAAAGGCTAGAGACTTTGTTGATAGGCTTGTTGACGAAGGTCAGGTTGTATATGGAGTGACAACAGGATTCGGTCAGTTTAAAAATGTTGTGATCTCGAAAGATCAGACTACAATTTTGCAAACAAATTTGATTAGATCTCATGCAACTGGAGTTGGAGAGCCGTTAAGTCAAGAAGATGTTCGAGCTTCCATTCTTGTTAGAATCAATAGTTTGCTTCAAGGGCACTCTGGCGTACGACCAATCGTTATAGAACGGTTGGTTGATTTATTAAACGATGATATTTATCCATTTGTTCCTTGCAAAGGCTCCGTTGGATCTTCTGGGGATCTTGCACCACTTTCGCACATCATGTTAGTGATTATGGGCGAGGGCGAAGTTATAATTGATGGAAAAAGGAAGCCTTCCATTGAGGCATTAAATGCAAATGAAATTGAGCCAATTCAACTAATTAGCAAAGAAGGTTTGGCATTAAATAACGGAACCTCTGTAATGACCGGGATTGGTGCGTTGGGAGTGTACGATGCAAAGCGGTTAGCAAAGCATTTCGATATTGCGCTTGGTATGAGCCTTGAGGTGATGATGGGAACTTTGTCAGCGTATGATCCGCGAGTGCATGCTCTACGCCCACATCCGGGTCAGATCAAAGTAGCGGAAAATGTGCGTAAACTTTGTGCAGATTCGGAAATTATGGCGTCGCATAAGGATTGCGGGCGCGTACAGGACGCATATTCACTTCGTTGCGCGCCACAGGTTCACGGCGCATCACGCAATGCGATAGCGCATATCGAAGAAGTCGTTACACGTGAATTAAATTCGGTAACAGATAATCCATTGCTTTTCCCAGATGACAACGAGGCAATTAGCGCGGGGCATTTTCATGGCGAACCGATTGCGCAAGTTATGGATTACTTAAAAATTGCAGTAGCAGAACTCGCTAACATTTCAGAGCGTCGAATTGCAAAAATGGTAGATCCTTCAACAAGCGAAGGATTGCCAGCATTTTTGATTCCAGAAGCTCAGGCGGGATTATCTTCCGGTTTTATGATTCCACAATATGTTGCAGCGGCGTTAGTTTCAGAAAATAAAGTACTAGCTCATCCAGCTTGCGTTGATTCAATTCCAACTTCAGCTAATCAAGAAGATCATGTGAGTATGGGAACGATTGCTGCACGTCAAGCTCGTGAGATGATTCAAAATGCTGAATCTGTTGCTGCGATTGAAATGATTATGGGAACACAGGGGGTAGATTTGCGAAGTCCACTAGTTGCCGGACGAGGTACAAGAGTAGTCCATGAAATTATTCGTCGCGCAGTACCAGAACTTTTGGAAGACAGAATAATGTACAAAGACATTGAAACCGTTCAGGCAATGATAAAAGACGAGCGAATTCTAAGAAGAGTAGAAGATGCGATAGGCGAGCAACAGTAAATTAGTCAGTTGACAGTTTGCACGGTAGTCTGGCAAGATGTCTTTAGTTCATTAAACCCAAAACAACATTGGAGATACGATGCCTACAGATGGAAGTAAAGGTCGGGCTCATGGCGCTGATTTGTGGCGACATGTGTATAGTGAATACGTGATTTCTGAGGATCTCGATATTCTTTTGCCCGAATGGGCGGAAGCGAGAGGACTCAAGCTACCAGAGCCTCTGGGTGAGTTTTTGAGTGAGATGCGCCATATGTTGCGTCAGGCTTTGTCACTTGAGGGTCATGCAATCATTTCCGTGCCATCTGCTCCTGTGCGCTCTGGCATGGAAGAGCTGGCGCAGAATTGCTGGTTGCCAGTGGTGTCTATGGATCCTGTATATTTGCCACGCCCGCTCATGCTGCATGTGACGCGTGTGATCGGGCACTATGTAGACGCCGATGTCGGGTGGGCTACATACAAGTCTGCCGATCGTTTACGCCCAAGGGTGGTGCGGCAGATCGACGAGCATGGCAAGTTCATTGGCTTCGCGCCGGCAATGCGTATAGTAGACCAAATGGCTCATGTCGCAAAAGTCCTGAAGGCTAGCGGACAGAACAGGATTGCAATTGCAGACGATGTAGTGTTTAGTGGCGAATGCATTACCGATGTGATTGAGCGCTTCAGAGCGCACGGAATCGAAACTATGCAGGTGATCGCCGGAATCGTTGCGAACGAAGAAGGACAGGTCTCGGCACACGAACGATGTAAAGAGCTAGGTGTGCAACTTGACGCAGTCCTTGTATTCCCTAGTGCTGCAGGGCGTCTGATCGATGAGATCTGCGAGCGCGACTTCTTTATTGGTGCGCCAATGTGTGGTCGAACCGTGTACCCGCATGTTCCTGGAATCGACGCAGGGTATCCGTACATTTTTCCGTTCGGCAATATACGAACCTGGGCTGGGATTCGTCAGGAGGATCTTGAAATATCGCGAGCTTTGCTCAAGATGAATGTCAAGTTCTGGACGGCTATCGGACAGGCGAACTCACGTGGCATTCGTATTGATGAATTGGATCGTGTGCCATTGCAGGGTCCGAAAATGCAGGTTCTGAAGTCTGGAGAAATGCGACTCCCTGCATGCAACTCAGCAATTTCGCATACCAAGATTGAGTCAGAAGAGCTGACACCTCATCTAAGGGCATACCTGGAGGATTTGGAGAAGATGAAGACCTTAGCGTGGTAGGACTAACGGCAGCGAAAGCTGCCGTTTCAATTTGACTATTGCGGTATATTTTTATACGCTTATAGTAGGTTCTATATATTTAATGATTTTATGAAAAGAAAATTTCAAATTGGTGTCATGGGATCGGCTGCAGATCTTGAATATGCAAAAGATGTTCAAGATATAGCAGAAAAAACTGGGGAGCTACTTGCTGAAAATGGTGCAATCGTTGTTTATGGCGCAGAGAAAGATTATGATTCACTCTCAACATCAGCTGCTCGTGGGGCAAAGAGGGCGGGAGGATTAACGGTTGGTATCACTTACGGTAAAGGATTTGATATCTTCGATAAAGAAGGTGGCACTGATATTATTATCGCTACAGGATTAGAGAGAGGCGGCGGGCGAGAGTTTGTTCTTGTTAATTCTTGTGATGCAATCATTGCTATCGCTGGTGGCTCTGGCACATGTACCGAGATGGCAATTGCGTACCAGTCCAATATTCCAATTGTAGCGATCACCGGTTTAGGCGGATGGGCAGATAAAATGGCCGGTGAATTTTTCGATGCCCGCAAGCGTGTGCAAGTTATCGGAGCAGAGTCTGCTGAGGAAGCTGTCAGGAAAATTATGGAAATAGTCCGAGAATAATATGGATAGGAAAATATTGGTTTTTCTTGATATTGATGGGACTCTCCTTACCCCTGATTATAAAACTAATTCAGATGATTTGCCGAAAGTCATTGAAACTCTCGCTAAACGAGGGTTTCTTTTTGGTATTAATTCAAATAGGTCTTATGAAGATATCATCCCCATTGTAAGACAATTTAATTTGAATGGGCCTATCATTGTAGAAAATGGTATTTATTATGTTATGCCGCCCTATGACCTGGGTAGTGTTACCATGATTGTGCAGGCAGAAGATATTAAGGAAAAATTACGCAACGAGCTTGAGCCTTTGGCTGCGCGTGATGGCGCGTATTTAAAGTGGTCTGATACAGTTAATATGGATCGTACCGGGCTTGCCAAGTATCCGTTAGCTTGGGTCGCAAATATTTTTCGAAAGTACACAGCTAGTATTCATGTGAGAAGTTTTGGGGAAAAGAATCCTGAGCTTGCAAGAGAGCTGGCGGACCTAATCGTTAAAGAAGGTAATTTTGCTGATTATCATGTTAAGGCCACTTCGGTTTTTAGTAATGTTTTAATATTTCCAAAATCTACAGATAAAGGTGTTGCCATAAGCATGCTGAAGAAAATCTTTTTTCAAGACTCAACCATTGTGCTGATTGGTGATGATTTAGCTGATATGCCTGGCGCACAAATTGCAGATTTTATGTTCGCTCCTTCAAATGCAGATTCAGAATTAAAGGATGTGGCTGATTTTGTTAGTGATTATTCTTATACGCAAGGCGTGATTGATATATTAAATAGAGTTGACGGTATTCTTGATTTAGAATAAGATTTTTTTAGAGTAATTGGAGGTTTTATGCGTTCTTTGTTAAAGAAAATTAAGAAAGTTTTTGGTATTACTGTTGTGTCGCCATTGAATGGCGGGCATATGAATATTCCTTTGTTCAATTGCATTCGTATTTCAGATGGTATGGAGTTGGTTTTGAAGATAGGGATGGGTACACAAGGTCAGCCTGAAGAGGTTTTAGGGAACATCAAAGGTTACGGAGCTATACATATAATTGGCGCCGGTACTTGGCTACCAGCTCCATTAATAGTAAAAGACTTTGATGGTATTCCGGTCCTGTTGATGGGTAAAATACAAGTACCAAATCTGACAGGTTTACTCAGATCAGGTTCAGCTTCGACTGGCGTAAATGTGCTTTCTAGATTCATCGATAATTTTGTGAGAGTTACTGTTTTGACAGTTGTTGGTAATGACCGTTGTGAGCCTTGTAATAATGCGTGCGGAGAGGTTATTGGTAAAATTACTGATTTATATAGTCAGCACCTTGAGCCCGCAGGTCTTATATCAGCTGGATTCGAAGTTCCATCTATTTTTGAGCAGTGCGATACGCATGCCATTATGTGTATGGATTTCACTTCTGATAATCTTTTCATGTATAGGCATAAAGTTACGTTCATAGATCCTTGGATGCAGAGTTCATACCTTGGTAATCCTGCAGTTTCTCTTGGGCAATTTACGACACTAGCTCGTGATGTCTATTCGTTGCCTGGAGCATCTGATCTGGGAGTATGCGTAGAAAGTGCTATTGAACGAATCTCTGTATTAACAGGTATGGATTTGAAATGGCTTAATCAAGGTATACTAGTTGGAGCCAGTCTACAGTTTGCTCTTTCATCATTTGTCCGAATTGATACGGATATAGAGGGTGCAGCGAATTACGCGATTAGAAGCAAAAATGCCCTTCTTAGGGCGAAGGAGAAATAGAAATGTCAAATATCTTGTTAGATCTTCATGACACGCTTACCGATAGCAGGTATAGGTTATTGGGGAGTGGTATTCGTTCAGCGATTGCGAATGTCATAGACAGGGGGTACACAATTGGAATCAATAGTGATTCATCATTCGAGGCTTGTAGAACTCTGTACGAGCAGCTAGGGCTGAACGGACCAATCATTTGCGAGAATGGTGCTGGTCTTTCCATAGACGGAATCAGCGAGGTGCTCTCAGCGTTTACGCAGGATGCGAGTAGATTTGTAAATCTACGAAGTACCTTCATTAGTCTTTGTGGTAGGCACTCTAGCGATCTTCACGTATCCTCACTTGAAGGCATGAGCTTTGTTCAGGGGGGTGATTTGTTGATTAAGATAGGTCATCACTTTAGAGATGTGATTCTAGTGAATCCTTTTCGCAGGTGGAGCTTGTGCTTTTATGCCAGGCGACACGACTGTGGCAAGTTCGACTTTTCTCCAGAGCTTTTGGGATGGGGTGTCGATGTGCTTCGAGGCCATGTTGCAGAAGACGATCGTTTTGGTGACCTTTGGTGGGACATCAACCATGATTACGGAATCTGCATTGTGCACGATGCATCGACGCACAAGAAGCGTGGAGTTGCAAAGCTTCTGGAAAAGACAGCCAGCGACTCGCTGATCATGATCGGTAACAGCATGAGCGACTTCGTAGGGGACGCTCGCGTCAGGCAGTTCGCAGTAGCGAACGCTTCGGAGGAATATAAAGCAAGGTGTGAGTTGGTTGCTAGCGAGCCACTAACACTAGGAGTTGCAGAACTACTGAACTGCCTTCCGTCGCTTAACCCACTTTGGTAGTGGGTTTTTTCTTTTTCTAGCTTGTGCTAAGATAAAATCCCAAACAATAAAGGAGGAAAAGATGAGTTCTTTCAATTTTGATTCTGATAGTGTTCTAGGCCTGACTCACGAGCTCTGTGGCATTCAAAGCTATTGGGAGCGTGAGAAGGTTGGTGAAGACGGATCGTACAACGGCGTACATGAGGGCAATTTTGCTCGTCGAGTTCGTGACTTGCTGTCCGAGTGTTCCTGGTTGACTGTCACAATGGAAGAGGTTGAAGCGGGTCGCTACAACGTGATTGCAGCTGACTGCCCACTTGGCGACATTGAGATGCTCTTCACTGCCCATCTCGATACTGCAACGCCTAGTGATGGATGGAATGAGCTCTTGGGTAGCATTTGTGAGGATAAGTACTACAACTTGGGCGCGATTGACACCAAAGGTGCAATTGCATCAATTATAGATGCTTGCAAGAAGGTGGGACAAACGAAGGGCGTTGGTTATTTGTTCTACGTCGACGAAGAATATGACTTCAAGGGCATGGATCATTTCATACAGAATCACCCAGATGTCAGACCGAAGATTGCTTTGTCGGGGTGTGGCGGCCAAGCCAGGATGTTGGTGGAGTGTCGTGGATGCATTGAAATATATATGCAGGTACGAGGAAAGTCTGGGCACGCCTCCAGACCGCGTGAGGGCTTGAATGCTGCGCTTGCTTTGATGCAGGCGTACAGCGCAATGGAGGCGCTATGCAACTCAGCGAACGCGCTCAGTCCTCCTATTGTGACATCCATCAACCTTGGCGGCTTTTACGCTGGTCAGAAGGTAAAGGACGGCACAAAGGACAGCGCTGCTGAGGTGGCTCCGGTAGCCAACAAGATCCCGGATCTTGCTTGGATGGTTGTAGATGTGAGGCCGGGCCACGTGGCGATAACCGGAGATGCACTCTCGCAGGTAGCCTATTATGCAATCGATAGGTTCAACTCCGACCTGGAGAACGCAGACTACAACGGCACGATAGAAGGCGACGGCAATGGCGATGTCTTCAGGCGTATCAGGTGCTTGAGGGATCCCGCCGAGGCAACAGTTTGGGTACGGCACTATCGTGGATGCTACGTTTCAGATCCAGAAGCGGTGCAGGTAATTCGCGACGCGTTCAACCATATGATTGAATCTGAAGACGTCAACCCAGGACAATTTGGGTATATCGACGTTGCAGAGATCGCGAATCTTCGTGGAGCAAGTTTGGTTTGTTTAGGGCCAAACGGAGGAAACCAACACTCTAGAGACGAATGGGTGAGTATTCCGAGTCTGATTGCATACCGTGACGGATGCGCTAGGCTTCTCAACAATTTCAAGCCTAAGGCCTAGCCTAATGGCACTTTGCCGCAGTTTTCACGCTGCGGCTTTTCTATTGACAAAGTTTCAAAATGGTGGTAATCTATATTTCCGTTCATAAACCTAGGAGACGGTCATGCCCACCGAGACACATTATGACGTTCTCGGTTTGTCCCGAGATGCGTCAGCAAAAGATATCAAAAAGGCATTCAGACGCATTGCTCGTGGATGTCATCCGGACGTTGTTGGCGACAATTCGGTTGCCAGAGAAAGGTTTGAGCGCGCGCGTACGGCGTACAATGTATTGGTAGACGCTGAAAAGCGGCGTCTATACGATCGCGGTACGAGCGTTCGAACGGTAAGCGAACTACTAACGCGCGATCCGGTTGGCATTAGGGTGCGAGAGGTAATGCGCAATAAAGCGCCGGAAGAGCCTTCGCCCGGCACTGACATTTTCACAGTAGAAAAGGTTTGTTCTGATGCGTCAAGCGTGACCGTCATTCTAGAGTCACGGTTTCCGCTTCCGGTCAGCAAGATCGATTTTGACCTTTTAGAAGGCAGTAATCCTCCTATTTGGGCACGAGTTTCAGGACTCGGTCCGGAAGGAAAATTTGGCGCAGATTCGGGCAATTTGTTCGTTTTCTTGATGCCAAAGTAACCCGTTTGCGTACTTCTGTATGCTGGCGGGTTTTTTACTTGACAAATAGCATAAAAATTGCTAGTATAAAACGTCTGCAATTATGCAGCGACCTTTAACATCAAGAAATGGAGAACAGGTGAAACCACTCAACCCAAGTGATTATTCCGACGCTGATCTTTATGACGGCGTTTCCGACGGAGAGACAGACGAAAAGCTCTACGCAGAGTTCTTGGATGCGTTGCAGTCCTATGTGGATTTGGAGCAAGATCTTCGGCCTACTATGCTGAACAAATTTCTCAGGTGCGAACCTGGGGAGCACCAAGATGAGATGGCTCGAAGGGTGGTAGTCATGGTGTTCGCTTCTGATTTGGCCGCATTGTTGTCATGCTGTGTTTCAGTCGAACAATCCGGTGATCCAATCAGAGTCAAGCAGGGCTTTGGCTATGTCAATCAGTTCCTTGAAAGCCTACTGACGTTTGAGGAAGGTGTGGAGTTCCGCGGAAAGATTTCGCGTGTACTCAAAATAGCAAAACAACAACGAACCAAAAACATCTGGAGGTAACGTGAGCAACTTTGATATTCAGGTAAGTGCGGCCGTGGCCGCAATCGCAAAGGGCGGTGTTCCTGCTGCCAAGCTCTTCAGGAATGAGTTCGACCCGGTCACGAAAGCCGCAGTTCGGGCGGACCCTGATGGTGCTTTGGCGCTTGTCAGAAATGTAAGGATGAGCGACGGTGGACTGTCACGCGGGATTCGAGTACGGGTGCTCGAAACTGTGGTCGGAGAACACACCGATGCTCGATCGGCTGAGCTGTTGGCTCAGAAGGTCGAGGTTTCACACCTTGCCGAACTCCTGCTAGCGCAGGGTGACCTGCCTAGCGCAGCGTTCGCGGTGGCTTCAAAAGAGGCAGTCTTGATGGCGCTCCTCATGGACGTCATGGATGACAGCCCGGCGTTGTACGCCGAGGTGATGACCCGCCTCCTCTGTTGGGGCGGCAAGCTGAGCGAGCGCGCCGATTTTGATGAGCTGCTGGAGACGGAGATATCATCTGATGTCACGTTACGACAGCTCCTGTTGTCTGCAGTGTCGGCCTTGAGTGAGGACGGCAGTCTGGATGCCGCGCTCGAGAACCTTGGTCTTGGCGAAGACGAAGGAGTACTCGCTGAAATGCAGGAACTCGCCGATAACGGCGGTTTCATCGAGGTCGATGAAGACCTCATGCGAGTTGCAAGCGCAAAACTTCGCGAGCTCGCTCGCCAGACCAAGAAGGAGGCGACCTCCTTCGAGGCAGTGGAACAGGAGGTGCCGGTCGAAGTCGACTACTAGAGGTCGCGTCTTACTGCCCGGTTCTGTTCATCTAAGGATGAGCGGAGCCGGGCTAGTTTTCTAAGCGGGCTTTGTGACTAGGGATTAGGTTTTAGGGATTAGGGACTAGGGGTTGAAGATCAAAGACGTTTACCATTATCGAAAGAACGATTTAATTGTTTGCACTAGGCGAAGTCTATTTAACGTTTTGAACGTCGTGCTTGAATAGGTAAATTAAGGACCGTTTGCGCATTATCACGTTAAACAATAACGATAACTACTTCTATGACGTGTATTAGTCATGGTGGTAGCCATTGTCATTGTTTATTCAATAGACAATACAGCTCATTACAATTTAACAACTGGAGACAGAATGACTCGCACCAACAGTTACGGCGCTGTACTCGTGCATGTGCTAAAAGAGTCGAGTGATACTAGCATAGAATCAACCGAGCCAACTCCCTTTGAGCTTTTCTTGGTTGAGCTTTTGGGGCGTTATGGAACCCTTGGTAGTACTACGCTTGGACAGGTAACATTTACTGCTTTTCCTGCAAAGGTTGCTGTTGCGCACGGTCTATACAGACTTGCTTCAGCTATTGCGAATGGAGAGGGGCTCAATATAAACAATCCAAGTGATTACGAGCGCGCACTCGCAAGAGTGGATCGTCTTGTAAATGCTGGCCTGGCCTTGGAGTTCGATACCCCGCAAAAGGCTGTTGACGCATTCGTAGCAGAAGTTGTGCGTCCTGTGAATATGGCGCTGCTTATGGGCTTGAAGCCTAGCATGCAGCTCACGCGAGGTGCGTGGACAGGGCTTGCAGGTGGGTACCCGCGCGAGGCAGAGCAAGAGATTTCTGCACAACCTGAAGAAGGTGTGGGAATTATGAGTGCAATTGTGGCACCGCTTTCCGCTCAGTTCTTCGGCCGCTTGGTAAAGACTGCTCGTACTCTTGGAAATGAAGTTCGTGAGTTCTATGAATTTTATGAAGAGAGGTGCATTGAGTTTGTTCTTGATCAGCAAGTGGAAGTTCTCGAATCTGCAGAGATACGTAGCCGCCGTTTGGTCAGAGCGACTGAGTTCCTAGACGTTTCATTAGACTTTGCTTTTCGATCGGCCACACTGGCCGAATCAATTTGCAAGGAGGTGAAATCCATCCTTGGTGCTCACGCGTATATGGAGGAACTTGGTCAAGGGTTGCAGGCGTTCAATTCGCTTCCAACCAACCTTGTTTCAATTCCTGAGAAAGCTTTCGCAATGTGTGGCACGAGCATTGAGGCTACGTGGATTGGTACACAGGTTCTTCTTGCGGTAATTGACGGTCCTGACAGGGATTACGTTACGCTAGAGGAATATACAGAGGCTGTAGAATTGCTTAGGCAGGGATGCGATCAAGACGAGCTAAGCGAATCTGTACTCAATAGAATCGAACAGAGGGGCTGGAAGCATGACCGTAGCGAGCGAGATGTGGTTCTGCGCGCTGTTCAACAGAGCATTCCAAGAATGTCGAAGCTTAGCCTGACAGAGATTGCTGATGCATTGCTTAGCGTAGTCTACTTGCTGCTAAGCGAGGAGCAAGTAATGTTCAACTCTGACACCGCACTAGACGTTGCTTGCGGAGGGCAATTCAAGTATCCGCCAGGAATTTCGAATAGTGAGAAGGTCAAGTTTTTGAAGGACAAGGTTGCTAGTCAAATCGACTGGAGCAGATTACCAACTCTTGAGATGGAGTCAATTCTCAGCGCAGAGGTGCTGCCTCGGCATGTGATAGTTGACTTTCTGCCCGCTTGTTTACCATATACCTGTGAGCTTGCACTCGAGTGGATGCTTGAGAGAGATGTTGATCTTGCGACCATGAGCAGACTTGTGCATCACAAGTTGGTTCAACTTACGCCTCAGTTTGTGGCTAGGTTTGCCGAAGTTCTGCCAGTAGCGGAGTTGAAAGCCAATCTTCCGGCACTTGTCAGAAGCCCATCGGCGGTTAGCGCCAAGCTTTGGCGAAGCGGTGTTATCACTGCCATTGGAAGAGTGGACAAGAAAACGGCAGAGAGCGTCTTTGGCGCTTTAGACGTTCGAAGATCGCTCCAAAAAAACCTTGTCGCCGAGATTCGGCATAGAGACGATCGGGCAGGCGCTGGAGTGACAAACGAAGGCTTCAGAAGTTTTTACCATCAAGTTGGCAAAGAACTCTGGTACTTGTTCGTGCTCTCGATTGAGATTGATGCAAGGGAGGAGTCGTATCTCAATCCGGAGATTGATGACGTATACCACGCGCCTTGGAATTGTGTGGGAACCGGTGAGGAGCTCAGGCGCTACGAGGAGCTATACGGCCTTGCACGTAATGCTCTGAAACGGCTATTCAGTACGTACACTGAGGAGCAGGTCTTCAAGTGGCTTCACGAAGGTGAAGCTGATGTTTCGGAGCGTTGGGCTTCGTATGTCAAAGCTCGCGAACACTACTACAAAGTCCGTGAACCGGATGAGGAGTAGTACGTGCCCCGGTAGCTCGAAAGAGTTGCTGGGGTTTTTATTTTTAGAATCCTCTACGATGGTTGTTACGGGATAACGAGAATCGTGATAAAATAGATTCATATTTAATTACAGCATTTGTTATAGTTCATTTATGAAGCGAGCTCGGTTATATGCAGATGGTGGTGCAAGAGGAAATCCTGGTCCGGCAGCGTCCGGTTTTGTTTTATTTGAGATTGACTCGAAAGGTGAAAATGGAAAAAGGATTTTCGAGAATGGAATTTATTTAGGTAAGGCCACTAATAATCAGGCAGAGTATCAGGCTATTGTTTTTGGTATTAAGAAGGCAAAGGAACTTGGCATTGAGTCGCTTGATGTAAGGTTAGATTCCGAGCTTGCTGTTAAACAGCTAAATGGTGAGTATAAAGTGAAGAATGCGCAGTTAGCTCAGTATTTTTTGGAGATTTATAATCTAAGGCAAACGTTTCATGAAATTAAATTTTCGCACGTAAGACGTGAGTTTAATAAGGAGGCGGATGCGCAAGTGAATAAAGCAATCGATGAAGCACTCGGGCTATAGTACAAGGTTTGTGATATACTTTAGGCAATGCCAAATATTAAAATCCAAATGTCAAAAATTACTATTAACTTAAGTAGTTTTGAAATTTGAGCTTCGGCATTTATCATTTATAAATATGTCTCTATTTGGAAAAAAAGAAAAATCAACATCTGGTTTAATAGGTGTTGATGTAGGTGCCGGTGGCATTAAGGCTGTTGAGTTTATTACTGAGGGAAAGCGCTTGCGACTTTCAACTTATGGATACTCATCTTTTAAAGACCCGGGAAAACATACCGAGGTACTTCTTGATGATCCAAAAAAAGCTGGCGAAGTGCTTAGAAGGATTCTCAATGAGTCTGGAATGAAATCAACGCGAGCCAATGCGGCGCTTCCCAGTCATTCTGTTTTTCATGCAATAATTACAATTCCTCAGCCACGTAGCGCAAAAGAGGACCTTAAGCCTTTGATCGAAAATCAGGTTAGAAAGCTTTTGCCAAGACCGCTCGATGAAATGATTTTAGATTCTACGGTTATCGACAAAGAAATGTTGCCAAAAGCGCATGCTACCGAGAAGGATGCGAAGCAGAAAGAAGGTGAGAAGGGGAAGGAAGGCGAGAAAGAGGTAGACAAGCCTGCTGAGTTTGCACAGGATAGGAAGCATATGCGAGTCTTGGTTTCGGGCGCTCCAAAGGATTTAGTTCAGAAGTATGTAGAAATGTTTAAGGCTGCAAAGTTGGATTTGGCGTCTCTTGAAACCGAGGCGTTTGCGCTTATTCGTTCACTTGTTGGAAATGATAAATCTAGAATCATGATTGTGGATATTGGCTATGAAAGAACCAATATTACAATTGTGCATGAAGGTTTTCCATTTTTGCATCGCAGTATTAAGACCGGTGGTTCAAGTGTTACGAGTATGATTTCAAAACAGATGGGAATTTCCTTGGAGGACGCAGAACAAACTAAGCTCGATCTTGCTATTTCACCACCTCCGGGCGGTCTTCCGCCAGTGTTGAAAGAGGCAATGATGCCAATTCTACACGAAATAAAATATTCGCTTGAATTATACGCTCAGCAAGAATTTCATCAGAACCAAACGGTTGAGAAAATTATACTTACCGGAGGCTCTGCCGGATTACCTCAAATAGATCCTTTCATTACCGAAGCGTTGAATATAAGCGTGTATCTTGGAGACCCTTGGGCTAGAATTGCCGCTCCGGAAGGCTTGAGATCTGTATTAAACGAAATTGGACCACGATTTTCAGTTGCGGCAGGACTTGCAATGAAAGAAATCAAGTAGTTTTATAATGGTTATGCCTTCTGATTTAACAATCTTAATAGTTGCTTGCGATCCATATTTGGCTGGAATTTACGGGAGAAAGTTTGAACTGGATGGCTGGGATGTTGAAATAGCCGAAACGCTGGATGAAGGTGAGAGAAAGGCTACGAGAATGCGTCCGGCAATAATTATTCTCGACGCTGAATGCGCGGTAGACATTTCAACAGAAGTTGCACGTTTAAGGTCATTACCAACTATTCTCAAAACTAAGATTGTTGTTTTAGCACAAATGGGAGATAGAGATGAAATTGAAAAGGCACGAATGGCTGGTGCGTCAGATTACCTACTTCTCGGCCACTTTGTACCTCAAGAAGCAGTGCAGAAGATGAGGAGATTGATTGCTGAGAAATAGTCGTTAGGTTATAGGTTTTAGGTATTTGGTATGGATGATAAGATTATTTCGTTTAGAGATCTGTCAGTATGGCAGAAGTCCATGGATTTATCTGTGCTAATTTATAAGATAACTGATAATTTTCCAAAACATGAAATATACGGATTAACATCTCAGATGAGACGCAGTTCAAGTGCAATACCATGTAATATTGCTGAAGGTCGTATGCGCGGAACTCGAAAAGAATATGCCAGATTTGTAAATATTGCTTTTTCTTCCGGGGTAGAATTGGAGACCCAAATAGAGCTAGCTAGACGACTTAAATATTTGACAGATCAAGAGGCGGAGCAGCTAGTCGACCTGGTTACTGAGATAATGAAGATGCTAAATGGTTTACAAGGATCATTAAGAGATTGATGAATCATTCACTGAGCCCTAAGTCCTAATCCCTAATCCCTAAAACCCAATCCCTAAAACCTAATTATGAACAAACAAGGAATTACAAAAATCGAAGTCTTAATAGTCGCCCTTATAATTGGTCTACTTGGACTTATGGCAGTAGTTGCAGTTTCGACTGCAAGGTCCCGAACGCGCGACGCGATTCGACTTTCAGACGTTCGGCAAACTCAAGCTGCATTGGAGCTATATTTCAATGACTTCAATATGTATCCGGAAGTAGCTACCGAAACAGCCTTGGGTGGAGCTTCGACAATTTGCCTTGGAGAAAGCGGTTTTGCCTCTGCCTGCATGGCCCAGAGCGAAAATGTTTATATGGATGTAGTTCCGGGAACTCCAACAGCCGGACTTAATAAGCTTTCAGGGTGCAGTGATGTTTCAAACGCGTATTGTTATGTTGGAAGTGTTGGAGAATATAGAATTCAGTTTGAGCTTGAGCATGCAAATCCACTTATCGAGCTTCAGAAAGGTTTGAACTGTGCTACTGAATCTGGTATTGAACCGGGCCAATGTTCAGTTATTATTGCGTCACCGTAACATTAGATGATTTTATGATTGACACTGAAATTATATTTTGGACAATAGCAATTAGCGTACTTGGTATTGCTGTTGGTAGCTTTCTAAATGTTGTAATATTTAGAACTGGCGCAGGCGAGTCGTTTACTGGGCGTTCAAAGTGTAGGAAATGCCTTGAACCAGTGGCAGCTATTGATTTGATTCCAGTCTGGAGTTATTTTGCGCTAAAGGGTCGATGTCGAAAATGCTCATCAGTAATTGAGTGGCAGTACCCGGTAGTTGAAATTGCGATGGGCATATTATTTGGATTACTATTTGCTCGCGCCACGTTAGGAATTGGTTTACCGGTGTTTGTAGAGCAAAGCGAATGGATTTTGCTTTTTGTTCGCGATGCAATAATTGCGGCATTTCTTGTAATAATTTTTGTTTACGACTTTAAATACTCATACATTTTAGATAGATTTTCTGTTCCGGCAATGATTGTGGCGCTTATCTTTAACATTGCACTTGGTGCTGACGCACTAAATATTCTTGTAGGAGGATTTCTGATCGGTGGATTTTTCGCATTTCAGTTTTTGATTTCTGGCGGAAAGTGGATTGGAGGAGGCGACATTCGAATGGGATTATTAATGGGATTTTTATTAGGAATTGAGCTAGGCGTAGTGGCATTATTTATCTCTTATGTTTTTGGCGCGATTGTTGGAATGTTATTGATTATTTCGAAGAAAAGAAAGTTTGACAGCCATGTTCCTTTTGGGACGTTTATGGCGTTCGCGATTGTTATAACCATGATTTGGGGCTCACAAATGCTGGAGTGGTATTTAGGATTTTTTGGCTAGGAAGATAGACACTATTGGATAAAAAACATGAGATTCTCTCTTGTTTTTTTGTTTGTCTTTATTTTTTGTTTGTAGATACCTTTGAGGCGTGATACCTTGACAGCATGGACGTTTTTAGCTATGTTTGAATTGTTCTTTCAACTACTATGGGAGGTAAAGTTGTCAAAATATCTATCAGACTGGCTCCGTAGTTTTTTTGAGAAGCGGGCTGCTCAAAGGGATTTGGAAGGCACAATGACGTGCGGATTTGTAGGAGACCTTCAAATGGACAAGAATCAGTTTACGGCTAGGGTGATTGAGTGCGCTGCACTTAATTACAATCGTGGTACGGTAGCAGACACTGAGCAGGCGATCTGGAGACTACTTGATTCGCTTGGCTGTGTTACTAGGTATACCAAGGTTTCGATTAGGACTCATGGACCACGAGTAGAGATCGAGGGCACAACGTTCGGATCAGTTTCGGCTCAATTCAGACCAGAGTGACGCTAAAAAATCTCAAAACAGGAGAAGCAATGGATAAGGTTCAGATGATGGAACGCATTCGGCAGATTGCGAGCGAAGCGTACTCTGGAGGCAGTATCGAAGGTGCTGAGCTTGAGGTTCTGAGGTTTGTGCATAGCGTTGGCATTGCAACCGTGGATACCGTAGTTCACATCCATCCGCAAGGTCCCAGTTTGCTGATTGCAGGCCTTAAGGGCCCAAATATTGCGTGCACCTTCAAGGTGCGGAACAAGATTGACTGAAGGTAGTCGCCTTATCGCGTGTGTAGCTTTGCATGCGCGGTTTTTCTTTTTAAGTTGGAGACGATCAAGATGGATCATTAAAATGTATTAGGACAGGTCTTAACTGTCATCCTGAGTGAGCTACGCAATTGTCGCGAACGAATGGATCTTTCGTTGTCAACTAAAGATTCTTTGTCGTCAATGAACCTTACTCATTAGAAGACAGCAAAGTGCACGGCCAAATATTTTGAGCATGCATATTCCAGAATCTTGACTGAGTATGTTTGTCAACGAGCGTAAAGATCTTTCCGAGATATTTCTTATTGCGATCATCTATTTCGTAGAAATGGTGTGGCGTGCATCTAATTGACACGACCACCTTAAACTGCTAACCTAATCTCTCGTTCATTCAAACACTTGGAGGGTAAGTGGGAACAAATATCCAGCTTTCGGAAGAGGAAGATGCGAATATTTTACGACTTTGGGAAATTGAAGAGCTAACATACGCGCAAATCGCAAAAGAAACAGGGCGTGCGCTTGCGACCATACAGCGCGCCATTCGTAGAGCGCGTATGCGTAAGTATGGAGGCACATTTGTGAGTAACCGTCATGGAATTTTTTTGACTGGCCCTGAGAGGGCGGCAAAGGCGTATAGACTGCGCAGGGGTGGTATGACGCCTGCTGAGGTGGCGGAGAAAACCGGTTACCCGAATGTGCATATGGTACAGATGGCTATTCAAAGGCATCGCCGGGACACAGGAGCGCCAACGGCTGTTCCGCCAGTAAGGAGAGGCGGAACGCTAAAGGTCCAGCGTGGATCTAGGAGCAAACCTAGGATTGTTATACATCATAGGCTTTTGGGAAAGTTGGGATGGGTCTGGGGTATAAAGATTGATTGGATAGTGAGTCGTGGGAGTGTCATGCTTGCGCTTCACAACGTTTCTCGAGAGCGACAATTTTTCATGGATACTGCAGATAGTTCTGGTGTCATTACCGTGATTACAAGTTCCCGTCATCAAACCTGTTTAACGGTGATTGGCGCTGTTAAGAGCATGGGCTGGTCAATTGGTGATGAGGTGGAATGGCGCATTGGTCGAGACGACTGTCTGATCATTAGCAGGTCTTAGTAATAGTCCCGAACGGGGCTATTTTCTTTTTACTACTGCGCCTACACTCACTAGACAGAGCGAGCGGACAGACGCTCAAGGAGATAATTTAGGTGACTACTTTAAAACTTCTGCGTCCTTTGAAGCATATTATGGATTTATGACCAGATATCGTATATAGCTCAAAAACCACAAATTTGCTACAATACATCCATGAAAGAATTGTCAAAACAGCAGGCTAAGGAAAGAATCAATAAGCTAAAAAAGGTGATCAACCATCACCGTTATTTGTATCATGTACTGGATAAGCATGAGATTTCGGATGCCGCGCACGATAGTTTGAAGCATGAGCTCTATCAACTCGAGCAAAAACATCCCGATCTAATTACGGCTGACTCACCAACTCAGCGCGTTGGAGGAGAGCCACTTTCGAAGTACACAAAAATTACTCATCGCGCTCCAATGCTTTCAATGGAAGATATTTTTACGCAAGATGAATTTGATTCTTGGGTAGATCGGCTAGTAAAGATAGGCGGACATAATGTAGAAGATTTTTATTTAATGACTAAAATTGATGGTTTGGCAATTTCTTTAATTTACGTTGATGGAGTTTTAAAAACCGGGTCAACCCGAGGAGATGGCAAGATAGGTGAAGATGTTACTCGAAATATAAAAACAATTGAGGCAATTCCTTTGCGCTTGCGCGAGCTGAGTGACGCTGAACTTAAAAAGTTTGGTATAAAGTCATCTGATTTACTGAAGGGCACAATCGAAGTTCGCGGAGAGGTTTTTATGGGAAAGAAAGATTTTGAAAAAATGAATGCAATACAGAAAAAGCTAGGAAAAAAGATTTTTGCAAATCCTCGAAATGTTTCCGCAGGAAGCGTGCGTCAGCTCGATCCTAAGATTACAGCTTCTCGTCCACTAAGTTTTAGGGCTTGGCATCTGGACGACATTGGTCAAGAAACCCAAAAAGCGAGCATGGAAATATTAAATCTACTTGGATTTAAAACTGCCGAAGGTGTTCATGCTAGAAATAAAATTGAGGTTAGACAATATTTTAATGCAACTAATGCTAAGCGTGATAAAATAGATTATTGGATTGATGGTGTAGTCGTGCGTGTTAATAGCCATAAGGCATTTAGAGAGCTGGGTGTAGTTGGAAAGACTCCAAGGGGCCTAGTTGCTTGGAAATTCGCTCCAGAAGAGGCTACAACGCGTGTGGAAAGCGTAGAATGGTTTGTTGGGCGAACAGGTAAGCTTACACCTGTGGCAAACGTTTCATCAAAATTTATTGCAGGCACAACTGTGACTCATGCAACACTTCATAACGCCGATGAAATCAAGCGGCTTGGGGTTAAGATCGGCGATACTGTGATCCTTACAAAGGCCGGCGATATTATTCCAAAAATTACAAAGGTTTTAGTTGAGTTGCGAACTGGTAAAGAAATATTAATTTCTATTCCTAAGAAATGTCCTGTCTGCGAATCGAATCTTGTGCAAAAAGATGGAGCGGTAGATATTGTATGCAAAAATAAAGGTTGCTTTTCTATGGAGCGTGAAAGAATTTTACATGCTGCACGAGCGTTCGGAATTGATGGACTTGGTGGCAAAACTGTAGAGAGATTTATTAATGAAGGAATTCTTAACTCACCTCCCGATCTATTTAAGCTAAAGATTGATGAAATAAAAGATCTTGAAGGTTTTGGTAATGTATCGGCAGAGAAACTTGTCGGTGAGATTGGAACAAAAAAAGAAATTGATTTATCAGCGTTCATTGTTGCGCTTAGTATTCCAAACGTTGGAGTTCAAACTGCGCTCGATTTGGCAGACAATCTTGGTTCAATTGAAAATATCGAAAAGGCATCTATTGAAAAGCTACAGAACATTCAAGATGTAGGTGAAACGGTTGCAAGGTCAGTAATAGATTTTTTTGCATCAGAGCGAACACAAAAATTGCTCAATGAATATCAAGAAGCTGGAATTCAAATTAAGGCACCTAAAAAGCGAGGTACAAAATTTGCAGGCAAAACGTTTGTGGTAACCGGAACTCTTGAATCAATGGGTAGGGAAGACGCAAAAGAAAAGATTCGTGTACTTGGCGGAGATGTTTCTGGATCGGTTAGCAAAAAGACAGATTTTGTTGTAGTTGGCGAAAACGCAGGCTCAAAACTTGAAAAAGCTACAAAATTAGGAGTTCGAACCTTGTCGGAAAAGCAGTTTATCGATATGCTTGGGTAGCTCATGGTTTGTAGCATAACACCTCCGCCACGCAGAACGTGGGCGAACCACCTACGCTTTAGCGGATGGTGGTATCATCTATAACCTATAACCTAACACCTAACTTATGCCCAACATTGAATTTGACGTAGACAAAGTTGCCAAATTGGCACTGCTCGATTTAACAGATAAAGATCGTGCTGATTTTAAAGATCAACTTCCTTCAATAGTTGCCTACATTAGCAAGCTACACGAAGTAGATACCAGTGAGGTTGATGCTAAGATGTATATTACGGATCAGGTTAATATTTTTCGTGAAGATGAGATTATAAATTGCGACCAGAAAGTGCGCGATGCCTGTATTGATGCTTTTCCAAAAAAGACAGGAGACGCACTTGAGGTTCCAGGAGTTTTTGATATACCAGAAGTAAATAGTTAAATATGCAATATATCACTGCTAAAGAAATTAGAGATGCGGTAGTTAGCGGAGAAACAACCGCAGAAGAAATTGTTAGAGGTTGTTTTCAGCGCATTAAAGCGAAGAACGAAAAGATAAATGCTTTTTTGGAGATTTATGAAGAAGACGCTTTGGCTGCAGCTAGTAAAATTGACGAAATGCGCGATAATGGTGAGTCTTTACCTAGACTTGCAGGTGTTCCTATTGCAATTAAGGATAATATTTTGGTTAAAGGTCATATTGCGAGTGCCGGGTCAAAGATGCTTGAAAATTACACTGCGACATATGACGCTACGGTAATTCAAAGGTTAAAAGATGCCGGTGCTATTATTATTGTTCGAACTAACATGGATGAGTTCGCAATGGGATCAAGTAATGAGACCTCGTTTTGGGGCAACACTGCAAATCCATGGGACGTATCAAAAGTACCGGGTGGGTCTTCAGGAGGTTCT
>JAUYIW010000070.1 GCA_030688135.1 Candidatus Uhrbacteria bacterium | reverse complement strand
CAAGCTCCTCGAGATGGTGGGGTTCGAAAGATCTCTCGTCGTGGATTGCAAGCTCCTCGAGATGGTGGGGTTCGAAAGATCTATCACCCGACAGCAGAAAGTTAAGTCGGGTTCGAGATGGTAGAAAGCAAGAGATTCGCTGTTTTTACCGGTTGAGCTAACCTTTGGCCTCTATGCATCTTCCACCTAAATTGCGTATGATCCTTTTTAACCTCCCGCTCCACATCAGTGTATCCGTACCACCTGTACACCCGTAACAACCTTACCTAATCGCCAGCACTCCCTCGCGAAGTGCAGTATGCTCTTTGTATAATTCTATTGTATCGCGTGCAATATCGTCCCAGTTATATTCCGTCTCTACAAACTCTCGTGCAGTATGACCGATTGACGCTGACTTCATTTCATCTTCGGTGAGTTCAATAATTTTTGCAGCTAAGTCCTCTATGCTACCAGTTGAAAATGGAACGCCATTCTCTCGAATTACTTCCATATTTTCTGGAATGTCAGACCCAATAACAGCCTTGCCATAACTCATCGCTTCAAGCACTGCGATTGGAAGACCTTCCGATATTGAAGGATGTACAGCAAACTTAGCTCCTGCAAATAGCGCTTGCAGAACTTCTCCATTCTGATAACCAGTTAGAACAATTGATTTATCGTCTGCAACCTGTGCGTGAAGTTCTTTAACGTATGAGTCGGTAAATGCCGAGCCACCTACAATAGCTAGTTTAATATCTTTAAATAATTCTGGTCGCATAATCTTTGCAAGTTTCCACGCATCTATCAAAGTATGCGCTCCCTTGTGAGGAACGAGGCGACTTACCATAATAATATATCGATACGACCTGAGGCCAAACGGCTCAAGAACAATATTGTCTGTTGCAACTCTACGCGGTGTTATTCCGTTTGGAATAGTTGGTACACGTTTTCCGTAAGATAGTGCGATATAATTTGAAAGAGTCCGGCTCACTGCAATTGTTGAGTCAGAAAACTTCACGCATGCCCTTTCACCAAGCTGTAACATAAAGCGTGCAAAAACTCCCCACTTTTGATGATGTCTATCGATACAATGAAAGGTAGTAATAACTGCAGCATGAGGTCTTAGAATTCTTGGAATCCATGCTAAAAGCGATGGTCCTACACCATGAAAATGAATAACGTCCGGTCGCAAAAATACACACGCATGAATAGTACTCACGAGTGTGTGGGTTATTGTATCTAAATATTTTGACCGCACCGTTGGAAGATGCTTAATCTTAATGCCGTTATACATCTTACACTTACGGCTTGAATACCAAGGACGAGCATAAGCAAAAACATCGTGGCCCTCGCGCACAAGACGTGTAGCGAGCTCGGTCACGTGTGTTTCAATGCCACCATACTGCGATGGCACGCCTTTTTGTCCGATCATTGCAATCTTCATATTGAATCAGTCGCCAGGATCCTACCGATTTACTGATATTTACAGATATACCGATTGATTAGCACACAATCAATATATTAGTAACTATCGGTACATCAGTAGGCATCTGGTTATTTCGACTCATGACCGTAACACGATTCGATTATCTTGTCAACGAGCGTACTGACATGATCTAAACAAAAAATCTGCTAAGTTCAGCAGATTATTCTAGTTATCCACAGGTTACTCAAGACCCAACGTCCTCGATATCCAGTGCTCCTCAAACCAAAAACCTAATCTAAATTAGAAATGTCTGCATAAATCTGCATAACTTCTACAAGATGTCTCTCTGCATTACCAATCACTTCTGCTCTTTGCAAAGATGCCTCGCCCATTGAATTTGAATAGTTAACGTCATGAATAAACTCATTTAACTTATTGGCCAGATCATGCACGTCCCCCGCCCTAAACACACGTCCACTTACGCCGTCTTCTACAACCTCTTTTAGAGCTCCAACATCACTAACAATGACAGGGCGACCAACCGCCATAGCTTCAAGAGCAGAAAGTCCAAAAGTTTCATACACCTGCGATGGGACAACCACCACTCGTGCACGGCCTACAGTTTCCCAAAGTCCATTTCCGCTAACAAAACCGAGAAACTTTACATTACCCATTCCTTTTGCAATTTTTCGCAATTCTGACTCATACGGCCCTGAGCCAATAATTTTTAACGTAACTTGTGGAAATAGTTTCATGGCCTCGATTAAATTATGCACGCCTTTATAACGCTCAAGTCTGCCAAAATAAACAACTGATCCATCCTCCTTCTGTGCTAGCGATAAACTAGGTTGAGCGAATAAAGGAAGTACACAAATCTTATTCTCATTAAAACCATTTTTTACAAGAATGTCTTTCAAAAAAATTGATGCAACTAAATACTTATCAATGTAGCGATCATACGAATGACGCAAATGATGCCATTTTTGAATACAAGAAAGAGTAAATGTTGCAGTGTAAGAATCTTTAATATATTTGGTCTTAGCAGTTGCAAGTACTCCGAGATGATTAAGATCCATCGGCTCTGTACCGGCCCACAAGGCGTGGTTAGCGCTCACTAAAGCATAGTCGTGTACAGACATAACTACCGGAATATTCCTTCTACCGCATGCTTTTAGAATTGATGGAGAGATATGCGTGTAGATATTATGAACGTGACAAATTTCCGGTCTGAACGCTTCAATCATTCCAAGCATTTGCTTGTATGCCTCATGCGACCACAAAGCTCTACCAAACTGACGAACAGCATCTACTCCTCTACCAGCGCCTGATTCAGTATTAATTTCAGATACAAAAAATTCCGACCATGGTGACGGATCGTTCTTAGGATAATGCATTGCAAATGGAGCTACGGTATGCCCTGCTTCTTCCTGTAACTTAATTAGTTCGAGCATATAACGCTCGGCTCCTCCGCGCAGGTAGAAATATTTGTGAGCATGTAAAATCTTCATAAAATCGGAAAACCAAGTTTATTTCTAGCGTCTGATATTTACTACCAACAAACCGTGGTTTATTGTCGGTCTACAAAAGTTTATTTTCTTAAAGCAAATTCTCACGGTCAGCCTGAACAATCACAATTGCTGGAAATACCCACAGATAAGAAGCTAACGTGCGAACTTCAAGATTAGTTCCAAGCACTGCGTTAAATGCTATAGAAATCATTGTAGCCGCAGTACCAATTGCCAGCGCCCTAGTGAGTGGATCTTTAGACTTTCGCCAAACTCTTATGCACGTTAGAAATAGCGCTATATAAATCCATAAATATAAGCCAAATCCTAAAGTACCAGTTTCACCCCAAAGACTAAACCAATTGTTATCAATGTAGCCCTCGGTTCCATAAACACCAAATGGCAAGCCAAGCTCATCATACACTTCACTGTTTCCAAGCGCAGCCACAGCTCCTCCACCAAAAGTCGCAGGACCATGTCCAAAAATAGGAGACGCAGGTATTACCTCAAGTGGTGTAAGTAGCATCCAGTAAACTCTACCAAAACCGGAATACTCTCCCTGCCACCTTGCATAAGAAAAAGCCTCAAAGAATCTTTCAGAAATGCTCTGATCTGAAACGTCGATAAGCCTATTTACCACAAGTCCGGTAAAGGCCAAGTAAAGTGCAATAGACCCTACAGCCAAACTAGTAGCAACAATAACCCGCCTATCACGCATTGCCCAAACAGAAATAAAGAAAAATCCTAATACAAAACCAAACCAAGCTGATCTTGAATATGTAAGTGCCAAAGCCGGTAGCGCGAGAACTAAAAGTATACTTAGTTGAGTCCTGTAGTCCTTCCACTTTGGCTCA
>JAUYIW010000058.1 GCA_030688135.1 Candidatus Uhrbacteria bacterium | reverse complement strand
GTGTTTGACTGCTGATTTTATGGTATATGGTCGAGATAGCAAAAGTTTCGAAACCCGGTTTCGAAACTTTTGTATAAAACCACCTATTCATTGGGTGGTTTTTGGTTATCCACAGAAACTGTGGATAGTGTGGTGGATAAGCTTTGGACAAGTCGGGATTTTGGGTGTTGCGCACTCTAAGAATAGACGAGATAATTTATGGTGCTTCAGGCGGTAAGAAAGTAATTGGCCAAGTACACCCTGTAAGGATCCACGGGAAATATCTACGAGTTTACGTAGTCCAACATCTGCTTGTGTGCACACAAGTAGAATGTGGGGATCCAGCGGTTCTATGCTGTCGGATTACCGACGCTCTGGGCGAAAGCTCAAGTGTTCGCAAGTTCGGCAGTTTGCCCACGTGTGGCATAGGACCAATTTACTATCTCCCGCCTCGGAGCGCCAAGGAAAAACATCAACATTACGTCATCTGCGGATTCACTACTACGCTCCTCGACACCGTACAGGAAGTACGGCTTACTCCGGTGCTCGTTGTTCAACCACATCTGACGCAATCTTGATGTTTTTCCTACGCGTTCTGATCTGAGGTATTTTTTTGTTTTACGCATCTACAGCAATTTCGTGTTTTTGTGTCGCTCCGAAACTGAGGCGCCAAAAAACCACGAGATCACTACATCTTTGATGTTGCAACTGCGTCGCTCGCTCACCGTACATTTTAGTACGGCTCGCATCACTCCTAGTCGCGCCACCAAATATGGGACCATTGTTAAATATCATTTTCGGTCTAAATCCCAGAGATTCGGCATATTCTTCCAAATATTTTTTCGCTAATGCCCCACATTATCTCAAAAATCTTTGAATGAATCTGCTCGGATCTCTGAAACTTATACTCAAAAGAATATTCATCGATGGTCCCTCAGCAATCTCGTGATTTTTTGTTAGGCGAACTCGGCCCCACGCCAAACCGCCAGGCGACGGGGCTCCCATGTCTTACAAAAACGTGTTCCCGTCGTAATCAGGGGCATGTTTTTGTTTAGACATGGGCGGAGCCAGCGTTTTAAGGTTTGGCGTAGTCCCGCCGTAGGCGGGACGTAGGGGCAAACCCGAAAAGGTCCTTTCTTTTCTCCACTTTTCTTTGGACCAGCAAAGAAAAGTGGACTGGGGGTCTGGGGTGGCAGTCCACCCCAGTGGTTAATCGAGAATAGACATTCAAGTATCTACTAACGCAATCTTGATGTTTTTCCTACGCGTTCTGATCTGAGGCATTTTTTTGTTTTACGCATATGGGACCATCGTTAAATATCATTTTCGGTCTAAATCCCAGAGATTCGGCATATTCTTCCAAATATTTTTTCGTTAATGCCCCGCATTATCTCAAAAATCTTTGAATGAATCTGCTCAAATCTCCGGAACTTATACTCAAAAGAATATTCATCGATGGTCCCTCAGCAATTTCGTGTTTTTGTTTCAGCCGAATGTGACAAAAATAATAATCGTTTTATGCATACGGATTTTGATGTATAATGATTTCATTAATTTGTACGCATAATTATGAGTGGCACAAAGTTAAGGATTCTAGGAATTTTATTTGCAGCAATTTTTGTGTCTGCTTCTTCTTTTGCAATTTTTGTTCAGAATGTAGACGCTTCAATCGGTGTAACCCCTGCAGGAATTCTTGATGCATCAGTTTTTGAAAATGGATCCAGGCATGAGAAAGTCACTCTTACAAGATCGAAAAATATCAATTCAACTGGAGTTTACGAAGCTAGCTTCTGGGGTCCAGGAGCTGAATATCTAAGTGGAAGTGATAAGGTTGTAATTCCAGCTGGCGATGACAGTGCAGAGTATGCTTTCCAGTTCGATGCAGGAAATGCTCCGCTTGGAGAGTACGATGCATTTATAGATTTCTTACCGGTAGTATCTGATAGCGGAGCTATAGATGATGCGCAAAGCATGATTACTAATCGCATAGGTGTTACTCTTGCTGTATCTTTTGGGGTCACAATAGTAGAAGTTAAAGCCTTTGAAGTGCGCGATGCAGTTGTTGGAAAGATTGAGGAAGGTACGGATTTACAAATTTCATACTTGGTAATAAACCACGGAAACCGGAATTGGCGTCCAGAAGAGCTTCATTTTGTAGTTAAAGATGAAATAGGAGATACGGTGCTAGATACAAGCCTTTACGAAGAATCAATCGATATCGTTGAACCTGGTATGGAGGAAGTTAGCAATGTAAGCATTCCCCATAATCTTGAAGCTGGAAAATATAGCTTAACATTTGAGGCATTAGAGGGTGGCGAAGTGATTTATCGACTTTCTAAGCGATTAGAGATTTTTCCAGAGGGAACATTTTTGCAAAAAGGAGAACTCACCGAGTTTTCAATTGATCAGTCAGAATATAATTATCAAGACGAAATTTTTGTTTCAGCGCTATTTAAAAATACCGGTGATACAAGCTACAATGCATCTCTTGTAACGATTTCATTTCAAGATAATAGTGTTATTGGAATGCAGAGAACGGATGGGGTTTTTGTAGGGCCAGGGGAAGAAGTGTCTTACTCGACTTCTGTTAAGCCAATAGGTTCGGGCAATTTTAGACTTCTTGGATTAGTAGAATATGGTGAGAATTCTACTCCGCCAAAAAAGGTAGATTTTTCTGTTAGTTCTTCTGCGATCCCTATTTGGATAATCATTCCAATTTCAATCATTCCTCTTTTATTCATTGCACTTTGGGTCGCAGGGCGACTTAGGGGTAAGAAAAAATAATTCCAAACAATGAAGTTAAAGATTAATACATTTCAGGCGCTTGCGGGGGTAGCACTTGTCGTTACTTCGGTGCTTATTATTTCATCAAGTACAAATCTGAATATATACGGTCAGGAGTTCAATGTTAACATTATAAACGCCGAACCCACCATAGAGTCGGTTAAGGTTAATTTGGATGGGAGCATTAACTCTGCTAATGTAAGTTTGATTCGGTTATCGGCAGGTGAAAATAGTGATTACTATGTAATAGCTGAAATTCAGGATTTAAACAGTATTTTTGATATTGTGGATGTCCGAATCGATATGTATCGATCAGGCGTAAATAACGCGCAGCAATGCAAGAGAGACGTTCAGAATTGTTTTCACTTGTCGCTCAGAAATGAAGATTGTACTTTGGAACCAATGTCTGTAATCGACGGAGTAGTTGTTTGCAAAGTGGAGCTGCCATATTGGACAGACGCAACGTTTGGGCATAAGTCAATTTATGAGAGTGAGGTTTGGAAAGTGCGCGTTGTTGCCGAAGACACTGATTCTGCACTAGCAGAAGACGCTAATTATGAAAACGAAGTAGGCTCGCTTCTTGCAGTACGAGCTGTGGACGAGTTCACCATTGGAAATGTTTTACCAGGTTCTTCAAGTAAAAATGGGGTGCTACTTGAGTTTGAGAATGTGGGTAATGTTGAAGCTGATTTTAGGATTCGTAGTTCAGATTTAGAATGTGCAATTGGCATAATCCCAGCTGAGAATCAAAGGTTAGATGTTGCCAATGGTAGTTATGAAGACATGCTACAAAGCGAGACCTCAATTTTGCTCGATGGCTCCGATGGTTCTGACACTGGTTTAGTGCTTTCTCCACGCAGTACAAAGAATGATTCAGTGGGGACGGTTTACCATACGCTCGAAGTTCCACTTGGCGTTAAGGGACCGTGTAGTGGAGAGAACGTGATTACAGGCATTTAATTATTATAACGATTTTTATTGCGCCCGGGCCCTTTGGTCCGGGCGTTGACTTTAATAAGATTATCTGATAAGTTTCTTATCCGCTCATTTCAAAGGAGTCAAAATGATAGTTCGAAGACCAGAGCAGTTGTTGTGCTTTAGGCCACTCACGGAGCAAATTAGAGTTGTAAGGCAAATGCATACGCCATTTACTGGGTTGAATAAGGTAGTCGATCGACCGGAGGAAGCGCTATTTTTTGCATTTTGTGAATATCACACAAATCAATACGGATTTGCAACTTCGATAGGCGCTGACAAGTTCATGGGGCGTATGGAAGGGTGTATAAAGTCAGCGCAGGCCGGGGTTGAAATGATAGCCTATGAATATCTCAGGCCGTTTTCTTTGCAACTTGCCGCGCATAACCTAATTGCAAACTGTCTCGACCCATTGCGTTTGTTCAAGATAGCGTCACTCCCTTATCCAAAAGATAAAGATTCAATTGATTACAGGTGTGTGTTTGAAGCGCGCAGAAATTTTGCAATCGCGCTTCAGCTTCTCCTTATTGAATTGGCTGATCCGGATAGATTGGTAGCAGACGATTTAGCACGCATCGATGATCTAAGTCGGGAAAGGCTATTTTCTGCAGGTAAAAGTATTGAGCTTTTTGCTTTAGGAAGAAGAGATAACAATGGCAGGGTAACTAAACCGCCGGCACTTTATCAAAGTAAGCGTAAGGCAAGGCAGGCATATGCCGCGCTTACGCGAGATGGAGTTGAGTGCGTGCTGGATTCATTTCTGTGTCGCATTGTTGAAGTAGTTGGCGTCACATACGCTATTTACGCAATCAACCGTTGGAAGCGTCCAATTTCCACGCTCCTAAAGCTCGAGGCTAACCGTAACTTTTACGATCGCCGAGGGTGGAAATACGTTGTGGTCGGAGTGGGGTCTGGCAAATGCGGGCGATTCAGGGCAGGTTTACGTGAAGATGCTCGCAAGTTCCATAACATCACGCATAGCTCACTTTGGAGAGACCAAATCTGTATGGACATGGAGACAATCGCTTCTGCCAGCAGTCCATTCACGCACATTGCATACTGGGATCTTAAAACCCTTGGAAGATTTGTGCGAGGGGACGATGACAGTAGAGTAAGTGCGCGAATCGAGCAGATTGTAACGTCTCTTCCGGACCATATGTCTGTAATATATTCGCGTGAGTTTGACAATCATCATTTGTACAAGTGCAAGCAGGTGTTTGAAATTCTTGCTCCAAGATGGTTTCCTCATCATGGAGTAAACTGGCAGTCAAAGTCAGTAAGAGATCAGCTTGAGCGATGGTGGAAAAACCAGTTGCTATAAGCGTATCCGGTCGCTAGTTCGACCGGTTTTTAATTGCGGAATCATTAGATCCATAAGGTGTATTAGAAACACACCAAGTTCATAATGGTTCAAATGTTTCTAATGATTCAAATTTTTCTTTCGCTATACAGACAAACTTTGACATTTCAGCCAAATCAAGGCACAATTCAGTAATCTATGAAACAGTTAAAAATTACAGGAGGGCAACCGTTGAAGGGTACGGTAAAAATTGCAGGTGCTAAAAATGCTGCGTCAAAAATGATCATTGCATCACTTTTGACTGATCAGGAAGTAGTTATAGAAAACATTCCACTTCAGCAAGAGAGTGATATTGCTCGCGAGCTCGTTGAAGCAGTTGGTGCTAAAACAACGATTGACGATCATACAATTAGAATTCAGGTAAAGAAAATTGCTCAAACTTCGGCAATGGCACTCAGTCGTAAGAATAGATTATCCATTTTATTAGCCGCACCACTTTTGCACAGGGCAGGGGAGGCTCATGTTCCTAGCGTTGGAGGCGATAAAATTGGGCCGCGTCCTGTTGATTTTCATTTGGAGATTTTAAAGAAAATGGGCGCTGAAGTTGATGTGCAGGATGACGGATATCATTTAAAGGTGGACGGTCGACTTATGGGTTCACTAATAAATCTTCCATATCCTTCAGTTGGTGCTACCGAAACTGCTATTTTTGCAGGAGTTTTGGCAGAGGGCCGTACAGTAATAAAAAATGCTGCGATTGAGCCGGAAATTATCGGGCTTATTATGATGCTTCAGAAAATGGGAGCTATTATAGAAATGGGAGCAGGGAGACACATTGAAATAGTAGGTGTAGAAAAGCTTAATGGGGTGCGTCACAAGGTTTTGCCAGACAGAATGGAGGTGGCATCGTACGCATGTATGGCACTTGTAACGCGTGGAGAAATTTTTTGCGAAGGTGCAGAACACTCGGATCTAGTCACATTTTTAAATGCTGTAAGGCTTGTTGGTGGAGAGTATGAAGTGCACGATGACGGTATTTTGTTTCGTGGTGCCGAGCACTACAAGGGCATTCAACTTGAAACCGATACGCATCCTGGGTTTATGACTGATTGGCAGCAACCATTTCTTGTTGTGCTAACTTTAGCCGAAGGAACTTCAGTTATCCACGAAACAGTTATGCAAGACCGTTTTGGATATACTGAAATTCTTGCTAAAATGGGTGCAGACATAACGCTCTTTAGTAAATGCTTAGGAGAGCTTCCTTGCAGGTTTAAAGATCAGAATTACAAACACTCAGCCGTTATTCAAGGACCTGCAAAACTAAAGGCAACAGAAATGACTGTGCCCGACATTCGCGCAGGGTTGGCATACGTTGTTGCTGCGCTTGTGGCTGATGGAACGTCGGTAATCGATGGAGTGGAGCATTTAGAACGGGGTTACGAAAATCTTTATAATAAACTCAGCTCAATTGGGGCAGAGATCAATAATGAATAGTATGAAAAGTTTTAAGTATTTAATATTTGGGTTTTTTGCATTTATTTTCTTAGTAGCTGCTCCGCAAGCTAGGGCGCAGTATTTACTCGGAGTTTCTCCACCTGAACAAACGATTATCGTTTTAGAGGGCAGTAAGGTGCAGACTAGAATTTTGATTGTTAGAAGCGAGCCGGAAGAAGAAGAAATTTTTGAATCTAAGTACGCAGATCCATATTGGCTAAGTTCACCAAATGGCGCAAGTTTTACCTTACCCGCGGACATAGCTGATTTTGAATATACTGTGGATATTGATGCAACTAATTTGAGTGTTGGTACATATTCTCACTTTTTTACTTTTGTGCCAGAGTCATTAGAAAATAGTCCGTTAGCGGCAATGAGCATTGTTATGGGTGTTTCTAGTACGCTTAAT
Organism: Candidatus Uhrbacteria bacterium; assembly: GCA_030688135.1. Lineage (GTDB taxonomy): Bacteria > Patescibacteriota > Patescibacteriia > UBA9934 > UBA9934 > JAUYIW01. The sequence continues at coordinate 4,572 of JAUYIW010000058.1, read as the reverse complement.
GTAAAGGTTGTTTCTGCAAGTGAATTTGCAGAATTAGTTAAATCTACACAGATTGAAGTTCAGGGCCTAGATGTATCTGCCGAGAGCGGTTTATTTAGCGGAAGCATTAATGGTTCATTTGAAGTAAGGAATTACCAACATAATCCAATATCTAATATTGGTTATTCTGTTCAGCTTACAGATATGGATGGAGAAATCGTCAGCAACATTGATTCAGGTACAATTGATTTATTAGGGTATGGTACAGTAAAGGTTGATTTTCAGGCATCTTATGTAAGCGAAGGGGATAATCAGGTACGAATAGTGCTTTCATATGGCGGTGAGGAGCTTACGCAAGCTAGCGAAGATATAACTATAGGGCCTCCTGGGATTTCGGTAGATTTTATTATTATCACTCTTACCGCTCTTATTGCAGCAGTATTAGCTATATTATTCCTAATAGGTTATAAAATTAAGGCAAGAAAGCGTAAGGGAAAGTAGACTAGAAGAAGCATGGGATATGTAAGAACCATAAGAACCATGGGAAGCATAAGAAACAAAAATACCACAGGACCTAGATCCTGTGGTTTTTACTTTAAAGGTTTTTTTAATCATTCAAAAATGAAATCGAACGCACAATTCCTACTACGTTGTCTCTGGTTACAGCTCCGTAGTTTCTCGAATCAGTACTATGCTCTCTGCTGTCGCCCATTAAAAAATACTCATCATCTGCGATTGGGTAGAAAAATTCATTTCCAAGTTCGGGGAAAGTATCGGCTTGTTTTGTAAGATATGGTTCGTCTAGAACAAATTCATTGCCTTCAGTATCACGAATAAGTACTTCGCCTCTTCTAATTATTACTGTCTCACCAGGCAGGCCAATAATCCTCTTTACAACAAGTAGGCCCTCAAACTCACCAAAGGCGCTTACAACTTGCCCTCTTTGAGGTTCTTTTGCAAGTAATGTGACTTTGTCGATTACGATAATATCGCGATCATTAAAAGTGTCTTCCATTGAACGTCCATTTACTTCGCTTAGTTCGAAAAAACCAAAGTGAACAATACTTCCAATAAAAAAAACAGACAGAAGTATGAGTAGGGAGTTGCCAAAAAATTTCAATACGTCTTTAAGCATGGTATAATAATACCATGGAAAATTTCATACAGGGAATTTTAGCTGTTTCTAAGTTAACCACAAGTGAACTTTCTGTTTTATATCATTCGCCACTTATAAAAGGATTTGCTGCTGGTTACTTAATTTCGACCTTAATTTACGGTTTTATTTTTGCTAGAAAGCGTAGGCTACGCTGCGAGGAGATAAAGAAATGATTCGGTATGAGAAGATGTAATATATTTAAGAGTGCCGGGATTATTTTGGTCAGTATTTTTTTTATTGGGTTTTTTCCAGCTATTGGCCATGCTGCTTTTTCAACCATGGGGATATCTCCTTCTGTACTAGACGCTGGAGAGCTATTGAATGATGTTCCTCATGAAATAACAGTAATCATTGCCCGCCACGATTCATCTTCCGACATGTGGGTTGAAGTTGAGGTTACCGGTGCAGAAACAAATTTTATACAGGGTGATTCAGAGTTCATGTTTAAAGCAGGTGAGAGTGATCATAGTTATTCATTCATTGTTCTTCCAAAAGATGCTCCAACTGGTAGATATAATGCTTTGATTGAGTTTTTACCATTTGATATTGACGAAGTTTTTGGTGGCGGCACTGCAGGCACAGTTTTTAGAAGAGGGGTTGCGCTTAACTTGGGTTACGAAGTTTCTGATAAGCAACTAGTCGAATTTACAATTAAGAAGTTCGCAGTTTTACCAACCGAGGTTGATCTTCCTATTGTTATTCAATACACGGTTGAAAATACTGGAAATGTTACATGGAAGCCTGGCCAAATAGTGTTTACAATAATCGATGCCGGAAGTGGGAATGTGGTTTTAAGCCAGACAATCGAAGGTGAAGATTTGGAAGAGGTGCTGGGAGGCGCAACCAGAGTTGTAACGCAAGAGCTTGTTGCGTTGAGTCAAACCGGAAACTATATATTAAACGCTGATTTTTATTATAATAATGACATTATTTACTCTTTTTCTGAGGATTTTGAAGTGTTGCCAGCAGGAACTTTAAAACAATATGGGGAAATAGATGCGCTAACTGCCAACAAAAGTGAATTTGAAGTTGGAGAGACCATTTCTTTATCCACAACATTTACAAATAAAGGTGAGATACCAGTCGTGGCAAGACTTATTATTGAGGTTTATTCTTCAGACGGCACATTGGTTGATACTTTAGTTGGTAGCAGTGTATCGGTAGGAATCAATGAAGAAGCTATAATGCGTGAAACTACTAGGCTAAGCGAGTCTGGCGAGTACACGTTCATTGGTTATGTTGAATATGGAAATAAGGTTAGCGGAACGGCAAGAACTACACTTACTGTAAAAAGTCCTTACAATAAATTTTTAATAACAGCAATTTCAATTAGTGTAATAATTATTTTAATTGCAATAATACTATTAATTCTTATTTTGCAATTAAGAAAAGGAAAGACTCTTTCACCTGCAACGGCCATATTACCTCCGCAGGTTCCTGTAGTGCCTCCACCTTCTACATTTGTTAGTACGTCACCACAAGCATCAACCGATGCATCGCAACAGACTCCTACCGAATCCTTGCCTCAGCCTTCCGGTACACCACCTCAAGCTGATATAAAACAAAACGATGTAAGTGAGAGTATTGCATCAGGTGAGGTAGAAAAAGTTACCCAGATACCTGGAGAACAGAGTTCAACTACCGAAGCTGAAAAAGGTAATCCTGAGGAAGACGACCTGTGGACAATTTCTCTTTAATCTTTTGGGAATAAAACTTTAAAATGTTATAATAAAGATACTTCGAACTTGGAGTGGTCGAACTAAGTTCGTTTATAAATTAAAACATAAGATAATTAACTTAATAAATATGGCAGAAAAAAATAATGCAACAAGCTTAGTATTAGGAGGAGCGCTTCTCTTGATCGGTTTGTTTGTAATAATAGCATTGGTGCTTGTTCGTTCTCAGGCAGCAACCACTACGGTTGATATTAGTAACGCACTTCCAACAAATAGTCTTACAAAAATTTGTGCAGGGGATAGTGTAGACGAAGGATGTACCGCTATCACAACGCTAACAATTACTCCGGGTGGCGTAAAGACATTTGATATTTGGTCAAAAGTTGAAGATACCAACGGAATCGATGATGTAGATATTGGCGGAGGCGTAGTAGCGGTTTTGTACCGAACAGCAGTTGGGGCCGGCTGTAGCGCTGACAAAAATGATTGTTACACAGGCCTTACTTGTGCAAAAGAGGCTGAACCTTTCGCAACTCAGGGTTGGTACAGATGTAATGATGTAGAAATCTCATATTGGGCAGACTCAACAGATGCCAGTTCTGACGACTACACAAACACCACATGGACCGCTAAGGTTACGCCTTCGGACGCAGCTGGTCCTGCTTCAGCGCCAGACACAGTAACATATGCGCTTACTGATCTAGCATCTATAAACTTTGACCTAGCTACCATTGATTACGGTAGTTTGGCTCTAAATGCAGTTTCTAGCCCAGTGCTAGCAACAGCCACAAACTACGGAAACACAGACGTTGATGCAGTTATCAATGCTGATACTACACCGATGACTTGTACAATAGATGGCTCAATTCCACTTGCAAACCAGAAGTTTGACACAGACACGGGTGCTACTTATGGCGAAATGGCAAAAACTCTAGCAACATCTACTAATGATATTGATTTTACCGCTGGAAATAGTGCAGTATCAGAACTTTGCCGAAGAACAAGTGAAACAAACGCAGTTACCGACGGTGCGAACTTTATGATCCAGATTCCTGCAAGTGGTGTGGGTGGAACATGTTCTGTTGCAGCGACAATTGTTGCAGAAAAGCAAACAAGCGCATGTACCGGTAACGGAGCTTAATCCTATACTATGAGCAAGAATGTCATAATGACACTCGCCGTAGTTATAACTCTCTTGGCAGCATGGTTATTGCTGGAAGTTGCCGGAGTATTAGATGCAGGAGTTCTTTCTGAAGCCATTACATCAAACTCAACCTCAACCTCAATCTCTGAAGTATACGAAGCTGAAAAAACAGTTGAGATGTCGGTTGATGTAGTAAATGGTAATCTAGAAACTTCTGTAGATATAGCGGAGGAGTAGTCTAAACTTACCAACAAAACCGCCGGAAAGCCTGGCGGTTTTTTGGTTGCAATTTTTTCGGGAGAATAAGCTCTCGGCGATGAAGAATCTTTCACCGAAAGATCTATTCGCTTTTACAAAAGGGCGGGGATAAACCGGATCATACGCAATTTAGGTGGAAAATGCATAGAGGCCAAAGGTTAGCTCAACCGGTAAAAACAGCGAATCTCTTGCTTTCTACCATCTCGAACCCGATTTAACTTTCTGCTGTCGGGTGAGAGATCTTTCGAACCCCACCATCTCGAGGAGCTTGCGATCCACGACGAGAGATCTTTCGCGGTTCGCCGAGATCTCCGAAAGATTTCTCCTCGCGACCTACAGACTCGTCGAAATGGTAACTT
>JAUYIW010000050.1 GCA_030688135.1 Candidatus Uhrbacteria bacterium | reverse complement strand
TGACGCAGCGTGAATAACAACATTCAAGGTTGCACTACGTTTTACCAACATCTAGCGTTGACAAACCATTACCAACCCCAGGTGTTGGTATTTTGTGACCACAATCCTATAAAAATCACCCGACCGCGTGTGGCGATCGGGCATAGTATCCGGTAGTAGCGTACCCCTGGTTCCTCTTGGGGAGGGGTCTCGACCTGAGGCACGAAAACTAGTTGTTTTCCTGCATGTAGCGTACCCCTGGTTCCTCTTGGGGAGGGGTCTCGACCAAGAGGAGGGTGGGACTTTCCGGCAGGCTTGTGGCCAACCGGCTTCATTATGCCGTTTCCGGCACACGGCACCCGCTACGGGGCATACACAAGGCTTGGTAGCCTTGTGCTAGGTGGCTCTGTTGCAAGCCACCGGGTTTGTTTGTGCCTATAGATAAGAAAAACATCTTTTTCCCTGTTTTTTCGGGGATGTTTTTCTCAGGCACGAATTCTTAAAAGATCTATGTAAACCTTAGCCGAATCCAGGCAGATTGTCAAGTGGGGCATCTCGGTTAATGTTGACAAATAGCTATTTTTGGCGTAGATTAAAGCCTTAGTAATAATATCTGCATGGGTTACGAAAACCGAAAATCCAAAATCGCATCGCTTTTTCCAAAAGAGCCTGATTTTCGTTTAAAGCAAATTGAAACTGCTATGTTTCAAAAAGAGGTAAAATGTTGGGATGATATTTCAACACTACCTGCGCTAATGCGTGAAATTCTAAACAAGGAAGTTCCTTTCAGTTCATTAAAAGTTGAAAATATTTATGCAAATGGCGCTGGCGATACTTTTAAGGCGATCGCTCAAGTTGCTTCAGGGGAAGAAATAGAAACCGTATTAATGAAAAACCCACGAGGACATTTTACAATTTGCGTATCCTCGCAAATAGGTTGCGCTATGAGATGCGGGTTTTGCGCAACCGGAAAAATGGGACTAACTAGAAATCTAGAAGCAGAAGAGATTGTTGATCAGTACAGAATTTGGCAAACGTATCTTGCCGGCCGTCCTGAACTTCCTCAGCTTATTAGCAACATTGTTTACATGGGAATGGGCGAACCCATGGCAAATTATGAAAATGTTAAGCTTAGTCTTCAAAGTATTTTTAGAAATACCGATATTGGTGAAACGCACGTTACAGTTTCAACTGTTGGAGTACTCCCACGGTTGGAAATGCTTTTAAACGATCCCGACTGGCCTCATGTTCGTATGGCAATTTCGCTTCATAGCGCAGACAGGGAAATTCGAAAAGAGATTGTTCCAACTTCTTACGATGACTTTTTGCCTAAGCTAGCAGATTGGAGTAAAAGATATTTAAAGCGTTTTGGAAATAGAAGGCATCATCTTACATTTGAGTATGTAATGTTAAGAGGTGTAAATGATTCTCCAAACGATGCAAGGTTGCTTGCAAATTTTTCAAATTCAATTGGGGATATACGCGTCAATCTGATTCCGTACAACTTTACTGATTGTGGTTTTCAAAGTAGCACAAAAGAATCAATAATAGAGTTTCATGAGGTTCTTGAAAAACATGGTGTAACAACTACTGTTCGAAAAACACAAGGCGAAGACATTGCTGCAGCTTGTGGACAGCTTATAAAAATGGAGTCTTAATTAACCAGCTTGTCTTTGCTCGTCTTGGTTATACGGATCTTGTTGTACTTGTAGTACTCGAATACGAGTCTTTATTTGCTCGCCCTTTTTCTGTGTTCTTTCGTAGGCTGGATTTCTTTCATCCATTTTTGCTAAAGCTCTTTGATTTTCTATTAAGGTTTGCTCTAGATCCTGAATTTCTATTTCTCTTCCAGTGAGCTTGCCAATATCTGGCGTTTTCTCAGTTTGGTTCAAGCCCATCAACCGCAACCCTTCTCCGCCTCTTAACTTAGGAGATGTTTCTCTCTCGGATCTTTTTTCTCTAGCCCTTTTTGCGCGAACTTCATCACTTTCAAAACCAAAGGGTGGTCTTGATTCTTGACCAGGTGGGCGATTTTGCATTTCTTCCGGTGATGGTCTTCTAAGAAAATCTAGCATATTAAAGTTGTTATTATTACAAGTTTAATTGTAGCAGTTATTATATATTTTTAAAATCAAGCTTGAATTTTCTGCATAATCTGCCATAGTGGGCATATGAAAAAAGAAATCTTCGATATTATTGTTTTAGGTGGCGGTCCTGCCGGTATGATGGCAGCCGGACGCGCCGGTGAACTTGGCTCGCGTGTTCTTTTGATTGAAAAAAATGACAGACTTGGAAAGAAGCTAAGTATAACCGGTGGCAGACGTTGCAACATTACAAATGCCGAGCGCAACAATCATCTTTTCCTTGATAACTTTCCAGAATCAAAACAATTTCTTTTTTCACCATTTTCACAATTTAATGTAGATAGTACTTTTGAATTTTTTGAGCGTCGTGGACTTCCGCTTGTTGTTGAGGATAGGAATCGAGCTTTTCCAAAGTCTGAAAAAGCCGAGGATGTTTGCGAGGTGCTTCGCAAATATGTTAGCGAGAGTGGAAATGTAAAAGTAAAGTTAAACACTGCGTTTATTTCATTTGTTATTAAGGATGGTTTGCTAACAGGAGTAAAAACATCTTCGGGAACATTTTATGCATCACGCATAATTATTGCCACAGGTGGACTTGCTGCTCCCGAAACCGGCTCAACTGGCGAGGGGCTTTCTGCGCTTGCATTCATTGGTCATTCAGTAAAAGAGCCTGATCCGGACATGGCGCCGCTTCGTACGTCTTCAAAATGGGTTCATAGTTTACTTGGCACAACAGTGGAAGACATGGAGCTTAGATTTATTCAAAACGAGAAAACTAAACTTAAAAAACGTGGACGACTTTTGTTTACTCACTTTGGAATATCAGGTCCGCTAGTCATCAACTCAGCTCATGAGGTTAAGAAGCTTTTAAAGAAAGGCACTGTTATAGCATCGGTCGATCTTTTTCCAGATTATGATCTTGGAAGCATGGATTCGTTGCTATTAGATCTTTTTGAACAGCACAAGAATAAACAGTTAAAAACCGCTCTAAAAGAATTGCTTCAAAAAAAGCTTAGTGAAGTTATTCTTGAACTTCCAAAGGTTCCAAATGGAGATACGCCAGTGCATTCAATTACAAAGGAGCAGAGAAAAATACTTGTCCGCACTCTTAAAGATCTGCGATTTCCAATTAACGGCACAATGGGATTTGAGTGGTCGATTGTGGCAGACGGGGGAGTTGCTCCAAAAGAGGTTGATTTTAAAAGTATGACTTCACGACTATTCTCAAATCTTTATTTGATTGGTGATACTTTGAATATTAGCAGACCATCCGGCGGATTTTCTCTCCAACTTTGCTGGACAACGGGTTGGATTGCTGGCACTCACGCTGCGCAAAACTGATTATTATAAATCATTGTGTGATACAATGGCTTAGCTCTTAAACCCAACAAAATCATGTTTAACAAGAAGCAGATAGGTGCAAAGAAATCTTCAAAGAAGAAATGGCCTAAAAAAGCGGTAACAAACACTAAGCTTGTTGAGTCAAGCAAGGTTTCTACTGCAGTAGGCGATATTTTTTTAGAAGATATAATAGTTACCAAAGAATTTAAAAGTGCGTTTGATGCAATCGAAAATACCAACAATAATATTTTCCTAACAGGGCGGGCCGGGACAGGGAAGTCAACGCTTTTAAAATATTTTAGGTCTAAAACAAAAAAGAAATACGTTGTTTTGGCTCCAACCGGAGTTGCAGCGCTGAACGTTAAGGGCCAAACCATACATTCATTTTTTGGGTTTCATCCAAAGATAGATAAGCATTTGGTTCATAAAACCGCAAATGAGAATCTACAATTCTTTGAGCAAATTGAAACCATTGTAATAGACGAAATCTCCATGGTTCGAGCAGATCTTTTAGATTGTGTTGATAGGGCGCTTAGGTTAAATCGAGACCGACCAAAGCAGGCGTTTGGTGGGGTACAAATGATTTTTATTGGCGATCTTTTTCAGCTTCCACCAGTCGTTACTAACGAAGAACAATTTCGATTTGAAACTGAATATCCGTCCCCATACTTTTTTTCATCTTACGCAATTGAAGAAACGCAAATTAAAGTTATTGAACTTCAAAAAGTGCATAGGCAAAAAGAGCAGGCATTTATTGAGCTTTTGAATAATATTCGTTCTGGGCAGATGCAAATAGACGATATTGAAACTTGGAACAAACGGCACGATCCTTTTTTCGACCCAACCCATGAATCTGATTATGTTGTTCATTTAACCACAACCAATAAAATGGCAGCTGATCGTAATAACTTTGAGCTTAAGAAACTATCTGGCAAAGAGTGGACATTAAAAGCGCAGTCAATGGGGGATTTGGGCACGCGTAAAATGCCGTCAGAAGCTACGATCAAGGTAAAAACCGGAGCACGAATAATGTTTACAACCAACGATCCGTCAAAGCGGTGGGTTAACGGCACGCTTGGAACAATTCGAGGAATTTCAAATCAGGGCTTAAGTAAGAATCCAATTTTAGATGTTGAGCTTGAGGATGGCAAACGTGTTGAAGTTGGCCAGCATAAGTGGGAAATATTTGAGTATAACTACAACGGTGATAATTTTGAGGAGGGAGTTGTTGGCTCATATTCGCAATATCCTATTGCGCTTGCTTGGGCGGTTACTATTCACAAGGCGCAGGGAAAAACGTTCGATAAAGTGTTGGTCGATGTTGGTTGGGGTGCTTTTGCACATGGGCAAATGTATGTTGCGCTTAGTCGCTGTACAAGATTAAGTGGTATTACTCTGTTGAAACCTTTCAAAACCAAGGATGTGATTGTGGATAGAGCGGTGCTCGATTTTATGAGTTAGGCAAGTTTAAAATAAAAGCCGTCCACGAGGTGAGTCAGGGCGACTCAATGTGGACGAGCGTACGAACTGCGATCAGACGCTGCTGATCTCAAAGCAAATTTTTGGAACGCTCTTACGCTCGATTGCGTATTTGCATTCAATAAGGCACCTAAGAGCGTCGAGTATGTCGTTTTCAACATTCACTTTGTAGGAAAAGACGATTCCAATGACAAGCTCTTGTCTGCTTTCGATCAATTTCATTCGAACTACTTGCGTTCCTATGGTCAACGCCAAATAGTCTATGGCAGTAGCAATAAGCCGTTCCCCGAGCTTTTTATTGGCACTTTCTGTTTTGCGGCGTGGCATACGACCTCTTTGATGTATTGTTTTAGGAAAGTACGAAATGTCAATATACAACAAAAAGTCAGAAATGCCAATACGCGATAGTAAAACAAGCCAGATTTTGAATCAAAATAAATGTACCTTAAGGGTTACGCTAAGCTGTATTTAACTAATAACGAGGTGATTATATAACTTTCGTATGCACGATAAATATGAAGTTTCGCTTAGGGCGATAATGAAAAATAAAAAAGGTGAGTTTCTTCTTTTAACTCCTCGACCTGAATCAAGTCTTGGTGGAAGTTTCGATTTTGCTGGAGGAAGAATTGAAGTTAGTGAATTTGAAGTACCACTTGAAAAAGCTCTCAAGCGAGAAATTCGTGAAGAGTTAGGAAATATTAAATATAAGTTAAGTAACAAACCTGTTGCGCTTGGTAAACACAAAGGTTCAATTGACGGCACGCATATACTTTTCGTGTTTTTTGAAGCAAAGTATATAAGCGGTAAAATTAAGTTGAGTAATGAGCATATCGCTTATGATTGGGTAGATATATCGAAGATTAATATTAAAAAGTCATTTAAGTCAGGAAATCTTGAGGGGATTAAAATGTATCTTGGGAAGTAGTTTTGTTTCTTATTTTTCTTTTTAGGATACAGCGCGGTGCGCTCTTGCGAGCGTATTTGCAGCTTAATAAGTATCGCCTTTTTGTAAGGGGCGGTTTTTATTGACACAAACGGCAACTTCGGCTATACTCCGCGAGTTATAACATCATTATGGATTTTCGAAACATTGCAATCATTGCCCACGTTGACCATGGTAAAACAACCTTAGTCGACGCAATGCTCCAGCAGTCTGGGGCGTTTTCTGATCGAGACGTTATTGTAGAGCGTGTAATGGACTCAAATGATCAAGAAAAAGAACGAGGTATTACGATTTACGCTAAAAATACATCAATTCAGATTGGTGACGTTAAGGTTAATATTGTTGACACTCCAGGGCACGCAGACTTTGGGTCAGAGGTAGAGCGCGTGCTTAGAATGGTTGATTCTGTTTTATTGCTCGTTGACGCTTACGAAGGACCAATGCCACAGACAAAGTTCGTGCTACGCAAAGCACTTGAGTTGGGACTGAAGCCAATCGTAGTTATCAACAAGATCGACAAACCATCTGCTCGACCTGACGCAGTGCTAAACATGGTATTTGATTTGTTTACAGAACTTGGCGCAAACGATGAACAGCTTGATTTTTCATTCATTTACACAAACGCAAAACAGGGCATTGCACTTAACGATCCCGCAGACGCAGGAACTAATTTGCAACCGCTTTTTGATCTTATTATTAAAGTTGTTCCAAGTGCGCCAAGCGATTTATCTGTTCCTGCGCGTTTCCAGCCCGTGAATTTAGCATACGATAAATTTGTAGGCAGAATGGCAACGGGCCGAATTCTTGAAGGAACGCTAAGGGTTGGAATGCAGGTTACTGTTATTCGACCAGACGGTTCTAGAGATAATCATAAAATCACAAAACTGCTTACTAGCCTTGGACTTGCAAAAGTTGAAGTTCAGGAAGCATTTGCCGGTGACATTGTTTCGATTGCAGGAATTCCAAATATTAACGTAGGCGAAACTATTGCTGAAGACTCTGACGCAGTTGCGCTTGAAGCAATCGAGATTGATCGTCCAACCTTAACAATGGATTTTTTGGTGAATAATTCACCATTTGCAGGACGTGAAGGTACTTTTGTAACATCACGTCAGATTCGAGAAAGACTTGATCGTGAACTTGAAACAAACGTTGGGCTTGAAGTTTCTTTTCCAGAAGCCGGAGATGTTTTTAAAGTTAGTGGTCGTGGTGAAATGCACCTTGCGGTGTTTATAGAAACTATGCGTCGTGAAGGTTTTGAACTTCAAGTTTCACAGCCTCAGGCGATTATCCACGAGGTTGATGGCGTTAAGACTGAGCCATATGAGGCGGTTGTTATCGATGTTCCAGATAATTCTGCAGGCACTGTTATTGAAGCGTTGGGTAAGAGAAAAGGTGAAATGACTTCAATGCGTAGTGAAAACGGGTCAACTAGACTGGAGTATTCGATTCCAACCCGTGGTTTACTTGGTTACAGAACCGACTTTATGACTTCAACCAAGGGAGAGGGAACACTTTCTCACATTTTCTCCCATAACGGTCCGCATAAAGGTGATATTCCTCGTAGAACAACAGGTTCCATGATTTCCGGATTTGATGGCAAAACCCTAGCGTTCGCGCTTAACAATCTACAGCAACGCGGTTCCTTGTTTATTGGCCCAGGTATTGATGTTTACGAAGGAATGGTGATTGGAACGAGCGCAAAGGAATCAATGGTTGTGAATCCTATTAAGGGAAAGCATTTAACTAATATGAGGTCTAGTGGAGCAGACGAGGCTATTAATTTAACGCCACCACTTGATATGAACCTTGAGCGTGCGTTGGAATATATTGATTCTGATGAATATGTTGAGGTAACACCTGAGAGTATTCGTATCCGCAAGCGTTATCTTAAAGAGCACGACCGAAAACGCAATACGCCAAAAGAAAAGTAATAAAATGGACGTCTCTCAGAGACGTCCATTTTATCTTACTTGAGCTCAGTAGGGGTTGGGTCACCAAACCCTTTTGGCAAGAGTGTTGGAAACCCGCTCCTATTGATCACGAAGAGGCGTTATTGGCAAACGGGGAGTAGAATAATGTTTTATGTAGGATTGGTTTTCCTGCTTTTTATAAAATTAAACACCCTGCAGCAGATCGGTTGGACCGATTTACCGCAGGGTGAAAGGCCCGCCGAGACGAGACGTCTTAGGGGGCGAGTGAGCCTGGTCAGAGGATCAGACTCGTGGGCCCCCACAGCTGGTGGACGGGGATCCCGGTTTCCTTGAGCAACTCTACGTATCCGCCACTGGCCCAGTAGTCCAATTTTGGGTACTCGCCGCCACGGACCACGTGGATCGCTCCTGGCAACATTACCAGTGCAGGCGCAGTGTTTAGCTGCTCCTGCGTCAAACGACCGTCTGTGTCCCAGCTCCAGTCGAGTTCGCGCGCGTCATCCTCGGTGAGGATGACGAACGCTTCGCCAGGCTGAAGCTCGTTGGCGATTCGGACGATGTCGTCCAGCCCCGTATCTCCATCGCCGAGATACTCACCGTTCCCACTGTACCAGAGGCCATTGCGGAAGACTTTTTTGGGTCCTCCTGCGATCTCTCCGTGTTTGAGCCCGAACCTATGGCTGGGCTCCTCGGTGTTGAGAGGACAGTACATACGATGCCAGAGGCGCTTGCCCTGGCTACTTGTTCCCGGCATTTTCTTACCTTGTTTTGGGTTAATTGGAACGCTCAATAATAGCACAAAAACAGCCTTTTGTCAACCCGGCCGATGCTTCCCTGTGTAAAGGCCCCCAGAGGGATAGTCATTTATAAAATCGACGATCGAAGACCTGACCCCTCCTAGGTGTGCGGTTGATTGTATTGGGTCGGGTTTGGTTTTATGATAAGATAATATTGTAGAAATAAAGCTTTAATTATTCAGATGGAAAACTTATATGAGAGTTGATCTTAACCCCGAAATTGAGAGAAATGAAAGATTTAATTTTACTCTAAAGGCTCTTGAGAGTGATTATCTTCACGGATCCATGACAGAAGCGGATACTGTTAAAAAGCTTAAGGGGTTACGTGAGATAGATCCGGAGCAAGGAGCTATTGCGGATTTTTATGAGGCAGATATTATTCACGGACACGTTAGTAACGTTGATACCCGGTACGGTCGATATTTAGTTGACTATGCGACAAATCTCGGAAAGACTTCATATACGCTTAGTCGTTCCGAGGTAGAAAACGCGCAAGATAAGTTCCCCGAGATGGCTGAACTAAAGGAAGATGAGGAAAAGGCCACGGCTTTGTATGAGTCTGCCGCTAAAACGGATTGGGATAGAAGGCTTTACGATATTCTAGACGCGCAAGGTATGTATTTAGGATTGACTATGCGTAAAGTACAAAGGACAAAAAATGAGAGATTAAGGAATAAGAGGTTGGATGAATTAGAGAAAAAGCAAACTGAGTTTTATAAAAAAATAGCCAACTCCGGCAAGAAGAATGAATATCAGCTAATTTGGCTGATCCAGAAATATGCTCGTAAGCAAGGTTTGGATCACATTATTTCTGCGGAGCATGGTAGAGCAAGGGAGGATCTGAGAGATAAGATCGATGTTATTTTGACAATTGGAGGCGAAAGGTTTGATATTCAACTAAAGACTTTTTCTTTCGATTCAAATGTGAAGGAGTATAATCAGGCTATATTAGAGGCTACTAGAAAAAAATTGCAAGGCACAGGCGTAAGAGATGTGGTTTTAGATGTGCATAAATTTAATGATTTGGTAAAAGAAGAGGAGGAAGGCCAAGGGGATGTCCATCGTCAACAGGCGTTAATTAGAGATATTGCAGGCTTTTTGCCTAATGGGAGAGCCAAGAAAGTTTTTGAAGGCCTTAAGCAAGTAGGCGCTTGGAGTGAAGAAACTAAAGAGAGAAAGAAAGAGAGGGACTTGCATAAAGTTTTAAATAAGGAGGTTTTAGTCAAGGCTGACCTTGCTACAAAAGAGGATTTCTCAACTGCGGAACGGGCGAATGATTTTAGAAAGAGGATCGAGGCTTTAGTGGTCGAGCTTTTGGACAACGATGAGATTACAATGAGAGGATTAAAAACTATGAGCGACGAAGTAAAAGAAAAGATCCAGAAGGCTTTAGAAAAATAGCCTTGCTGGATCACACGTTTACGCGAGCTCGGGAGGCAATGGAATGCCTTCCCGTAGGCAGTTCCGTCTCATGACTTCCTTCAGCCACAGAGGAATGGGCTCGCCAGTTTGTTTATAGTCCTCAAAGATACGTTGATTGGCGTCTACCTTGCGCACGATCGCAAGGAGCTGGACTGATCCTTCTCCATCGGGAGTCGGGATATCCAGATACACACTGTCCGGATTCACATTTGCTGATGTTCCTCTGGCAGCAGAGACTGTATTTTCAAGTAGTCGCTTGGCATCTTCTATGCTCATGATTCCTCCATGGCAAGGTAGAACCTTACACGAATGCACATCTTTTGTCAAGTGTGCGTTATAGGCCATAAAAAAGGTTACCGAGATTCATGCGGATATTCCATAATTCGGTTACCGTACAGGGGTCAGGTCTTCGATCGTCGATTTTGCGGTGCGTTTACGATGATAAGCGAGTCAAAATGAAAACTTATTATTATCTCAATATTCCAGTAAATGCATGATTGTTGATTGTCGCAGTGCAGATGTGCTACTGTTGCCGTATAATTAGTCATTTTGTTATGAAGTTAATAATTATAAACGGCCCATGCGGGGTTGGAAAGAGCACACTCGCCGCAAGATTGCATAATGAAATGCCATTGTCTTTCTTGTTGGATATTGACGCTCAAAGCAAGTTTATTAGTCATTATAGAGAATACCGCGAGGAACGTTGGGAGATGTATTTGGCTATTTCAAGCGCAATTATTGACACCTGTCTTAAGCTTGGGCGTGATGTAATAGTCGAAAAGATGATTTATGACCCAGTAGTAATTGATAATTTTATAAATATTGGAAAAATATATAATGCAGATATTCGCGAAATTATTATTTGGGCGTCAAAAGATGTAGTAATGAATCGTGCGGAAGAGCGTGGGTATAGAGACGAAAGCCTTCTTACCAGAGAGAAGTGCGAAGATTTCTGGGAAAAGATTAATTCAATTAAAGGTAGCAGAACAGATGCGATTTTGATTGACGCAGATAGGGATGAAGATCAAGTCTTTAAAGATTTAATTAATTCAGTAAAATAATGCTATGGGTGGATTTAATATAAACATTGAAGAAAAGACTTTGCAAAATGAAAATTATCGTGAGGTTTTATTCACCGGCCCTCAAAGTCAGTTAGTTGTTATGGCGTTGAAGCCAGGTGAGGAGATTGGCATGGAAGTTCATGCTGATCATGATCAGTTCATTCGTATTGAAGCAGGGCAGGGCATTGCGGTTATCGACGGTGAGGAAATCGCGCTAGCCGACGGTATTGCGATTGTGGCTCCAGCTGGCACAGAGCACAACGTAATCAACACCTCAGAATCGGACAAACTGAAGCTCTACACAATTTATTCACCGCCAGAACATCCAGAAGGCACAATTCAGGCAGATAAATAGACAAGCTGTAGGTTGTAGATCGTTTTATGGGGTCGTTAATGGCTTGAACTTATGAATGCAAAAACAGAAGACAGAATTCAGAAATTACTTGATGGCACTGGTATTACGTTGAACGGTAGCGAGCCTTGGGATCCTCAAATTAAAAACGCCCGATTTTTCGAGCGTGTGTTAGCGCAAGGTTCGCTTGGTCTAGGTGAGGCGTATATGGATGGTTGGTGGGAGTGTGAAGGGCTTGATGAATTTATTGCGCGCGTATTAAGGCTTAATGTAGATCAAAAGCTAGGATTGAATTTGCCAATTATTTGGGAAGCTGTGAAAGCAAAAGTAATGAATCGTCAGGCAGGCAAAAGGGCGTATCACATTGGCAAGGCTCATTATGACATGGGAAACGATTTATATCGTGCAATGTTAGATGACAGAATGGTTTATACGTGTGGGTATTGGAAGGATGCGCAAAGTTTGAACGAGGCACAGGTTAATAAGTTAGATTTGGTTTGTAGAAAAATTGGTTTAAAGCGAGGCGATCGCGTGCTCGACATTGGATGCGGATGGGGAAGTTTTGCCAAATTTGCTGCAGAGAGGTATGGGGCTAGTGTTGTGGGGATTACGGTATCTAGTGAACAGGCTGAGCTTGCTCGTAAATTGTGTGCTGGCTTGCCGATTGAGATTCGTTTGCAGGACTATACAGCAATTCACGAAAAGTTTGATCATGTAGTTTCACTTGGAATGGTAGAGCATGTTGGAGAGAAGAATTATCGTAAATATTTTAAAGTTGCAAGGCGTTGTTTGAAAGACGATGGATTATTTCTTTTGCATACTATTGGTTCGTTAAAATCAACAGCCACAACCGATCCATGGATAGAAAAGTATATTTTTCCAAATTCAACACTTCCATCTTTGAAACAATTAGCAAAAGCATCTGAAGGATTGTTTGTAACCGAAGATGTGCATAATTTTGGCAAAGACTATGAAAAAACTTTGCTTGAATGGAATACGAATTTTGAAGAACACTGGGAACAACTAAAACACAGATATGACGAGCGATTTTATAGAATGTGGCGGTATTATTTATTAAGTTGTGCAGGATTTTTCCGCGCACGCAAGGGTCAGCTCTGGCAAATTGTATATTCAAAAAACGGAGTAGTAGAAGGTTATAAGTCGGTACGTTAACGGATGCGTAGTACTGGGCTCTTGACAGCGCGGTATTTTTAGGCTAAGGTAGCGCAACCTTCAATCCAATTCACGGAGACATTATGGATGATCAAAAAGTTGATTCATTTGGACTGGCAGACTCAATTCGGAGCGCAACAGTGCTTAGAACGGCGCATGGCAAACTGGGAAATCAGTCCCCACCGCTCCATAGGTATTTGCGTCATCTGGCGCAGGAGGAGCGTATCGACTGGAGCAAGGAACAGTCCTTTGCGTACGAAGTGGTTCTTGATGATGGCACTGTGCTCGTCGGAAATACAGAGCCATCAATGGACTCGTACAGCAGAAAACATTCGTGGAGACTTTGGGTGAATGGTGGTCTGGCGCAGGGCGATGGCTTTGTCGTAATGTTGGACATCTCTATGCACGGAGATATTACGGCTAAGTTCCTAGGGTAGCCAACGCCTTCGGTTTACACACGCGAGCTAAATTAGCTCGCGTTTTTATTTACCGGTATACGTTTAAGTAGCATCGCGCTTTACGAGATTTTTATTAGACGTATGAGATTGTTTATTTGATTTGTGAGTCTTGACCAACTACATCTATTGTATTAAAATTCTATCGCGAACTATGTATTTATGAGTAGGTGACGCAAGGCGTACTATAATGTACGGTGAGCGAGCATTACACGTTAAAAGTGTTTACGAGTGTATTAATTTCATGAAATACAAGGAAGTTTTTGAGTATAAAGATAATATATATAAATAACCTAAAAACGTGGATTTTCAGCATTCGCTAATGTATTAGCAAGGAATAATTTAAGTCGGATTCTCATATTTGGATGAGTTGCTAGGAGAGTGCAAATTATTGTTGATAGGTGTAACATGAGTGCATTGTGTTAGATGATATATTGGCGAAAAACTAGGAGCGAAGCTAGACGTACCATGGTGTACGGTGAGCTAGAGACAAAGTTTTGAGCCGATAGATCGCTAACACAAAAACGAATGCCTTCGTAGCTCAGTGGTAGAGCATACAAAACCGTTAAATTAGATTTTTATATTTGGATGAGCTGCTAGGAGACGTGCGAGTAAATCCGAGATGTACCAAAATGTACTTTGAGGATTACGGAGCGCGTCGACAATGCAGATCGCCAAATAGAAAGATATAATGCCGTCGTAGCTCAGTGGTAGAGCACTTCCATGGTAAGGAAGGGGTCTCGGGTTCAAATCCCGACGACGGCTCCATGTTATTATTTTTCATTTACGCTACCAGTGCAAAGCACTTCTCCCGCCATCAGTTATCGAGGCGGGATCCCGCCAAAGGCGGGACATGGTAAGGAAGGGGTCTCGGGTTCAAATCCCGACGACGGCTCCATGTGATTATTTTTCATTTACGCTACCAGTGCAAGGCACTTCTCCCGCCATCAGTTATCGAGGCGGGATCCCGCCAAAGGCGGGACATGGTAAGGAAGGGGTCTCGGGTTTCCGGCAGTATATTCTAGACCCGGACCCGGCTCTGCTGGGCATGCTTGGGGTGACAGGATCCTGAGCGAGCATAGCAAGTCGAAGGGGACGACCAGAGTGGTGGAACCCCCTATGGAGAGAGAACAAAGTGAACAATGTGAAAGTTCCGACAACGGCTACATGCAAAAAATCAGGTTAATGCCTTGGGTTTTTTGTTTTGTTTCAGCAACACTACTCCTGCACATCTTTGACATCATAATGTTAGAAGTCGTATATGATATTTACGCACTTTCAAAAATGCTTGGGCATAATGACATTAAGACGACTGCGATATACCTCTCGGCATCCGTCGAGCACTTACGAGGTCAAGTAACAAAGCATCCGTTGAATTTTATAAAACAGAAGACCGCACCCCGAGGTCTTGAAGCGCACGAGGTGTGGCTTCTGGTGGGGTGCGGTTGAGGTTGTGTGTCCCTACGTCGTCAGTTGTTCAGGTTAGCGCGGTGGCGCGGCAACGAATTCGTACTCTCTGCCATCGCGGCAGGCCAAAAGCTTGTCCCATCTACCTTCGTCGTCCACGACCACGCGACCGTTGTCGAAGTTCTCCGTGTGACGGATTCCCTCGGACAGTTCATGAGTCATAGTGAAGTGGAAACAAGTGCCCATCTCGGTGTATTCGACGCCATAGAACTTGAGCACTGCCGTGCCGTTGTCGCCCTGTCCTTTACGGATCAGGCGCATCATTAGGCCACCGTTTTTGCGGACGAGTCCCCAGAGGATGTCCGGAGGCAGTCGCCTTTCCCCATCCTTCCAGCTACCGATCGGGTCGGCGAGGAGGTCAAAGGTACGCCGGAGCGCGTCCGTGTTGAAGAACATGGCAAACAGCTCGTCGAGGCTGTGCCGCATTGGCGCTATCCAGCCGCGTATCCACTTGCCCTGGTAAGGCGTGTACCAGCCGAACACGAGCTGAGAACGGTTCGGGCAGCAGGAGACCTGTTCGTCTTCAAAGACATCGGCCGCGGATCGAAGTGCTTCACCGTTCCTGTCGCGGTTGATGTAGCCCCAGAAGACGAATTTGCGCTGATGCAGATCTGGGTTGAAGGTCCCTGCGATCAGGAGCCAAATGGGGTTCTCCTCCTCGCAATAGCTGCAGTGGGTGCCCATGGCACACATGCAGTCACTGGTGAGGCCACGAACCGTGAGCCGCACCGGGTAGGGATCGTTGCAAATCCTCCCGATATCAAAGTCCTTGGCGCCGGGGCCGTGCGTGATTTCGCGATGACGCATGAGAATGTTCTCGAAAGCCATGAAGGCCTCCATCCTTTTTTGTGTCTGAAACGATGCAGACACCACACCCTTATCACTAGCATGAAGCAAGTGACGTCCCGCCGAGTGGCAAGATAAGAATTTAACCACAACGAACCAATAAAGTCAATATGAACCCAATATGAACCCAAATGTTGAAGAAATTTTAATATTTCGGTAATTTTGTATTAGATGACATCATCATATGACAAGATTTATAGATCTAACTGCTATTGAGGCAGTATAAAGCCAATTAAAGAAGCGGATTGAATCAGTCGTTGCGACACAGACAATGGTTCGATCTATTCTTGATTTCCAGAAACCAATGATGAGTGTGGTTGCTGAATCGTTGGCCAGTTTCGCAGAAGCTGTTCAAGTGACCCAAAAGGCAATGCCGCCTCATCTTGAAATTATAGATATATATTTTCGAAACCCGGTTTCGAAAATATTAATATAGTTAGCATTTTAGACCGGTTGCATCTCAAAAAAATCCGAAACCCGGTTTCGGATTTTTATTTGTTGTGAAGAGCCTTGGCCTGCTCACGGCCTTGTTAACAAAAAAAACACTCCAATCAAAGTTGGAGTATTTTTTATGGTGGGCCGGGGAGGACTCGAACCTCCGTAGGCAAAAGCCAGCAGATTTACAGTCTGCCCTCGTTGACCACTTGAGTACCGACCCACTATTTACTTAATAAAGATCTAAACGCTTCGCCACCCTTGTATTTTTTAATTTGGTTCTCCCGTTTTCAAGCCTCACTTCTGGTTTCAAATTCTTCTTTATAAACCAGAATCCAGGGTCGAAAAGGTTTTGTTGATCGGGATTTACCAGAATTATGCTCTTTAATTCGATCATTTATGTTAGAAGTACATCCAATATAGTATCGGTCAGAATGTTTACTATAAAGTATGTAAGTGGTAAACATAAATTATATATGGATCTGTAGTGTTGTGACTTCAGCAAAAGCGTCGTTGACCGTCCCGCCTACATATGAAAACGTATTCCGGCGGGATCCCGCCAAGGGCGGGACTTGAGTACCGACCCATATTGAATTTTGAAGATTCTACTTGCGGAGTATACACAAAACAGCCGATAGCGTCAATAGATGCGCAAGGTACAACCCTTAGGGTTGCACAAAAAGTTCAGCTAAATTTATCAACTAAGGATTTTGACCGGTATGGTCTACCATGTTAGCATTAAAGTAGAAAATTCGTTAAGGAGAGAAGATGATTCCATCGATCTTGTTCCTTATAGTAGCATTTTTTCTAGCTGTAAAAATATGGCATGACGTAGTATTCGCAAGTCCTGATCCGGCAAAGGCGCTTAGAAAAAGTTTATTTATTCGTGCAATGTTAGCCATCTTCATTGCGTGTATGATTGCTTCATGCACGTGCGTGATATTGGCGTTATCTTGAGCGAGTAACTCGATCCGTCCGCCTTAACCGGTAGTTTTTCTTCAAAGTTATTAAAAATCCATTTGACAATCATTTATACGGTGTGCTGTAGTTGTGCACAGGTGTTTGCAAAAAACCCCCATAAATGCTACACTTTGTATGTTAAAAATTAACTAACATAAGTTTTATG
>JAUYIW010000047.1 GCA_030688135.1 Candidatus Uhrbacteria bacterium | reverse complement strand
AATAACAGTGGTATAGCCAGCATCGGCAGTTTCGGAGACCGTATGTAGTCCTGCGGTTGTAGTATTTACCACTCCTGATGTCACGCCACTTCCGTCAATAAAGAGCGGGAAATCAGCAATGACTTTGGTACCGCCATTATCATTAACGACAGTCTTGGTGACGCGAAGAGTAGTCGGTACAGTAATAGTGTTCGTATCAGTTGTAACCGTTCCTGCGCCCAATGATATGGCTCTTCCTACCCAGACGGTGTCAGATCCAGCGGTAATAGCATTTGCATTATCAATGATAGTTCCTTTGAACTCTGTGTTCGCGCCAAGAGTCGTCGCTGCTGTTGGAGTCCAGAATACATCGGAGGCTGATGCGCCACCGGTCAATGTTACTATCGAATTGTTTGTTGTAGTAAGCGCACCAGTGATCCTAAAAATATACGTTCCAGCACCGTTCAAAGTAATTCCTCCGGTTCCTATCGAAGCAGCGGCCGCAATACAGTAGACGCCTGGTACGAGTGGCTGTGCCAGCAAACTTAGATCGGTTACAGAGCCAAAATTAAAATCGCATGATTCTGCATTTAAAGCGTTCAGAGCATTTGCCGCATCTATTCTCGCAGTAGGAGTTGGCGCGCCAGATCCATAATTGGTATGTACCCCCAGAGGAACGGTTGCTGGTCCTGTGGTAAATCCAATATCTCCATTGACTGTAGTTGTTGCCGAGGTGTTAGTAAAGGTACCCGCAAGTACTCCGTAAGTTGCTGCCGCTCCAAGAGACGGCGTCGTTGCTGCATGCACTGAAATTGATATAGTAAATACGAAAATTAGGAAAAGGATAGCTAAACCAAGCCATGAAAATAAAATTTTTCTGAATTTACGCATAAGCTGCTAAAATCCTACTCAATATTGGGTATAATATCACTTAAATCGAAAAGTTGGCACCCACTTTTTATATAATTTTTATCCTGCACCACGAACTAATGTCACGGTACAGGATAATTTTAATTCTTTTCAATTGTGACTAATTAACTACACAGTCTGCCTTTTCCGAATAGTGTAAAGTATTAGTATAACTGTAAAGACTCCGGCCATGATGCCAAGTAATGCAGGAAGATTGTTGGCAAGGAATAAACCAGTATTCGGTAGTGTAGGAACTACGGTAGCATTTACAACAACAGTAGCAATTGCGAAGTCCCTTACAGTTAGACCATTAGCTTCTCCGCTCGCGGTAACTGTGTTCAACGTGGTTTTAGTGAGTTCTGATTGGCATGTGTATGTCCATGTTTCGGTGGTATCGAGTTTTGAATCACTATTCACGTCGCCAGAAACATATTCTACTGGACTACATTTATCGTCGGTTAACTGTACATTGGATAGAGCTACAGTTCCAGGGTTGGTAACTTTATTGGTGTATGTGACCATTCCACCTCCGGAAGATAGCACTAATGGATTTGGAACTTTTGTTACATGGATCAACGGTGGCACTTCTGGAACGCCGACGGTAATCGTAGCAGTTGCGATATCATTTGCGCTTATTCCATTGGCCCATCCTGTAGCGGTAACGATATTTGTATGGGTTTCGGATAGTGTATTTGAACAGGTGTATTCCCATGTTTCCGTCAAATCAAGGTTTGTATCACTGTTAGTATCTCCCGAAATATAGACTGGGGTACAAGAATCGTCTCTTACCGTGATATTTTCGATAGGAACCGTTCCTATATTACTAACCGTGTAAGTGTATGTTACTGAACCAGGTCCGTCCGGTAGAGCTAAAGGATTCGGAACCTTCAACACGTCGATGATTGGAGGGACTGGAGGTACAGCAACTGGGGCTCCAATATCGTCGTTTGTAATGAAACATACATCATTTTGTGTACCAGCTCCTCCATGATTGATTTGTCCATTGGCATCACAATCTCCACTAAAGGTGGCCTCGTAATCGTCAGAGCCGGTTTCTGTTACCGTGTAAAGGCCAGCCGCTAAACTAACACGTTCTCCACTATTAACGGAATTTCCGTTTACAAAAAGCGGGAAATCAACGAAGGTCGCTGTTCCGCCATTGTCATTCACAACATTTTTAATAACCGTAATTGTGTTATTTTGAGTTGAGGAAGATGACGTTGCACATGTTGGTCCAGAAATAGTAGTATTAAGCAATGTTACATCACCTCCTAATGCTAAAGCTCTACCATCCAAAGTAACATTGGAACCGAAATGGACACCAGTTCCAGCAATAATTGTTCCTGCAAACGAACTTCCATTGATAGTCGCCAAAGTATCAACTTGCCAATACACATCGCAAGCTCTTGCACCATTGATTAAATTAATTGAACCGGAGGATACAAAATCGCTTGATGCCCTTAAAATATATGTACCAGAACCATCAAGAGTAAGTACACCACCGTTTAATCGTCCAGCCCCAATATCATAAACACCCGTTGTGAGAGATAAACCATCAAGAGCTGGGCCGATACTACCATCTGAACCCTGACCTGTTATATCGTCATTCGCGGTTGAAAGATCGGCCTGAACAGCGGGGGCTAAAGTTGCTGTGCTCGGCGCAACTCCATCGGTAGAATATATTGTGCCACCTACCATGGCGTCAGTTAGATCTGTAATTCCGGCACCAGTGCTATTTAACCCAACATGTGCTGAGATAGTACCTGTTCCGGTAATCGATGTTTGGGCGACTATTGAGAAAGAATCCGCCGCACCTAATCCTGGATCTGTCGCCGCAAATGTAGTAGTTGGCACAATCATACCAAGCATGAATGCAATGCCCAGTATAACTGTTGAAATCCTGTTAATTTTTTTCATATATTATTTACTGTATTTAATTTTATCGGTTAAGTATGGTCGACATCCACACTTACTCTATTTTAATTTGTTTTAAAATACGTTGTTGGCTATATTTGAAAGTGAATAACCTTAATATTTATATAAGTTTTTCACTTAGGATCGTTCACATAATATCACATAATATGATTAAATTAAAAAAGTGGGGGGATAAAATTGCTGTCCGTGTAAGGTAGGTGTGCAAACACAACTTCATATTTTCTTTAGATATTGCGTTAAATCGTATTTTCATCTATGGTATTCTTACTTTATCTTGAATTACGAAACTCGCGATCTTTGCGTTCACGGGCGCCCGTCGCCCCGTTCCCCCTACGTTTTAGTAGGGTTCACGGGGATCGACAGCCCGTTCACGCAAATTTCATCGAGTTTCGTAATTCAAGGTACTTTAGCATCAATTATCAAATTTCAATTTTAATAGAATATGCCCTGTAGAGAAACTTCGAAGAGTTTTCCCGCAGCTTGTAATAACAGGGCATCTAAATCAAGCTAAACGAACTATTGATATATGTCCGTTGTTCCAGTAAACTTTTTGGAACGCACATAATTCGAAGTTCTTCTACAGGGTATGCGCATAGTACTTATCCATGGTTACAAGGCCAGTTCGCAAACTAACTTCTTTCCTTGGCTTGCAGACGAGCTAAGAGAAAAGGGTCACGAAGTTATTGTGCTCGATCTTCCAAATGCTGACGCTCCCGATCCAGAAGAGTGGACCAAGGTTTTAGTTGAGGCGGTTCGTTATGTTGATGACGAAACTATTATTTTAGGCCACTCAATCGGTGGCGCTGAGGCGTTACGTTTTCTTGAAGCTGTGGAAGCCAGATCGACTCCTCATGGAGTAATTCTAGTTTCTACTCCTTGGATGATTGGCGACGAAAAGTTTCGTGGTTTCTTTTTGAGCGAATTAGATTTTGATGTGCTTATGTGGAAGGCATCAAAGTTTATAGTAGTTCACTCGCGGGACGATAAGGTAATACCGTTTGATCATGCAGAAAAATATGCCGATGTGTTGCATGCAACTTTGGTAGAGCGAAATGAAGGCGAAGGTCATTTTCAGGGCGAGAGTTATCCAGTTTTGTTAGCGCTTGTGGAGAAGCTTGCAAACACCGAGATCATTTGTGATCCTGGAGAAGGTCTTGAATATCAGTTTGAGGGGATAGTTTAGAAAATCAAATTACAAAATTCAAATAATAAATCGATTTGGCATTTGAGCTTTGATATTTGAAATTTAGATTTATGTTCACCGGAATAATACAAGCGTTAGTTCCAGTTGTAGGTGTTCAGAACAAACCTGGACTTAAGTCTTTTGTTTTGGAGTTTTCAGTTGATCTTGTAGATGATTTGAAGATTGGTGCTAGCGTTGCGATCGATGGTGCATGCACAACTGTTGTGAATATTGATGGTCAAAAAGTTAGTTTTGATGCAATGGAGGAAACGCTTCAAAAAACAACTATCGGTAGGATTGCGGAAGGTTCAAAAGTGAATATTGAACGTTCAGCCAAGATGGGAGATGAAATTGGCGGGCATTTAATGAGCGGACATATAGTAGGGATGGCGCAGATTGTTGGAGTGGAAGAGCCGAAAAATAATAGAGTGGTAGAGTTTAAGGTTCCGGCTGAATGGATGCGTTACATTTTAGATAAAGGTTTTATTGGACTTGATGGTGCGTCACTAACAGTAGTTGATCCTGATAAGATGACCGGTACATTTAAAGTTTGGTTGATTCCTGAGACTTTGCGAGTGACTACATTTGGCAATAAGGGAGTTGGGGATTTTGTGAATGTAGAGATCAACTCGCGCACGCAGACGATTGTTGATACAGTGGAGCAAATAATGAAATCAAAATAATTCGCGTAGGGGCAGGTCTTGTACCTGCCCGAAATAACGAATGGGCACCCACAAGGGGATGCCCCTACGTAACATTAAAATATGACAAAGAATATCGCCCTTGTACTAGGGTCGTTTCATAAAGATTTAGCACTTGAGATGCTTGAGGAGGCTCGGGCAATCGCCAATGAGCTTGGATTGAATATCGTAGAGGAGGTTTGGGTGCCTGGTTCTGTTGAAAAGCCTCTTGCTCTAAAAAAGTTATTACTTCGTGATGATATTGATGGCGCTGTAGCACTTGGAATTATTGAGCGTGGCGAAACCAAGCATGGCATGGTAATGGGGCAGTCGCTCATGCACTTTGTAATGCAACTGATGCTTGAGACCATGAAGCCAATAGGTCTAGGCGTTTTGGGTCCTGAAATTGAGCCACATCAAATCGAGCCTCGCGTGCGTCCATATGCTCGCAAAGCAGTTGTTGCTGTCGCGGCGATGTTGGAAGAATAGCTATATTTGTTATCCTGAGCATAGCGAAGGATCTTTAGTTAGCCGCCATTTCGAGCGACTGCGAGAAATCTCTCGTCAATTTCTCAATTTACCACTGGGGGTAGGCTGGGTTTGACGATAAAAACGTACCCGAGGGTGCGTTTATTAAGGAGATCAAAGCGATCATATTACTGATCATAACGGATCCAGAACAAAATACCACTCCGAATTAAGGTAGTATGCTGAGTCGTCCGGTAGCTTATATTCATCCGGGTACGGCCCTGCGACTACTGCCTGGGAGGGTTCTTTCATACCTTGTCATTACGAGGAAGCGTAGCGACCGAAGTAATCTCATCGAAGAGATTGCTTCGGTCGCTGTATACGAGTTCCTCGCAATGACAAATTAGATTTCTCCTCACTTAGTTCGTCGAAATGGTGAATCAATGCTAATAGCTAATTGTATCAGCGACTGATCTTGTCCTGCATGTCCTTGTACTCGGCAATCTGACCGCGGCAGCGGGCGAGGTTGTGGTCGCGGCGAGTTGCATAGCGAGTTGAATCCCAGCCAAAGTAATTGTCGTTAAAATAATCTGCAAGGAATCGTGCAGCAAGTTCGAGAGTTATACATCCGATAGCTTGTGGCACAAGATTAATCTCACGCTCAGTGAGCAGATCGCCTGCTCCTTTTTTATATCCGGCCCAACCGGCATCAAAGATTTCTTTGCGAAATTGATTATTTGGGTCATCTTCCTCTTTGCCACACCACGAACGAAAGGCATCGCCAATATCAACAAGAATGCTATCTCGATTACATGTATCAAGATCGATTAGTGCAATGGCACGGTGATCCTCACTAAAAAGTATATTTGATATTTTAGGGTCGCCATGAATCACGGCTTTTGGAAGATCGTCCGGCAAGTAAAGGGTTGGCAGTTCGGTTGAAATAAAATCTACTTCTTTTTTTACCTCTTCGAGAAGATCAACCTTGGCAGAATTTATAGCAGTCTGAAGTTTTTCAAATTCGGCTTTTGTATTGTGCAAACGTACTTCAGTTTTAAATTCATATTTGAAGTCAGAGAGTGCTTTGTGAAATTTACCGTAAAGCTCACCGGCAGTTAGAGCCATTGTTGCATTTTGTACAGTATTAAAAGTTTTACCTGCAATGAACGTTTGCATTCGCCATGCAAATTTATTTTCGTGCGTAAGGATTTGGCCATCACGATTCAAGATTGCTCGAGGGGCAGGGAAGTCTGCATGTTCAAGTTCGCGCGTAACAGCTAAAAAATCCTCACCGATCTCTTTAGTGCCGAGGAGTGGATGTAGGCGTTGGAGGATAAATTGGCTTCGCGTAGGGGCATCCCCTTGTGGGTGCCCGCTCGGTATAGTGTCGATTCGGTAAGTCTGATGAATAAGCCCGACGGTGATTGGATCGATGTGTTTGACCTCACCTAGGTCGTAGGCGTTCAGGATTGTATTAGCGATTTGAAGCACATTAAAAATTCTAAAAATGAAATTCTAAACTCTAAATAAATCATAGACTTTAAATCTAAAAAGTCAAACGCTAGTTATAAATTTGGATTCATGATTTTGAATTTATTTAGGATTTATTTTTAGAATTTGGAATTTATAATATTGTCGGCAGAAAATTGACAAAACATACCTGCTTTACAATCGCTAAGTTAAGCTATATAATTGACTTATCAACAATTTTGTAGAAATAACTTTGTCTAATATGTCACGTAAGATTACTATAAAACCACAAACGCTTGAACTCCTTGGTCTAAACGATAAGGACATGCAGGTTTATGTGACCGTTCTGCGACTCGGTTCTGCCCCTCTGCGTAGAATCGCTGAAAAGTCGGATCTGAATCGCGGCACGACCTATGATGCGCTTAAGCGTTTGAAGAGCGCTGGCCTGGTTAGCTATGTCGAAGCTAAGAGTCACCGTTACTTTACTGCGGAAGATCCGCAGAAACTGCGTGGACTTGCAACGCGGAGGGAAGTAGCAATCCAGGAAGCGCGACAAAAACTCGAAGAGATTGTACCTGCTTTACGCGAACTTGCGGGAGACAGCAAGTACAGGCCAGCAGTGCGCTACTACGAAGGCGCACGAGGCGTTCGAGATATTTTAGAAGACGTTCTTTCAAATACAGTAAAAACCAAATCAAAAACTTATAGAGTATATTCAAGCCCCGGTATTCGAGATTTAATTTCGGCTGCCTGGCCACGTTGGAATAACACTCGTAAGAATAAGGGTGTGCATGTTCGCGCAATCGCAATTGGTGAAGGCGGTAAAACTCATGGGCTAGATGAACGTAAATGGTTAACTAGGAAAGAAGGTTCGCCAACTTACATTTTTATCTACGCCGAAAAAACAGCCTACGTTGCAATTGACGAAAGCAATCGCTTATTTGGAGTAATCATTGAAGGGCCTGCGATTGCCAGTACTCAGACTATGATTTTTGATGCACTCTGGGAGACGCTCGATTAACCAGGGACCTACTGATGTACTGATAGTTACAGATATACAGATGTGGATGTTTGTGAAAGCCTTCTCTCTTGCACCATGTTTGCAAGGGAGGCGGCTTTTACAAACTGGAAATACTGGAGGATACATGATAATTCGAACGGATATGGCAGTGGTGGTGCTTGGCACTCCTCGCTACAATGATGCATTCGGGGTAGAGAAGATCTGGTTTGGCCGTCTTCACAGGGGGATCGAACTGGCTTGTTACTACGGATGTGCGTTGGTTGTTGTAGGCGATGCCAACGGCGGAGAGGACAACCAGGAGTTCGCTCGCGTTGCGCGTGAGCACGGGGTGGCCGAGGTTATCATCTCGAAGAACGGTGATCGTCGCGAGGACAAGACCACTCGTGGAGATGCACGCGCATCCTACAGGGCATTTCGTGATGATCCAAAACTTGCCGGCGTAAAGCAGGCAATCTACGTGACTTGCTGGTACCACATTCCGCGCACAAGGCTTGCGCTGTGGCGCGCTCGAAGCGAAGTAAACGGCGCTCGCAATGTGCGCTGGGCGCCTTCTGCAGTGTGGCGTAAGCTTCGTTACGGCGTTCTACGCCTGCTCGACTTCAGGGCTGGTGAGTTGCGTGGATGCCTGGATTACATTCTGGACCGTCCGCAGACAAGTCGTGGCGAGCCTCTTGGCAAGCCGGACCACAAACAGGCATGTTAAGAATCTGCACAGAGTCTTCTAACGGGTCTCGCTAAAATGGGGCCCGTTTTCTCTATCGCGGTAACTAGACACGAGTACACGCCGGTACAGTTGACCATAAACCATAATTCTGATCTACTATCCTTAAGGAGGTGTCATGGAACGTTCTACAATTAGGGGATTTATGGATTTGGACGGCACTCTCCTTGATTGGAAGAGACTGTTCGTGTTCGTTTATTCGGATATGTTGAGTCGTGGACACAGCTGTACCAGGATTGACGAGACTCTAGAAGAGCTAAACAGGACTGGCTACAGTTTTGCTACTCATCTCTCGCTACTAGGGGAGTCGGAGTCATCTATTCAAGTCCTGGTAGACAGGTATAGACGCAATATGTTTCGAGCATATGACTGTTTGCTACCGGGGGTTCCGGAAATGATTGTGAAAATTGCCAGCATGGCAGAGTTGACCCTAATCACTTTTGGTGACGCAAGTTATCAGCGAATGAAGTGGGATGGGTTGGTTAAACTACACAGGTATTTCCGACAAACAATCTTTGTTGGTAGTGATACTAAGGCGGCTGTGATCTCAACCTATCCGGTGAACAGCAGAACCTTTCTGGTTGATGATTCGTCGCGTGAGCTTTGCGCTATGCTAGAGCTTGCCCCATGGGTTCGACGTGTACGTATGATGCACCCAGATATGCAAGTCCAGCCTCATGAGTTCGATGGCGTGGAGTGGGATGTGGTGAAATCAGCCGCCGAGCTGTTAGAGTGGGTCCGTCATTTCGTTCATTCAGAAGGAGCAGATAATGGACATCAAAAGGTTTGAGATTGGGATCGCCGGCTCACAGAACTACAAGGCTCTCAAGTCCTTCTACAATGTATGGGGCGAGGATCTTCTTCGCTCCGGTCTGTTTGAAGAACTCGACGACCTTGGTTTGAGCAGGTTGTTTGATCTCAAGATGACTCGCATTGTGGCAGTTCACGATCGGGAGAGCGGGGGCATGGCCGGCTCTGCAATACTTGGAGTCATTCAGACTCTTCGGCCAGGATGGGGAGAAGTGAATTATGTTCTTACACATCCCGATTACCGTAAGACTGAAGATCGTCGTGGTTATGGCATTGGCCGAGCTATGATGGATTTTCTGCATCGGGAAGCAAGAGCTCTCAGATTGGTCAAGATTAGGCTTATTTCTGAGCCTCACAGAACGTCTGCTCGTAGTATGTACGAGTCGATGGGCTATCGTTTGAGTGGTGGCTCAGACCGTCACTACGAAGTGAAAGTCGCGGATCTCGTAATCCCCGACTAGACTACTTGGCCGCTACCTATGGGTGGCGGTTTTCATTTTTCAAAAAAAGAACCATGAGAAACATTAGAACCATAGAATGATTCTTGTGTTTCTTGTGGATCTTATGCCTCCTTATCTTAGTAGTGATACTCTTTACCTCGTAAAATCGTCATCACGCGGTAGAGCTGCTCGAGGAAAAAGATGTGCGCAAGGTCGTGTGTTGTCGTCATTGGAGATAGCGCCAAAAGAAGTTTTGCTTTTTTCTTAATCTCAACCGGTAATCCTTTTGGTCCGCCTATAATTACAGTGATATGTTGGCCTTGATTTTCAATCCATTGAATTGCTTGCGCAGCTTGTTTCGAGCTCATAAGCTTTCCACGTTCGTCAAGAACAATTATAAAATCTCCTTCAGGAATTTGCTTCTCAACCTTTTCTGCACTGGCAACCACGCGGTGGTCAAGCTTTACGTATGGTCCAAGTCTTTTTTTAAACTCATTTCCAATTTCGGCAAATGGCCCCTTTGGAAGATCGCCAACGGTGATAAGCGTAAGGTGTATCATATGAAATAATGATAGCTCATCCCATGCTAAGTAGCCAGTATTTAGTAGTCGAGCAATCACCAGCTATTAGCTATTGTATTCTGACTAATTTTGAATATTTTTGACATTTTTCGTTTGGATTTTGGCATTTTTTAATATCCCCATCCTGTCCCCAATACTATTCCTTGACAGAATTTCAGGGCTGTTGTACCATTCCCTCGAAATAACAACTCAGCTCGTCCCTAAACCTCATGCGACCGTTTCTAAATATCGTTTTTGGTCTAAATTTCTGACAATTTATCCTCAAAAGAATATTTAGCAACAGTCACATGGAAGGGACTTCAGCGAGATATCAATTATGACAGAGCCAAGCCAAATTAATTGAATCACGCGAGCGGTAGATGTTTATTTGAACCTCGCGCGTGAACGCGAGATTTTTTATTCGAATCAGCAAGCTAAGTATCTACGGATTACAGATATACAGATATACAGATCGATAAACGCTTCGGAGCACTGCTCCGAGTCAGAGATGAAATTTTCGACAGCAGTGTCGAGCATTTTTCTCTGGTCTTTCACAATTGAATAAAGACAACAACGTAGAAAAATTTTTACACACTAATTTAAGATGACGCTAGATTCGCTGTTAAGCGAGTGTATAGATTTGGATAATATGTTGGTGATAAGCGAGCACCGAAGCGAGCCGTACCTAAAAGTACGGTGAGTGAGGAGCAGAGCTTTAGCCGGCAGATTGCCAAATATATAATGAGCGTCGTCCGTGGTTAGTGAGTGGAGAGCAAATATTAAGAGTATACGGTGGATAGCTAGACAAAACGTGCCGATGAAGGACGTAGCAGCCTGCGAAAAGCTCCGGCGAGGTGGCAAGCAACCTTTGACCCGGAGATGTCCGAATGGGGAAACCCAGCTAGGGGAATGCCTAGTTACTCTATACTGAATACATAGGTATAGAGAGGGAACCTAGGGAAGTGAAACATCTCAGTACCTAGAGGAAAAGAAAATAATATCTACCAAGTAGAAACATTCCCTGAGTAGTGGCGAACGAAAGGGGAACAGCCCAAACCTTTGCTGTGAAACCTGCCAAAGCATCTCTTCGGAGACGTGGCGGCAAGGTGAAAGATACCGGTCGTTGCAGCATAGGTGTTGTAAGCTTTTGCGTCTAGGTCCGGTGACCTAGGATGCTTGTATGACTTCTAGCAGAAGTTGCTGGAAAGCAACGCCAAAGAAGGTGATAGCCCAGTATGCGAAAGGGGTTCATACCAGTATTGCAAAAATGCTTGAGTACGGCGGGACACGTGAAATCCTGTCGGAATCATCCGAGACTATTCGGAAAGGCTAAATACATGTTTTGATCGATAGTGAACTAGTACCGTGAGGGAAAGCTGAAAAGAACCCCGGAAGGGGAGTGAAATAGAATATGAAACCGTATACTTACAAGGAGTCGGAGCCCCCACACCTTTCTGATAAGGCATAATTTTAGTATGTATTATCTTTATGTATTAAAGAGTCAGAAAGACAAAAAACTTTACTGGGGCTTTACTGGTGATTTAAAACGGAGATTTAATGAACATCAGGAAGGCCTAGTTACTTCAACCAAGCATCGTAGACCGCTTGAGCTCGTATATTACGAAGCCTATAGGTCAAAGAGTGATGCCATGCAAAGAGAGAGGAATATGAAAAAGCATGGCAACGCTTGGGCTCAGTTGAAGAAGCGAATCATGGATAGTAGCCATGGATCAGAAAGGTGTGGGGGTGACGGCGTTCCTATTGAAGAATGAGCCAACGAGTTTGTGTATGTGGCAGGTTAAGTCCTTCGGGATGGAGCCAGAGTGAAAGCGAGCCTTAACGGGCGTTGGGACCTCAATCAAATTCAAGTCGAAAAGAAAGCGAAATATTTTGTTCCGGATGTAGTTGAAGGTCGACGAGGCGATGCAGTAGCATCGTCGAGGAGACTTGAAGCTACAGATGGACACCATAGCTGCTTTCGGACGCACGTGAATTTGATTGAGGTCCCATAGTCGCATGTACAAGACCCGAAACCGGGTGACCTAACCATGTCCAGGGTGAAGCGGGGGTAAAAGCCCGTGGAGGCCCGAACCCACTGGCCGTGCAAAACCAGGGGATGAGATGTGGTTAGCGGAGAAATTCCAA
>JAUYIW010000042.1 GCA_030688135.1 Candidatus Uhrbacteria bacterium | reverse complement strand
TTAATAAGTAGAAAGTTACCATTTCGACGAGTCTGTAGGTCGCAAGGAGAAATCTTTCGGAGATCTCAGCGAACTGCGAAAGATCTCTCGTCGTGGATTGCAAGCTCCTCGAGATGGTGGGGTTCGAAAGATCTCTCACCCGACAGCAGAAAGTTAAGTCGGGTTCGAGATGGTAGAGAGCAAGATATCCGCTGTTTTTACCGGTTGAGCTAACCTTTGGCCTCTATGCATCTTCCACCTAAATTGCGTATGATCCATAACTATGGGGGAATAACAATTAGATTCAGTAAAAAAAGCGTCCCTCCTGCCGAAACAGGAGGGACTAGTTTACTTGCAAGCACTTCCGGCTTAGATGTGTTGCCACCCTAAAGCGCAACACACTATCCGGCTACCCCGTTTTGTTTCCTACCGCAAAGGGTCAGGCGCAGGGAACGGTCCGCTGGCAAGTGTCACAACTTCGCTTATCCATCAACGCACCTTCCGGCAGTATTTTATAGAGCGTGGAAACTCTAAATAGTGCCTTATGTAGTAACTCCTCAGTCAGGCTATTGGCCAAACATCGGCGTGCGCTTCGGGTTTACCCAGCCTCGGCAGTGTCAGTGCCGCGGTGCGAATTGTGACTTGGGCAAAAAGAACAATAAAAGGAGTATGCCAGATAGCGCTCAAAATGTCAAGGCGTGCACCGTAAATGCCCCGACCTTGATTTCTTTCACTAAATATGCTATCTTACTCGGCACATAGACACTAAAGCCGTGCTGTATAATCAATACAGCAAACGAGCGTCCGTAGCGAGTTTATGTGGTATTGCGCTATATGCTAGGAGACCGGCCGAGAACAGAGGAGGCGTACTTGGCTGTACGGCGACGATGGTCAAGGCCGTCGACAACGCAGATAGCCAATACAGCAAACGAGCGTCCGTAGCTCAAATGGATAGAGCAAGAGGGTTCTAACCTCTAGGTTGCAGGTTCGAGTCCTGCCGGACGTACCATAAAAATAGGTTTAAGGGGTAAGGTTTTAGAGGTAAGGTTTTAGGAAAACCAAAAGACAGGCGACAAGGGAGCGATCGTATACCGCCTAGCGAGGAGCCGTACTTAAATGTATGGTTACGAGAGACGGAGATTTCTGGCACAGTAGTTCGTTAATTTTATAGCGAGCACTACATGGCGGCTATGGTGAAACGGTTATCATCCACCGTCATCATCGTCATTACATTCAAATCGTTCCCAAGGGGGCGGCTATGGTGAAACGGTTATCACAGGGGTTTGTGGTACCTCTATTACGGGTTCGATTCCCGTTAGCCGCCCCCATGCGAATGATTTAATGACGATGATTATGGCGGACAGGCAGGGGTTTGCTTGTCCCTCGAAGCCCTGTCAGATGGAACAAAGTGGGACGGTTCTCTCGTGCGGGTTCAATTCCCGCTCGCCCCGTAGTGAGCTTAGGAAACATATGACAAGATGGGTTACGAAAGCCGAAGGCGACTTCGCACAAGAGCAAACAAATAGCTCAACGCAACGCTGAGCACTACTACGGGGTTAGCCGCCCCACGACAAAACGAGCCTTTGGCTCGTTTTTTTATTGATTCACATAGCAGGGTTTTACTACAATAAGGGTTACACTGTCATTATATCGACTCACCGCACTTTACTCGCTTCCCACATAAATCTCCACGCCATTTTTAGCGTTTCGGCAATGGCCGGACTTTTTATTTCAACGGCGTATTCCTCGTGTTGCGAATAGGAAATAAAAGTAACCGTATCGTCGTATATCAGCACCTCGGCTGGAAAATTGTACAGATCGGTATTGACCAACTTGCTCTCGCGAAAGTTCCGGTTATCTTTTGCTTGAAACTTTTTGCCGGCCGCATTATCCGGTACAAGCAACTGACCGAACACATTTCGTTTTTTTCGTTCGTTTTTAAATTCCTCGTCCCAAAACGTCTCCAACACGTTTGTTTTTGAAAGTAAGCTTTCAACACCAACAAACGCATAAAGCTTTTTTTCCTTTGAATGAGTGGCGCCAAGATAGACTTGTTTAATTCCCGCCAATCCTTCGTGGAACGTTACGGTCGGCTTTGTTGATCCTTCCGCGACCAGTATTTTGAGATCGGGTAAAATCTTTTCGAATTTTTCCAATTTTTGTGTGAGCAGGGCCTGCAGTGCTTCGGGTTCACGCGCGACAAAACGTACCTTTTTCCCTCGCATGCTTTTATAAACGATGCCTAACTCAATGAGTGAATCCACGATATCGTAAAGCATGGAGCGATTAATGCCCGATTGTTTGGATATTTCAAGAATACCCGCTGACCCAATTTGGAGCAGGGTAAGGTATGTTTTGCTTTGATTTTCGTCTAGTCCAAAAGGCGAAAGATCAGCTTGTTTCATAATGTTGTTGTTAAGTAACAACAGAAACATATCATATTTAAAGCTATTTTGTCAATATTCGTGTATTTTGAGTATTTTACAATAATACTTCTGTATGTAACTTGACAAAAGTACCAATTTCTGATATCCTGCAATGTTCAAAATCGGAACAGGTCCGATGGAGAATGAGTTCTTTAAAACGGAGAAGATGATGGAAAAGATTTACATTCTGATGCGGGCCGACAGCTGGCTCTGCCCCGACGACGAGTCAGAAGAGCCGTATGGAAAAGTGGTGGATGTATTCGCGTGCCTCTCGGATGCACAGCGTGAATGCAAACGCCTCAATGAGGAACACGGAGACGAACATACATGGTTTGACGTCCTCGAAAAGTCGATTCACGTTGCTCCAAGGAGTACATAATGGAAAACTACGGCGCAAGCGATGGAGAACACTCTCTCGCTTGCGCCCCTGCCAAAGTTGTTGAGCAATCAACGCCTGTGGCAAGGCAAAAGGACAAAGCAATTCTGCAGAGTTCGAATAATCCCTAAGGGAGATAGTCATGAAGACGGACAGGTACTTTCTGATTTTCATCTACCATGATGCGCCTCAGCTTATTGGTCCATTCTCTCAAAGCGAAGCAGAGGCCTACCTCACCAGCTGTGGTTTCCATCGAGAGCCTTATCCAGGAACAAGCTGGTGGACTGGACCGAACCACTCCAGTGCGTATATCCGTACTCCTCAATCACATCCCAATCCTCAAGAATAACCAATTACAGCGCATAAAACG
Source organism: Candidatus Uhrbacteria bacterium (assembly GCA_030688135.1). Classification (GTDB taxonomy): domain Bacteria; phylum Patescibacteriota; class Patescibacteriia; order UBA9934; family UBA9934; genus JAUYIW01. The sequence goes on along the minus strand of JAUYIW010000042.1, from coordinate 3,190 downwards.
ATCAGTCCCAACCTCGCCGCCCTCGGAGCCGCTCGCCTGACTGCCCTGCACCCAATGTGGTGCAGGGTTCTTTTATTTGGGGAGATGGTCAAATGCGAATAGAAAGAATTTTAAAAACGCATCGGCGATGGTCGGGGATTCTACAATGATTGAATAAGTCGTTCCTTCCTTCACGGAGAAATAGACGATTTTATTCGCATAAATGTCCATGGCACTTTGATAAAGATACGGCTCGGGCATGAATCGAACCTCGCGGTTGTGGCCCTCGTAAAACAGTTTTTGATTTCGCGTAGATTCCGGCACGATCATCTTTGTATGGACGCCAAGTTCTTCCCGCCGTTTGACCCATGCGTGATAATACTTCGGTAGCGCATCCATAACGCCCGGATACGCAGCGGCATAAAGCGTCTTTTGGCCCGTTCGCTCCAGAGTTTCCAAAATATCTTCAAAGGCAAGCTTCATTCCTTGTGTGCCTGTAAACATTTTCACAGACGGCTGAATATCCGTTCCAACCGAAAGCGCTTGAAGCGACGGGAGCAGTTCGTCCATGAGTTCCTGTTTGTGCTTAAGGATCGTTAGGATTTGCTTGGGGTTCTCCGCGGTGAAATACAAAACGTTATTTTTTCGAAACGATGTTACAAGCCCCTGCGCTTTCAGTGATTCAAGGGCGGTATAGGTCGTCGTACGCGGAATATCCGACCGTTTCGAGATCTGAAAAGCCGTCCCCTCGATGATTTTGAGGAGACAGATATAGACCTTTGCCTCGTTCCGGGTTAGGCCAATGCGTACAAGAGAGGAGACTGTATTCATACTGTCCTATTTTCGGACAACAATAGCATAGCATAATTGCCACATTTTGCAAGCTAAATTTGGTATTAAACATTTTTTGCGTCTTTTTTTAAGACAGATTCGTATTTTCGTAGTATATTTGCACTGTTCAAAATCAGAACAGGTCTGATGGAGAATGCTTCAAAAGAGGAGAGTGAGATGGAAGCGATCATGTTTAACGATTGGTTGGATCATAACAACATGCAGTGTTGCACCTTCTGTGTCGATGGTGTTCATCTCCATATTAAGGAGGAGGAGTGCGCGGAAAATGAAGATTGGCCGTCGGGACGGTGGCGTGTCTACAATATCACGAGGTGTGACATGTCGTGCGCGCCGAAGAAGACTGATCTTCCGGAGGAATTCGCTGATTTAGTCAGGTATTTCCTTTCGGATAGTATGCCACGCTACTTTCCCGTGGATACCATTTCTGCGACCTTCAACCCTCCACTTCTGTAATTCATTTACTAGGCGCAAGCGATGGAGAACACTCTCTCGCTTGCGCCCCTGCCAAAGTTGTTGTGCAATCAACGCCTGTGGCAGGGCAAAAGGATAAACCGCAATCACGCAGAATCCGAATAAAACCTTGAAAAGGAAGGGTAATGAAGTTACGATGTACTCCAAGGCTCGAGCTGAAACTCGTTCAGTTTACTTGCTTTGTCTGTAGACAGCCTATTGATCTCAAGCCGATGAGGAAGTTGCCCATAGACGAGATCCAGGCGTTCATAGACCTGCAGGTAGGTGAGAAGCCGATTATCTGCTGTTCCTGCGGACAAGGCTACATCTTCAAGAAGAGAAGTGTGGCATTTCGTAGATACGTTCAGTGTCTCGCAATGCATCTGCCTACACAGGAGATGTGCGATGAGCTGGAGGAGATGTTCCAATACGCGTATGGCCCATCCGACGCGTATGGCCATTCACGTCATGATCGACCATAACTTGCCGCCCCTGAAGCCGTTCGCCGACCCTGCATCCAACGTGGTGCAGGGTTCTTTTTTTTGCGATCATTCCACGTTATCAAACGAATATAATATACCTGCGTTAAAGAGACTGTATAATAAATTGTGTCTGGTATAATCTAAATATAACTATTTAAATAATAAAAAAGACCAGACAAAATATTGCTCTCAACAAGTATACTTTGGTGGTCTTTTCCATTCACTATGATAAATAATACCAGAATTTTAGAAACAAGTCTAAAAAATTTAAAAGAATCATTAACTGGTTGGTCAATGGATGAATTTATTCTCTCGACTATTGAGTCATTAATGAATGTTGAGCGAAGTGAATATTTAGCCCAAGCCAAGAGTGGTGACAAGGGTAATGGCTTTTATCTCAGAGCCTTTAAATCATTTTCTCGGAATTGTTTGCGAATAAATATTCCTCGAACGAGATCTGGAATGTTCTCGCCTAATACTCTGGAATTAGTTAAACTGGGACAAGAGCAAATGAATGATTTAGTATTATCCCTCTACAAAAAAGGAATGACTAGTAGAGATATTTCTGATTTAGTTAAACAATTATTTGGTGATAGTGTTAGTGCTACTAAGGTAACTAATTTATCTAAGATATTCAATGAGTTTAGACTTGCCTGGGAAAACACAAAACTAGATAGTTACTACAAAGTTGTCTTCTGTGATTGCCTGTTCATCACAGTTAGGCGAGGTGATAGTTATTCTAATGAGGCAGTCTATGTCGCCTACGGCGTCAAAAACGACAATACCAGGGAACTATTAGCTCTCAGTATTAACCCGGTAGAATCAGCTACTGAATGGGGAGAAATATTTGATGATTTAAAAAAGAAAAGAGGAATTAAAATGATTGATTTGATAGTTGCTGATGGATTGCCCGGCCTAGAGAATGAAGTTCATAGAGTGTTCCCAAAAACCATGTTCCAGAAATGTGTTGTGCATAAAATGAGAAATATTTTAAATAAAACCAGACCAAAGGACAAAGCAGAAATGGCGACTGATTTAAAAGAATTATTTAATAATTTTAGTGAAAACGACGCGATTAAAAAAGCATTAAAAAAAGTAGATATATTTATACAGAAATGGAAAAATAGATATCCTAATATTGCTAAATTTTTTAAAGAAGGGAGAATAGAATATTATTTCACTTATATAGAATTCCACCCAGAGGTGAGAAGAATGATCTACACCACAAACAGTATTGAGAATTTAAATAGAATAATTAGGAAAGCAACAAAGAATAAATTATCATTTGAAAAACCGGAATATTTACTTGATTATGTTTTTATGATAATCAAAGAATTCGAAGAAAAAAACTTCCAAAAATACCCAGTAACAAACTATGCATATTTTAAATTAATTAATTGCTAGACACACTTTTCTTGACAGTCCCG
>JAUYIW010000040.1 GCA_030688135.1 Candidatus Uhrbacteria bacterium | reverse complement strand
ACGGGGCGCATGCCTCGTCTTTGTGGTATAATTTACGACAAGCAGGGTTTATTTACCTTGAATTACGAAACTCGCGATCTTTGCGTTCACGGGCGCCCGTCGCCCCCGTTCTCCCTACGTTTTAGTAGGGTTCACGGAGATCAACAGCCCGTTCACGCAAATCTCATCGAGTTTCGTAATTCAAGATTATTTACTGTCGACAGAGTTTACTGTCAGGTAGCAAAAGTTTATTATTTAAATTGCGCGACCAGATAATAAATTTCAGCTTGTCGATAATAAATCATGCATACAGTCAATAAATTTCAGCTTATTAATAATAAACCTCGTAATTTAAATTTTTATGCCACAAGACAAAGACGTTCAAGAAAATAAAGTAATCGCCGCTGTTGGTTATATATTTGTTCTTTGCTTTATTCCACTCATGTTTGCTAAAGAATCCAAGTTTGCACAATTTCATGCCAAGCAAGGTTTGGTTTTGTTTATTGCGGAATTAGGCGTGATGATTGTGAACATGGTACTTATGGCCATTCCGATCCTAGGATGGCTAGCAGCACTTGCATTAAATGTGTTTTTACTTTTGCTTGCTGTCGGAGGTATTTTGAAGGCACTTGCCGGTGAGAGTTGGGAAATGCCAATTTTAGGAAAGTATGCGAAGAATTTGAAGATATAGCTAATAGCCTATAGCTTCTAGGTTTTAGGTAATAGGTGATAGGTTATAGTTTTTGAAAAAGGCAGAGGCGGTGCTTCTGTCTTTTTGGTTGGGAGGAAGAGTAGTGTGTTGTACGTCACTCGGTGACGGACAATATGCTCGCGTCATTAAGAGACGTGGAGCGTGCTATATGATGGAACGAGTGGCCGTTTTGTAAATGCGTGCTCTAGAAAATCCATGAATTTGCACGGGTTTTTTAATTTTTCCTCGTTTATAGTCCGTACGGACCATAAACGAGAATTTTGTAAGATCGAGTGAATTCGAATTTGTGATATGGCTATTAAATATTCTTTTAAGAACATACCTATAATCAAGCAATCTTACTTGAAAAGGGTTTGCCTAGATGCTACACTCGATCATATGTTGAAACGGACGTTGGTCTTATCTCGAGCATTAGCTAAAGCCAGTTGGGAAGCGAAATCTATATAATATGTCAGCATTAGAAAAACAACTACAAGATCTTCAAAATCGGGTTAACAATGCTTGGGAGGTTTTGAGTCTGGATGAAGTAGCGCATAAGATTATTGGGTTAGAGGCTGAAATGAATCAGCCTGATTTTTGGCAGGATCAGAACATGGCAAAGCTGACTTCAAAAGAAGCATCGGATTATAAAACTGAGCTTAATCTTTGGCAACAGTTGCGATCAGATATCGATGACGCTACAGCTTTGGCTAAAGTCGCTGAAGACGAAAGTGATGAATCAACACTGGAAGACATTGCGCAAACGGTTGCAGACATTGAGCAAAGGCTGCAAAAAGCAGAGCTTGCAATGTTACTTTCAGAGCAGTATGACGAGAATAATGCGATCGTATCAATTCATGCGGGCGCAGGTGGCACAGATGCTATGGACTGGGCTGAGATGTTAATGCGGATGCTTATGCGATATGCGGAAAGTCGCGATTGGGAAGTCAGCGTACTTGATATGTCAAACGGTGAAGAGGCAGGAATTAAGAGTGCTACTTTTTCAGTTAGAGGTAGACGAGCATATGGATATTTGAAGACTGAATCCGGCGTACATCGTTTGGTACGCATTTCTCCATACGACGCAGAAAAGATGCGTCACACTTCTTTTGCGCTGGTTGAGGTTATTCCGGAGCTTAGCGATGTTAGCGATAGTAATATCGACATTGACTCAAATGATCTTAGAATTGATACATTCATGTCATCGGGCCCCGGTGGTCAGGGGGTTAACACTACTTACTCGGCGGTTAGGATTACGCACACTCCAACAAATACTGTAGTGACCTGTCAGAATGAGCGCTCGCAACAGCAAAATAAAGAAACTGCAATGGGTGTTTTAAAGTCACGTCTGTACCAAATGATGATTCAGGAGCGTGCAGAAAAGTTAGATGAATTAAAAGGCGGACACAAAAGCCCTGAGTGGGGTAATCAAATTCGAAGTTATGTTCAGCATCCTTACAAGATGGTAAAGGATCATAGAACAAATATGGAAGTTCAAGATGTTGATGGGGTGCTCGGTGGCGACCTTGATTTGTTTATTGAAGCTGAGCTAAGGCGTCTTGCTTCCAATAAATAAGATTTCGTTTTTCTTCGTTAGTATTCGATCAACCCCTGGGGTGGACTGCCACCCCAGACCCCCAGTCCCATTTCTTTGCTGGCCCAAAGAAATGGGGGAAAGAAAAGGCCTTTTCGGTTTTGCCCCTACGCCCCGCCTTCGGCGGAGCTACGCCAAACCTATAACCCTAGAGTACATTCTCGAACAAGTCCCGAAGCTCATCTGTTTTCCTCAAATCACTTCAAATCTCTTCGATGATGCACCGGCATCACCTCAAAGATTTTCAGCGATTTGAAGAAAGAACATCTTGAGCTTCGGTGCGGAGCATCTCTCGGAGCTGAAATAACTAGATACAAGGCGTGGAATTTTTTCAAGAAGACATAGCCGTAGCTATGTTGACGCAGAAAATAAGGTTTCACAACGCAGTAGCTAGTTATTTCAGCCCGAGAGAGACTGTTCGAGAATGTACTCTAGGGTTTAACGTTGGCTCCGCCCATGTCTAAACAAAAACATGCCCCTGATTAAATCAGGAACACGTTTTTGCAAGACATGGGAGCCCCATCGCCTGGCGGTTTGGCGCGGGGCCGAGCTCGAGGAGCATGTCTGACGACTGCTGGAAAGGTTCTCTCAGTAGTATTCGATCAACCCCTGTGGACTGCCACCTCATGTACGATCAACCCCTGGGGTTGGCTGTCCTACCATTTGTTGAATCACGTGGCTTAAAGTGCTATTCTAGCATTAAGACAAACTACTCCAAGTTGGAAATTGATAATTATAAATTCTATGTTTTCAAAAAAAGCAATTGTAACCGGCGGCTCTGGATTTATTGGTTCTCATTTAGTTGAGGCTTTGGTTTCAGAAGGAATGGATGTCGTAATTATTGATAAAGCAAGGCCAGATAAACATAGGAAAATTAAACATCGAAAAGTTGATTATAAAATTATCGACGTACGTGATAAGAATTTAACTGATGTTTTTAAAAAAATAAAACCGGAGGTTGTTTTTCATCTCGCCGCGCATATAAACGATAGGGAATCTGTTACTAATCCGGTAATGAACGCAGATAATAATATTACAGGATCTATTAATGTATTTCGTGCAGCTTCCGAGAGCGGTGCAAAAAAGGTTGTGTTTGCTTCTTCGTGCGCGGTTTACGGTGAGCAGGCAGAATTGCCCGTTACGGAAAGCATGGTGCCAGATCCAATGACGCCATACGGTTATTCCAAATTTGCTGGTGAATGGTATTTAGATTTTTTTAAGCGTTATCATGATTTGAATTCAGTAGTACTTCGATTTGGCAATGTTTATGGACCGCGTCAAGATTCAAGCGCAGAGTCTGGAGTAATAAGTATTTTTACTAACAAGATTTTAAAAGGTGCACAGGCAACAATAAATAACGATGGCAAGACCACGCGTGATTATGTTTATGTTGGCGACGTTGCTCATGCACTCGTGTTAGCTGGAACAACTGGAGTTAACGGATTATTTAATGTAGGTACTGGAATCGAAACTACCACGATAGATATTTTTAAAATGATTAGTGCTGCGGTTGGAGCTCAAATTTCACCAGATTATCGCGAAGAGCAAAAGGATCTTCTAAAGTGTATTTCTTGCAGTCCAAGTCTTGCCAAGAAACATCTTAAATGGGCTCCACAAGTGACGCTTGAAGTAGGAATTGCAAAGACCGTAGATTGGTACAGGAATAGGATTTAGTATGTTGAGTATCCAAGTTGATCAAATTGAGCGTGCGCTTAAAACATTGGAAGAGGGCGGGGTTATAGTATTTCCTACCGAAACATCGTATGGATTGGGTTGTGACGCTACCGATGTCAATGCAGTGAAGAGAATTTTTAGTATTAAGGGCCGTCCTGAGAGCAAGGGACTGCCTGTTTTAATTCCTTCTGGTGCTCGCGCTGGCGAATTTATTGAGTTTTCAGGAGCTGTTGCAGATTTAGCTCAGAAGTACTGGCCTGGTGCATTGAATATTATTGCGTCAATTGCTAAAGATTCACCAATCGCTCTTGAATGCAGTAATAACGGGACTCAATCTGTACGAGCATCATCGCATCCTTTTGCCGCAACGCTTGTTCGTAGGTTTGGTAAACCGATTGTTGCAACCAGCGCTAATGTGTCTGGAGCAGGCGAGGCATATTCGGTGCGCGACGTAAAGGCGAATTTTATTGATAGTGCGGAAAAGCCGGACTTATTTATAGATGGTGGAGATTTGCCGGTACAGGCTCCTTCGACAACGGTGAAGGTAATTGGCGACCAGGTTGAGGTTATAAGGCAGGGGAGGGTGATTGTTTAGCTATAGACCATGACTATGGCTATAACTATGACATAGATTGTGATTATGGAGGGGTTAATCAGGTGACGGCAGATTTGTCATGGGGCTGACGTCATCCTGAGGAGAGCCGACAAGGTCATCAGGGCTCGACGAATGGATCTCTAAGTTTTTAGGTGACGAAGAGGTTACTCGATTTGCGGGGAGGTTTGGGGGTGAAAGATTAGGGTCGTTACGGATTTACGGAATGTACGGATATACGGATGTGAAAAGCGAAGAGTGAGAGAGATAAAAGAAGTGAAAAAAATCACCATTTCGACGAGGCAGTTTGTCGTGAGGAGAAATCTTTTCGTGTAAGATCTCTCACATTCGGTCGGTTCATCTAGCATCAGTTCGAGATGGTGAATATTCAAATCCGTTTAGCCCTTTCGCCGACAGATTAGCTCCTTGGATCAGTATATCGGTAACAATCGGTACATCAGTAGGAACCAGGCAATCATATGCAAAAAAAGAAATCGTTCGGACAACATTTCCTACATGACAAGAAGATTGTGGAGAAAATAGTTAAATCTGCCGAGTTAAGCTCGGTTGATTTTATAGTTGAAGTTGGTCCCGGTGAGGGAGCGATGACAAAAGAGATCGTTGATTCCCCTCCTTTCAAAGGAGGGGTTATGGGAGGTTCCGGCAAGACTCAGCTAATTCTGATCGAAGCTGACCAGGATCTTATTCCAGGTTTGGAGTCAAAGTTCACAAATGCAAAGATTATTCAGGCTGACGCAGCCAAGGTTGACTATACTAAGTTAGTGCCAAAAAAAAAGTCATGGATGTTAGTTGGCAATCTTCCGTATAATGCCGGAAACGCAATTATAATGAATGCACTTGCCTCCGAGCGTCCTCCGCTCCGACTTGTGGTTATGGTGCAAAAAGAAGTAGCTGACCGCATGCTC
>JAUYIW010000035.1 GCA_030688135.1 Candidatus Uhrbacteria bacterium | reverse complement strand
TTCAAGTGCAGTTTCTCCATCTATTACAGCTACTTACCTTACGCTTGGCGGAACACTTTTATGTAACAATACTAACGCACCTTCGTTAACCGGTTTTGATTTTAGCGGAACAAGCTCTTTTGCTATTAGTAGCGGAGCTATAGTAGATATTCTTACAACTGGTGCAAATACAGATTTAACTATTGGAAATAACCCAACGTGGAGTAATGTAAATTTAACATTTGCTCCATCGGGCTTGCTCACAATGGATGACTACATATCTCTAGTTCTTACTGGTAATTCGACTATAAATGGGAACGCACAATGGTCAAATCTTGTTAATTTAACAATAGATAGTGGGTCAACGCTTGGCTCAGATTCACGTGGTTGCGCTTCGCCAAATGATTATAATAACGGATATGGTCCAAACGGTTTTAATGTTTGCGCTATATCAACTGCCGGATATGGAAGAGGACTAAATAATACAGGTGGAGCGCAAGGCGCCGGATATGGTGGAGCCGGTGGTCTTGGAACGTCAACTAATTTAAATACAGGTGGTTTAACATACGGTTCTGATACCGACCCAATACTATTTGGGTCTTCTGGAGGTGGTACTGGTGGTGGAGGATCTGGTGGAGCCGGTGGTGGTGTAATTCGTTTAAATATTTCCGGAACACTTACTAATAATGGTTTAATAAGCGCTAATGGAGGAGCTGGTGGTACAAACGGAACAAACCGCTCAGGCGGAGGAGGTTCCGGAGGTTCAATAAATATTACTGTCGGAACTTATGCTTGCGACACGGGATCATTGTCTGTAGCCGGAGGAGCGGGAGGCAACGGAACAACGTATGACGGAGGTGGCGGGGGTGGCGGGCGATTAAAGATTATTGCAACAACGGACAGCTCAACCGGCTGTACTATCGCGAGTCTTTCCGCAGCTACTGTAGCGGCCGGAGGACTTGGACCGGATACTGCAGTAGATGGAAGTGTTGGGACACTATATACCGGAAGCTCCAATAACCCACCAACAGTAGACAGTGTTCGAGTTTCATACAGTGCAAACGGTACTAATGTAAGTCCACTAGTTCCTTCGCTAGGAACTGTAAAAAGCTTTCATGTAAACGGCGTCGTTTCCGATACTGATGGATTTGCAGATATCCAAAATGTTGCTACTGTTTTTTATAGATCAGGCGCTACAGGTGGAGTTGCGTGTAGTTCTGATAAAAATGACTGTTATTCTATAGCGAGTTGTACGCTTAGTGGAGGAAGTAGCAATAGCATAAATTATGACTGTGATGTATCTGCTGATTATTTTATAGACCCAACAGACTCTGGAGCTTATAGTGCGCAAACTTGGAATGTTCGTGTTAGCGTAAGTGACGCCACCTCCACTGTAGACGATGACAGTTACACAAACGAAGTACAAACAACTACCGGTATTGGCGCGCCTGATACTATAGATTTTACAAATTTAGCGCTTGGAGCTACTAGTCCTACTAGCATAAGTTATGAGGTGACAAACTACGGTAACAGCGCAGTAGATACTAATGTATCAATGGAGAACCCCCAAACCTGTACGATTGGAACCATTCCAATTAATAAAATCAAATACGGCAGAACCGATACGGATTACGCAAGTCTTGAGTATATTCTTAGCGCGACTCCCTCAGCTACCAACCTATCATTACCGCAACAAACAAATGATGTAACCGCTGTTACCGATATGCTATATTGGAAACTGCAAGCTCCTGCCGAGGCTGTTGGTGGAACCTGCAGTGGTACAATAAATATTAATGCAATCGCTGGGTGATATGAATATTCGTCAATACATTTTGTTACTTAGCATCGGAACGGCAATGGCATGGTCTGCATGGTTTGTAGTATTAATTAGCATTGACCCTGCGACAGCTGGATGGCAAGCCTTTTTGATTTTTTACGTAACGCTATTCACAAGTCTAGCTGGGCTATTCATGACCATCTCTACTGTTGTAAGGGTCCAAAGATTTCCTGTTCGTGACCTAGGAGATCTGGTCCATATTTCATTACGACAAGGACTTGCACTCAGTTTATTAGTCACAGTAGCGCTAATACTAATGAGTCAAAACCTACTTACATGGTGGACATTGCTACTATTAGTGTTATCCATCATTTTTATTGAATTTGTACTACATTCTAGGAAAACTATAATAAATGACCACGGATAATTTTGAGCGCTTGCCTGAAAATACTTGTTCAGCTAAAATGGTTGCCTGATAGGTAATCATTTTATGTTGAACAAATTTCTTGGTCGGTTCTCAGAAGATATAGGTATAGATCTTGGTACAGCAAATACCCTACTTTTCGTAAAAGGAAAGGGTATTGTTATGAATGAGCCATCGGTTGTCGCCATGAATACCAGAACTAACCAAATTATAGCTGTGGGGCATGCCGCAAAGGATATGCTTGGAAAAACACCACCACACCTAATTACGACAAGACCACTCACAAAAGGAGTAATTTCAGACTTTGAAGTTGCGGAAAAAATGCTTAAATACTTCATTGACAAAATTCATGAAGATTCATTTACAATTATACCTAGGCCACGCGTTGTAATAGGCGTTCCTCTTGAAATAACAGAAGTTGAAAGAAAGGCCGTTGAAGATGCGGCGCTAAGCGCTGGAGCGAGACAAGTTTTTCTGATTGAAGAGCCGTTAGCTGCAGCGATTGGTGCTCGCTTGCCCATTACCGAATCACTCGGAAGCATGATTGTAGATATCGGAGGTGGCACAACTGAAATTGCAGTTATATCGCTTGGCGGAGTCGTTACTTCAAAATCACTTTCAATAGCCGGCGACGAACTTACAAAAAATGTCTCTCAATATATTCGCGATGTATTTAATCTTTTGATCGGTGAAAGGGTTGCTGAAACTGTGAAATGTAGGATTGGAAGTGCGATGGAGTTTGGAGAACCAATGGAAATGGAAATAAGAGGAAGAGATTTAATTACAGGGCTTCCAAAACAAATTACTGTAAATGACGGACAAATTAGAGAAGCAATTCACAAACCAATACAAACAATCATTGAGAATATCAAGGCAACTCTAGAAGTCACTCCACCAGAACTTGTTGCCGATATTTACGAACGCGGGATCGTTCTAACAGGTGGTGGAGCACTACTGCGTGGTCTTGAACAAAAAATTTCTAAAGAAGCCGATATCCCAGTTACAGTTGCGAGCGACCCACTAACAACCGTGGCTCGTGGAACAGGGGCTCTTCTTGAAGATGATGAACTTTTAAAAAGTATGACTTTGCCATCAACGTTTGATGATTATCTTACATAGAAGAGAGGCCTGTGTCAGTGCTTAACATAAAAATTTCACAAAAAACAAAAAGAGGCGCTAGTTCGCTTGGTTTTTTTATTTTGATAGTTTTGGTTATTTTACTAATGTTAACCAGACTTAATATAGGTTCAAAAATTCTGGGTTCATCTCAATTTGGTCTTATAACCACAGGTACATATATTTCAAAAATGTTTCAAAGAATTACTACTTCCGAAGATGATCTGCACAATAAAATTGAGGAACTTCAAAGTCAAGTTTCAGACCTTATGTTGGAACGTGTTGAAAACGTGCTATTACGTCAACATTTAAATGAACTTGAGTACCTACTAGCTTATTCTGAGCAAATTTCATATAAATCAACTGCCGCAAGAGTTATTGCTCGCTCGCATGAATCAAGAGAAAGTATTTTAATCGACAAGGGCTCGAACGAAGGCATCCGAGAAGGCTTAGCGGTTGTAATTGAATCAGGACATATAGTTGGCGTAGTAAGCGAGGTTAAATCTTTTTCATCTGTTGTTACACTCATTAGCGACATTCAAAGCTCTATTCCAGCAGCCATACTTGGAGACTCTAAAACTATTGGTATTGTAGAGGGACAAAAAGGGTATTTGATGAAAATGGAATTTATTCCGCAAGGCGTTGAATTAAATGTTAATGACGTTGTAGTAACTTCGGGTCTTGATGAGGAAATTCCATCTGGATTTATTATTGGTCTCGTAAGTGAAATTATCAAAGATGAAACAGCGCTGTTTCAGCAAGTAATGATTGAAGCGCTTTACACTAGCGATGATTTCTTGAACGTTCTAGTGATAGACCCTGTAATAGAATAACCATCTATGTTTTACGAACTGTCATTAGCATTACTATTTATTCTAAGCATTCTTTTTCAGGTTAGTTTCATTGATGCTCTTTATGAACCTCTAAATGCAATTCCAGCACACTTCATTATAGGCGTACTTGTTATGCATAGAGGGGATGCGCTCCATGGCATAGCTTGGTTTATTATAAGCGGGTTTGCACTAAAAATTTTTGGATTTGATTCAGCGCTCACTATTTCATACATAGCCGTAGCGTTTATTGGAGCTCTTCTTGCAACGCGTATGTTTGCAAATAGGTCGGTATATGCACTTGAAGGACTTGGGATATTAATGCTATTAGTTTTTATACTTGTAAATGCAATTCCGGAACTACTAAATTATTCTATCACTGCCGATTACTTCTATTCATACAACCATGCTTTGATTTCCGTAATAGTTGGTTTATATCTTGGCTTTTTGGTAGCTCGTAACCTTGAACATCTTATTGAAAATCTATTTCTCATAAAAAAACGATAGCAATGTTTGGATTTAAGAAAAAACAATCTAGTGAAATCTTTCCACTCGATGCAATGGAAAAATTAGATGCATTAGACTACGCAAAATCTGATTTCTTTTTTGAAGAAGCGCTTTCTGATACTCCAAAATCGGCGCAAGTACCAAATCGAACATTTGTAGGCCCAGTTATTACAAAAAATAGATATATTGGCGCCTGCATACTTGCGGGCATTGTTCTTATTATTTTTATAGCTAAATCTAGCTCACTTCAAATCCTTCATGGAGATGAGTACAGAGAATTAGCTGAAAAAAATAGATTAAGAATTCATACGCTCCCTGCCGAAAGAGGCATTATTTATGATAGAAACGGTGTAATACTTGCCGAAAATCAACCAACGTTTAACCTAATCACAACAATGGAATCTCTTCCTGAAGATCAAAATGAAAGAGATGATTTAATTCGAAATTACGCACGATTACTTAACTTTGACCTATTAACGGCAATAAACGCCATCGATGCGTCAGAGGATGATTTTGAGCAAATACAAATCGCTGAAAATATCCCATATGAAACTTCGATATCCATAATAGCTAACGATCAGCTGTACCCAGAACTTTATATTGAAGTCGGAACAAGACGCAGTTATATTACAAATGAAATCCCATCTCTTTCACACGTAATTGGATATACGGGCATAATAAACATGGAAGAATATTCTGATGTTGCAGAATCTGGATATAGAAGATTTGATCATATTGGTAAACAAGGTCTTGAAGAAGAATACGAAACGCTCCTAAGAGGCGAGTTTGGAAAAGAGGAAGTCGAGGTTGATGCACTTGGAAATCCTGAACGCATTGTGTCAAAGACCGATCCGGTGGACGGTAAAAATTTAACGCTTACAATTGACTCGGCATTACAAAAATATGTGGAGGAGGTGATCATTGCTCGAACCGAAGGTACTGCAACTGAAAAGGCTTCCGTAATCGTTGCTGATCCGCGGGACGGAAGTATATTAGCTTTAGTTTCATGGCCAGCTTTTGATGCAAATGATTTTACCTCAGGGATTAATCAAGAAGTTTATAACGAGCTTATAACAAACGAAGATCTTCCATTATTCAACCGTTCAATTTCTGGAGAATTTCCTTCAGGATCAACAATAAAACCGGTATATGCCGCGGCCGCGCTTATGGAAGGAGTTATTACGCCATCAACGTCGTTTATTTCAACTGGTGGACTTAGAATCGGACTATGGTTCTTTCCTGACTGGCGCGCCGGCGGTCATGGGGTCACAAATGTTTATCATGCGATTGCAGATTCAGTAAATACATTTTTCTACATGATTGGTGGTGGATTTGAAGACTTTGAAGGACTTGGAATTGAAAGAATGATGGAGTACGCTAGCATATTTGGTTTTGGTTCTCAAACGGGAATTGATATTCCGGGAGAAGCTATCGGATTCCTGCCAAGTAAAGAATGGAAGCTCGCGGAAAAAGGTGAGATGTGGTACATCGGCGACACCTACCACGCTGCAATAGGGCAGGGAGATTTTCTTGTGACGCCACTGCAAATTGCAATGTCAACGTCTGTATTTGCAAACGGTGGTAATTTGGTTACTCCACACTTAAACTCGGAAATTGTTTCTGATCTAATTCAAATCGTTCCAGATGATGTTGTAAGAGTTCTGCAAGATGCAATGAGACGTACTGTAACGTACGGGAGTGCTACTTCGATGCAAATGGTTCCGGTTCCGGTTGCTGGGAAAACAGGCACTGCTCAGTGGTCCTCGGTTAAACCTGATCACTCATGGTTTACAGGCTTTGCACCATACGATGATCCTGAAATTGTAATTACTGTGCTAATGGAAGAAGGTGGTGGCGATTATTTAGCTGTCCCGGTCGCGCGTGATATTTTGATGTGGTGGTTTTCAAACACAATCGAAGAATAGCATTAGAATGAACTACCACGATTTTGTGCCCGTGGCCCTTCGGCAGAATTACATATATTCAAATCTTAATAAAATTCAATCTCGATCCTGTTCAATTTTGAAATTCTGTCATTAACTTTGACTTACTTTGATATACCTTTATAAACTTTAATTGGCCTCTATTGATCCTAATAGACTTTGATTAACTCTGATTAACTTAAACTTATCTTTTGGAGAGATCAAAAAACATGTTTGAGTCCGATCGGACTAAAACATGTTTTTTGATTCCTAA
>JAUYIW010000033.1 GCA_030688135.1 Candidatus Uhrbacteria bacterium | reverse complement strand
ACAGTCCTCATTCCAACTGTACTTCAAAAACTTCCGATTCTTCATAAGCTATGTTGGGTGGATTTTAGCTCCTATCGCAATCGTGCTGGTGCTTTCAACCGTTATAGGTGGCGTAACCATAACAATCATAGATGTTCTTTTGAATGTTGTAGTGTACTCAGTTATTATGATCTGGCTTAGCGTTGTGTTTATAAAGGCAACGCCACAGCTTATTGCAGATCAGACAATAAAAACCAGAAAACTAAACCAAGAAGCTTGGAGGTTGATTGTTCCGTTTGCGCTCGCCTCTACCTTAGCTGGCCTTATAACGGTTGGAGGATATTTATTGCTAATTATTCCTGGAATTATTTTTAGTGTTTGGTTTGCATTTTCGGCCACAATGGTGGTACTTGAGAAAATAGGCATTACAGAATCAATCGGAGCCAGTAAAGCGCTAGTAGCCGGTCGATTTTGGAAAGTACTGTGGAGACTACTTACCGGTGGCATAATTATTGCAATAATCTACCTACTACTCCTCCTAATAATCACGCTTATCTACAGCACGCTAAGTGGAGTTGATTTAATTATGCTCATGTCAGCTACTCCAACTTATCCACAAGACGTGCTGAACCGCATTGTAGAAATGTTGATTATTCCAGTATCTGCTGTGTATCAGGTGTTGCTTTACTTAGAGGTAAAAAGAACAAAATAACCAAAGTAACCAAAAAGGACAGGTCTGAATCTGTCCTTTTTGATACTGACAAAACACCATATGCTGTGGTACACTCGTTGTAATGGGCCTTTATTGACTATAAACCAAGCCCTCAAACATTATGAATTTACAAGCAATTATTGGGCTTGAAACCCATGTTCAACTTAAAACCGCAAGTAAAATGTTTTGCGGTTGTTCTAATCATTCCGAAGGCGTAGCTCCGAACGTTAATGTATGTCCAGTGTGTCTAGGGCACCCAGGAGTGCTTCCGGTTCCAAATGAGCAGGCAATTCGCTCTGCAATCCTTTTAGGGCTAGCGCTCGATGGTAAAATTGCCAAGCACTCAAAATTTGACCGCAAAAATTACTTTTATCCAGACCTACCAAAATCCTATCAAATTTCTCAGTTTGATCTTCCAATAATGTCTGAAGGATCTCTAACTTTTGAAGTTCCCGGCGAAGAAAAAACTATAACGATTGGAATAGAACGTTTACATCTTGAAGAAGATGCTGCAAAAAATATTCATGGCGACGATGGTAAAACCTATGTTGATTTTAATCGTGGAGGCACGCCACTTGTTGAAATCGTAACTCATCCTCATTTCACTAGCGCGGCGCAGGCTAAAGCATACTTGCAAGAAATTAGACTCATTGTTCGTACGCTTGGAATTTCATACGGTGATATGGAAAAAGGACAGCTCCGAGCTGATGTTAATATTTCAATGCGTGAAGTTGATGAAAACGGAGAACCTCTTTCAAAATCTTTAAATCCAAAAACTGAAATTAAAAACGTTAACTCGTTCAAAGCAGTTGAAAGAGCTATTGAATACGAAATTCAACGTCAAACAAAACTATGGGAAGCAGACGACATCCCACGCCTAACAACAACGCGTGGATGGAGTGATGCAAAACAAGTGACTGAGCTTCAGCGAACAAAAGAAGGCTTTGCAGATTACCGATACTTCCCTGAACCTGACATTCCACCAATGGATTTAGCTGACCTTGCAGATGAAATTAGTCACAAAATTCCAGAGTTACCAAAGGCCAAGCGTGATCGTTTTATAACTGAATATGGAATTAAGCCATCTGAAGCTAAGCAAATCATTGACGACCCAGCTCTCGCTGACTTCACTGAACAGGCACTGAGCGAGCTTGAGGCATGGTTACAAGCTGAGCCGGACGTTGATTCAGAACAAGCCACAATTCAACGTCAAAAACTTACAAAGCTTTTTGTAAGCTGGCTTTTGAATAAACTACTTGGCGTTGTGGCAGAGCGCAAAATTGGCCTAAAAATAATGAAGATTACTCCTGAAAATTTTGCAGAGTTTATAAAACTTATCGCGGAAGGTAAATTAACAGGACAGTCAGGGTTGCAAGTGCTTGGGCGTATGTTAGACGACGGAAGTGACCCAAGCGATGTCATGGATGAACTTGGAGCCTCACGCCTAGACGATGTAAGTGCGCTCATAAAAGTTATTGATGCTGTGATTGAAGAAAGCTCTGACGAAGTAGCGCGCTATAAAGCAGGCGACACTAAACTACTTCAATGGTTTATGGGACAAGTAATGAAAGAAACACACGGAAAAGCTGATCCTGATACTACGGTACGACTAATTGGCGAAAGGCTTCAATAATGTCATGTGGATAAATAATTGACCGCCATTGGCCGGTCATGTATGCTCTCTTCAATGCCTAAGAGAATCATAAAACAAAGAAAATCGAAAATCCCTAAAATCTGCAAAGGGCTAGGTACAAAATTTCCAATAATTCACTCCCGTAATCGGGAGTGTTTTTTTATTCATAACTCATATTTATGCAAAATACACTTCGCATAGAGGCAGCAACTTTCAAGGCGGCACGTTCGTTTTTTGAGGATCAAGGTTTTATTGAAACCTTCCCTCCTCGTATTGTTCGCGCAAGTGGCGCATGCGAAAATATCGATACGCTATTTGAAGTTCGAGTTGACGGCGATCATAAATGGTTTGAGCCCAAAGGCAAGTCATCTAACGCCTATCTGGCGCAAACCGGCCAGCTATATTTGGAAGCTTTTGTCCCGCTCGTTCAGCGGGTTTTTTGTGTCGGCCCAAGCTTTCGAGCAGAATCTGCAATCGATAACAGACATATGACTGAATTTACAATGCTCGAGATTGAGTTTGCTGGTGGATTTAACGACTTACTCGAGCAAATCGAGGGTATGGTGAGCCACGTTGCACATGTAATTGCAAATACTCGAGACCACTTAGAAATTAATGAGACAGAACGAACTCGCCTTTCAAGTTGTCCAAGCAAATTCGCGCGCCTAACTTACGATCAGGCGATACAAGAACTGAAAGATGCGGGCGAAATTATAAAGTGGGGCGATGACATAAATAGTACTCGTGAACAAATGCTAGTTGAAAAACTAGGGAATCAACCAATCTTTATAACCCACTTCCCGGATCCAATGATGTATCCAGATATCGAAGTTGAAAAATTCTTTAATATGCTTCCAGACCCTGAGCGAAAAGGCCGAGTACAAAGCGCTGACCTTATTCTCCCTGTCGCAGGTGAATCAGTTGGGGCGGCCGCGCGAGTGCATGAGGCTGATGAACTTATAGACAGGCTCACAAAGTCAAAAATGTTTGCACGACTAAAAAACCGCGGAGGAAGTCTGGATGATTTTTCTTGGTACATTGAACAAAATAAAAAGAACGGCGCTGTACCGCACGCGGGTTGTGGATTTGGAATGGCAAGAATTCTAAAATGGATCCATGGCACCGATGACATTCGAACTGCTGTTACATTCCCTCAAAACAAGGCCATCTTAATATAGCCCAACTACCAACCCCGAGGGTTGGTTAATTATCTAAAGCCTTTGACTAAATCGATTGCCTCTTCAGCAGATATAACCCATTTAATCCTACTATCGCGCTTAAACCATGTCATCTGACGCTTAGCGTAGTGCCTAGAATCGCTCTTGATAAGTTGAATTGCGTCACGAAGCTTTACATAGCCTTCCAGAAACATACATATCTCCTTATAACCTATCCCTGTCATGGCGTTTAAATTACAGCCATATTTGTCGCGCAGTTCTCGTACCTCATCTACCAATCCCTCCGCTATCATCTTATCAACTCTGAAATCAATACGCTCGTATAAGTCTTCACGACTCAACTCAATACCGATCTGCAAGACATCATATTTTGGTTCACCTTTAGTCTGCTGTTCCGCAAGCGACTTGCCTGAACTTTGAACTATCTCGATCGCCCTGATCAAACGTCTGCGATTATTTGCGTCAATGCTTTCTACCGCTTCGCTGTCAGCCTTTCTAAGCCTACTAATAAGTTGATCGTTGTCTAAAGCGTCAAGCTCTTGTCGAAGTTTTTCATTGGCTGGTGTACTGGTAAAGCTAAGGTTATCGACTACGGCGCTAATATATAATCCTGTTCCACCAACAAGTATAGGCAACTTATCGCGTAATAAAATATCAGAAATCTTCTTTTCAGCGTACTCCTTAAAATCAGAAACACTAAACTCTTCATTGGGATCTACAATATCAATTCCAAAATGCGGTATACCGTGAACCAAATACGGCTTATCGCGGAATAAATCTTTGATTGATTTGGACCTGCTACGGGCTATTGCATTCTGACTACTTTTCCTAGGTTTAGCAGTGCCAATATCCATTCCACGATATATTGTTTTTGAATCAGCAGTAATTATCTCACCATTAAACTCCTTCGCAATTTGAATAGCGAGGTCAGTTTTGCCCGTTGCAGTAGGGCCAACAATGGTTATGAGCTTGGATTTTTGCATAGCGTGATAATGACACAAAATTAGAAAAAAAGAAACGACCCCAATTACGAGGTCATTGAAGGTTCAAGCAACTTGGATGGATGCAATGGACGGAGCAGGAAGAAGCTCAACATCCTCTGGTTGAAGAAACAACATAGCAAGTAGCTCGCAACTTTGCGCGAGCGCATGGAACTGGCGTGGCTTGATGTTAATACGAATAACAACAGGCAGACGTGCGTATATCCACTGTCGCAACATAATCTGTTCGGCATGGCCGAACACTTGCGAACGAAGCTCGTGCCACTTATTCCGATTGATCACTATAACAAGACGGCGTACAATCGGATCGTTTGGCGTAGCTGTGCCAACTTTGAAAATAGGTTGCAAACAAGATACAACAATTTCAGGAATGTCGAATGGGCACTGTGCCCTTGTTCTAATCCTTGAAAGAAACTTGCCTGCCAACTCCGCGCTTGGGTGATCGATGGCATCGAACGACCCGGTCAACGTTGATTCCACCATTTCCGACCTCCTTATGGAACAAGTTACCCTAGTATATTTTAGCAAATTTGTCAAGTAATGCCGTGGACCCCCGAGTTCTATACTCAATGCACCACCCTCTCATAGCCCAAGAAATCCAGTAAATTGCTTCGGGACAATTTACAAGTATTTTGAGCCCTAAAACCAACCCCGGGTGTTAGTGCATACTCAGAAGTTTGGTTTTACAAACAAAAGACAGCGCCCAGGATACCCCACAAATCAGTTAATGTAAATTACACAAATTTGTCGCGATCGGTGCAAATGTGCATAATTTACATTAGTTCAACACTCAAAGTTGTGCTACGTTTTACCGCTACCCTGTAAACCAACCCTAGGTTTTGGTGCATGCTCAGAAGTTTGGTTTTATAAAAAGAAGACCGCACCCCGAGAGTGAAAGTTCGCGAGATGCGATCTTCTGGGGTGCGGCTAGTTAGTCGTTCGTCTGCTTGACCGTCTTGGAGTTGGCGAAGACGAACTTCAGCAGATCGTCACGCCAGGGCTTATAGCCCAGCATGAGGTTGCCCATATCCTCCTCGACGACGTCGCGCAGCGACGCCGGGTTGCCGAGCTCATTCAGGTGATTCGCCAGCGGTCCGGGACGGTTGAAGATGACATTCGCGAGCTCGAGCATGCGCTCGACCGCCATCCACCGCACCTTACGAGCAGCGAGTCGAGTCTCCCGAAGTTCCGAAGAGCGAGAAGCCTCGAGGATCGCAGACATCTGGAGCAGCGAGCGAACGGCGTTGATTGCGACATGTTGCCTGTCGGCGAAGTCACTCCAGGTCCGCCGGATGCGATCATCCAGAAGTGCCGTCACCATCCTCGACCAATCGCCGAGCTGCTCGTCCGATGGAGCCATAAACAACGGATGGGCTTTGTCCATAGCCTTGAACCACTCGGCGTAAGCATCGGGCACGTTGTTGAAGCTCGACACGTTCTCATCGACATAGTCCTGCCGCATGTGGTCACAGTGCATCATGGCGACGCTGCTGTGGTAGAGCAGTTGCGAGAAGGCCTTACGGAATGAGCGCTCCTTCTCCTGTTCAATCCTCGCCTGTTCCTCTGCCTCGTACTTGATGCGAAGACCTATGAACATAATGGGAAGCGACAGCACCACCGGCGGCACTAGGTAGACCGCACAGAAGTCGAGGGTACCCGTGAAGAGACCGACGACGAACATGCAACTACCTCCGAAAAGGATGGCCGCGAGAACGAACCAAATGTTTACACGGTACATGCTTCACACTCCTTCGATGCAGCTCCGAAAGCTCCCATCGATGATTTGAATGTCACAGCGCTTCAGAATGATTTTACCCACGTGGCTCGAGCTCATTCCCAAGATCCACTTCTGTAGCCTATCGACACCCATCTAAAGCCCAGCAAATGCTGAACCGTTCCAAAGAACGATAAAATTTACCACAAAAATGGGAATTTGTCAACAGTTCGTTATCTAATTATATCGCCAAACCAAAAAGTGACACCTAAAAGAGACGTCACTTTAATTCAATTTACACTGGAAACTTTGACTCTTTAAGCGCACTGTCGATTATCTTATCTTGCGAGATCGACAAATCTTCCTCAGATCCAAATACATTAATCTTAAAGTCTCCACCGCCAACTTCCTTCTCGCCAATAACAATGGTCCATGGAATCTTTGACATTGCAGCATTCCGAATCTTTTTACCAAGCTTATCCGAACTGTCATCTAATTCTACGCGCACTCCACCTAAACGAAGTTTTTCCAAAAGCCCTTTGGCGTAGCCAGCAAAGTCTTCGCTAACCGTTGCTAAACGAATCTGTTCAGGTGCAAGCCACATTGGAAATGCCCCAGCGTAGTGTTCAATGAGCACTCCCATAAATCTCTCAACAGATCCAAGAATCGCTCGATGAAGCATTACCGGGCGCTGCTGCTTGCCATCGCTATCAACATATTCAAGTTCAAATCTTTCAGGAAGATTAAAGTCAATTTGGATTGTAGCAAGTTGCCACTCACGCCCAATAGCGTCAGTTGCAATAAAGTCGATCTTTGGTCCATAAAAAGCAGCTTCACCAATATCAACTTTGTAATCTTTACCAATATTTTCCAACACCTCTTTTAATGTGCCCTCTGCCTTTTCCCAGATAGCTTCCGTCCCCAGATATTTATCCATTTTATCCGGATCATGCGCTGAAAGATGAATTTCAAGAGGCATATTGAAAGCGGCATAAAAACGCGAAACAATGTCATACATTTTTAAAGCCTCTTCCTTAACCTGGTCCGGCCTGCAGAAAACATGAGCATCGTCTTGCGTAATCGAACGAACACGGGAAAGACCTTGTAACTGCCCCGTGTTTTCGTCGCGATACACTGCGGTCACTTCGCTATAACGCAAAGGCAAATCGCGATAACTACGCATTTTTGAGGCATAAATCTGAGTGTGATGCGGACAATTCATTGGCTTCAATACAAATTGAGTATCGGTTTTCTGACTTGACACATGAAAAATATCGTCTGCAAATTTATCCCAGTGTCCACTAGTTTTATACAAATCACACTTTGCCATATGAGGAATACACACACGAGTATAGCCATGTGGCTTCATTAGCTCCCAAACAAACTCGGTTAATTTTTCACGAACCATTGCTCCACGTGGTGAAAATAAAGGTAATCCCGGACCTACTAAATCTGAAAATGAAAATAAATCTAACTCAGCTCCCAGCTTTCTATGATCGCGCTTCTTAGCTTCTTCAAGCATGGTTTGATAATTCTTGAGCTCTTCTCTTGTTTCAAACACAAGGCCATAAATGCGTTGTAGCTGATCATTTTCTTCATTACCTCGCCAATACGCTCCAGCTAACTTCCAAATTTTGAAAGCTCCAATTTCACCTACATTATCTAAATGCGGCCCACGACAAAGGTCAACAAAATCACCGGTCCTATAAATTGACGCAACATCCGGCTTTTCGATATCGATATCCTGTGCCTCTTCTGGATTTATTTTTGTAGTTCCCTTTTCTTTAAGGTCAGTTAGTAAATCAACCTTAAAATCTTGCTTTTCATTTTTAAATAGTGAAATAGCGTCATCGATCGACATTTCTTCACGCACCATGTCATGTTTTTCTTTTATAATCTTTTGCATTTCTTTCTCAAGATTTCTAAGATCAGCTTCTGTGATTGGCTCTGGAAATAAAATATCGTAATAGAAGCCATTTTCTATTACAGGACCTACACCAAACTTAGCATTGGGGTAAAGGCGCTGAGCAGCCGCCGCTAAAACATGAGCTGCGGTATGTCGCATTGCATGTAGTTTTTCATTTTGCATATCGTCTTGTCATCCTGAGGAGCATAGCGACGAAGGATCTTTAGTTGACGAAAGATTCTTCGCTACGCTCAGAATGACAGATTATAAAATTAAAAAAACCGAACTCAATCTTAATATAGACTGACCTCGGGACCCCGTAAATTACGAGGCGTTTCCACCCGAGTTGACTATTGAACTTTCTCGATCAACAATCCACTCGATTATATGTACAGCAGGCACATTCTGATCGCTCACTGGTTGGTTAAGCCCGGTCATTACGATGTATCTATTGTATATCAGACTCGATAAAAGTCAAATTAAAATAATCGACAAGCTTGGTTCCTACTAATGTACTAATTGTTACTGATATACCGATCAAAAACGAGGCGCTGTTGCCCCGCTTTTGTTCTAATCTTTAACACTATTAGTTTCAAGTTTTGTAGCCTTTCGTAGATTCGTAACCATATTAGATGTTAGTCAATATCTTCCACAACAATCTTAATGTGATCCGCTAGTGTTGGAACACGCTTTAGCCAAAATGGCGTAAAGCTAACCGAAACTTCATCAATTGCATCGAACGATTCAAGAAGTGTCTTAACTTCACCTGATGACCTTCCAATCAATCGTTCCTTATCTAGAACATCGCTTACCGATGAAATCACTGCTTCGCCGTCCAAATAAACGCTAGCAGTAGCGACCCCAGAAGATGTATCTACCGATTGAATCGATACTTGTAATCCTTCTTCGTTCACTCGTGCAAACTCATAGCCAGTTGGAACTTCTGAATAAAGTCCTTTCTCTGCAGCTTCCGCAACAAGACTAGAGCTATAAAATACCGCTGTTACATTCATCTTTATTGAGATACTGAACGACCCTGCTTCTGTTCCAGGCTCGGTATCGCTAATCTTTTCTGCTACTTCAGTTAAGTAAGCTGCCCCATCGTAAACAGCAACATCAACGGCTTCCTGCAACTTTAATTTTGCACCTTCTAGAATTTCAGCTTCTAAATCTGTAGCAGCCTGATCAAGATCATCTTGCGAAATAACACTAATATACTCCACGCCTCCTGTCATCGAATCGATACTAACAGCATAAATTACCTCTTGAAGTGATGCAGAAAGCCCCGGAATCGTAAATTGAGTTGGTCCTACTTCGCCTGCAAGCCCCTCCTTATCCGCATGCGCGATTGCATCAACTTCACCGCCAGCAGGAACAGTTACAGCTTCATCCAATCGAAACAAAACACCTTCTTCCGACAATAGCCGTGTCGTTGCAACTAACGGCTGATCAGAACCTGTACTGTTAATCAGTGTAACAACTCCACCTGCCTTTCCCTCAACTGCTGAAGCCCCTTCCTCGGGCATGTAAAAAATCTCAGCTTTACTAAATGACTCTTCTGTTACCAAACCGTTCACCTGCCCAATCCCTGAAGGGTTGGCTGTAATTTCAATCGAAACATTTGAACTAACTACCTGCGGATTTGGAGTTATTTTAATGGTAGCCTTTGAAACAGAAAGGTAAAGCACAATCAATAAAAGCAAGAAAGAAAGTACAACAAATACAATTGCTATTTTTTGATAAATACGGAGTGATCTTGAAAGCGGTTTTTGAGCCGCGCCAGATCTTGGTTTTGGAGCTTGTTTTGGCATACCCTGTAGTGAAAACTTTGATTTATGTGTATCTACTAAAACTTATCAGAATATTTTAACAATGATGATAGTGCCTTACTTTGAGGTAAATTACTAGGTTTCTACAAACTTTTAAAAGTCTTTCAAAGTTTCTACTACAGGGCATAGATTCTAGGTTAATCCTCTTTATTGTACACTAGAATATTCGAGTTGTATAGCTATTACGAAAAGCTCACCATCCCCTTGCCGACCACATTCTCAATGGCTTCAATGACTTCCGAAGACTTATGAATCTTATACTCGGTAATTACTCTACGGTTTACGTCTCCTGAACGGACTACTAAATATACCTGTTCCGAACCAGGTGCGTCTTTGAAAATCTGCCTAAGCTTTACAATCAAATCATTCGATGGCTGTTCTGGCACTACAATAAATATTCCACCTGTATCCTGCTCAAACGGAGACTCAGCAGGTTCAAATCCATTTTCATACCACACACCGTCTTTTAACATATTTGCCACAGCTGGAATATCTGCCTCTGTAAAAGATACCATGTTATCGACCAATACTGACCTATCCTCACTCTGATCGCGTTCACGTACAGACACCTTGCCATTTAAAACCACTAGCGTGTCCGGAAGCAGCATCTCTCTTGTTTTTGCAAATAATTTTGGAAATATAACAAGTTCAACAGTACCGCTAGTATCTTCCAGTCGTACAAATGCCATTGGCTCTGACTTCTTTTTTGTAAGTATCTTTTTTACTTCTGAAATCACTCCAACAAGATAAACAATCTTTCCATCTTCAAATGATTTAATTGCACTGCACGGACTAACAAGTCCTGAAAATGAATCCCCAAAAAGTCTTGCGGGATGCGAAGACACATAAATACCTAGTAACTCTTTTTCAGAAGCCATTAATTCACGCTTAGACACAATGCCTCCTTTTTTTAGAGTTAGCCTACTTTTGCTCATACCTGGCGCAACATCAAACATAGAAACCTGATTCTGCTCTTTTTCTTTGTGAACCTGCTTATTGAATAAAAGAAGCTGATCAATATTTGTTACTAAAGTTGCACGATCCTCAAATCTATCAAGTGCACCGGCCTTGATCAAAGACTCAACTGATTTTTTATTAAAAGAATGCGAAGGTATTCTAGAAGCAAAATCGACTAAATCCTTAAACTCGCCATTCTCTTTTCGTTCACGCACTAATACGCGTGCCACTTCTTCACCAAAGTTTTTAATTGCTGCAAGACCCCAACGAATGTTTCCGGTTTCTGGCACAACTGCGAAGCCGGCAAAAGATTCATTCACATCAGGTGAGAGAACTTGGATTCCAAGCCTACTGCATTCTTCAACCTCAATAGTAATACGGTCTATTGAATTAATGTCCGAGTTCATTAGCGCTGCCATGAATTCTGCCGGATAGTAAGCCTTGAGATACGCTGTTCTGTAAGCAATCAGCGCATATGAAGCAGCATGCGATTTATTAAACCCATACGCAGCAAAATCCTCAAGCTTTTGAAATACTACCGTTGCAATTTTACTGGAAACGCCATTCTTTACGGCACCCTCTATAAACATCACCTTCATCTTTGCCATAAGTTCGGCAATCTTTTTTCCCATTGCTTTTCGCAAAGTATCAGCCTGACCACCTGTAAAACCTGCCATGTCTTTTGCAACCTGCATCACCTGCTCCTGATAAACCGGAATACCGTAAGTTTCCTTAAATGCATTTTCCATGGATGGATGTTCGTACGTGATCTCCTCTGTTCCATGTTTGCGTCGAATAAAACTTTCAATAAATTGCATTGGCCCAGGACGATACAAACTAACCATGGCAATAATATCTTCAAACTGTGTTGGCTTTAAATCACGGATGTAGCGCTTCATTCCGTCTGATTCCAACTGAAATACCCCGGTTGTATTACCACGTCCAAGCAGTTCAAAAGTCTTTTTATCATCAAGAGGAATCGTATCAAGATCTATTTTCTTTTTGTGAACCGCTTCTATAATCTCAAGCGCGTCCTGAATAATAGTAAGGTTCGAAAGACCCAAGAAATCCATTTTCACAAGCCCAACAGCCTCTGCATTATTGAGCGAATATTGTGTAATGAGTGCCATGTCCTCACGCTGACCCTTCTGAAGTGGCACGCGTTCGATCAATGGAATATCACCAATAACGATCCCGCAAGCGTGCTGGGAGGCATGTCGAGGATTACCTTCAATACGAATCGCAAGATCGATTACTCTACGCGCCATTGGATTTGTATTGTAGAGCTGTTTTAATTCAACGTCTTCTTTGATAGCAATCGGAAGTGGCGTGTGGCGTCCCTGCACCGGAGGAGGAACCGTTTTAGCTATAAGATCTGCTTCGTCGTAACTTAATCCAAGCACGCGCGCAGAGTCACGAACAGCAGCGCGAGGCATCATTGTCCCAAAAGTAATAATTCCTGCCACTCTATCTTCTCCATATTTATGTGTAACGTAGTCTAAAACCTCACCACGACGGTTATCTGCAAAGTCCATGTCAATATCAGGCATGCTTATTCTGTCTGGATTTAGAAATCGTTCAAACAGAAGTCCGTATCTCAATGGATCAAGGTCAGTAATTCTTAGTGCATAAGATATAATTGAACCTGCCGCAGATCCACGACCAGGGCCAACTAAAATTCCCTTATCTTTTGCAAAGTTAATAAAGTCCTGAACAATAATAAAATAAGACGCAAAACCCATGCGCTTAATGGTTTCGTATTCAAAATCAAAACGTTCTTTAAGTGTTGGTGTAATTTCAGAATATCTCTTTTGCAAACCCTGCCAAGCTAAGTCGTGCAAATAATCATTATCGCTCTTGCCTTCCGGCATTGGAAAAATTGGAAGATAGTCATGACCAAGATCCATTTCAAAATCAACACGATCAGCAATAATTTTTGTGTTCAAAAGTGCTTCTGGCAAATCGGAAAATGCATCGCATATCTCTTTAGGTGAACTAAAAGATAGATCAATGTCCTCTGAATTTGCCTGCCTAAACTCATCAAGCGTACGTCCACGCTGAATGCATAGCTGTGCATCGTAGGCCTCACGGTCATCTGGATCTAAATAAAATGGATTTCTTGTAACTACTAGAGGCGTATTGCTCTCTATTGCGAGCGCCTTGATCTGCGTATTGGCCTCAACTTGCCTTGGAAAATCCGGATGGTGAATAAGTTCTAGAAAAAAATTGTCAGAGCCAAAAATAGATTTATAGTCTTCAACTGTTTCCTTTGCTTTTTCCGCATTCCCCATACTTAGCAAAGTTGCAATCTCTCCCTTAATACCACCAGACAAAGCTACTAGACCTTCTGCGTGATCGCGAAGATATTCTTTATCTACTCGTGGTTTGTAATAAAAGCCATCTAAAAATCCCGCTGTTGATATTTGCATTAAGTTCTTATAACCCGCAACGTTTAATGCAAGAAGCGTTAGTCTGTACGGCTTGTCATCAAATCGTGCTCGCTTGTCGGTCATCCTATTTGGTGCAATATAAGCATCGAGTCCAATAATTGGCTGTATTCCTTCTGCCTTACACGCCTTGTAGAACTCCACTGCTCCATACATTGCTCCGTTATCAGTTATTGCAAGTGCGCTCATTCCCTGCTCTTTAGCACGCCCAACAAGCGCCTTTGGGCTAGGTAGAGCCTCTAAAAGCGAATAGTGCGAGTGCGTATGAAGATGTACAAAGTCTTTAGGTTGCACAGGAAGTAGATAGTAGTTAATAGATAGTCTAGATACTGGATTCTGACTACTGGATTCTGTATGTTGTATGCTGTGAAACAAATCTTACCAAAAACCCGCCTTATTGGCGAATTGATTTCTTTTAAGAACAAAAAACCCGCCCGTTCCTCCTTTCATCCCGAGCGAGCCGAAGGTGAGTCGAGGGATCTATTTGATTAGATCTCTCCACTCGCCAATGGACATTCTCGGTCGAGATGGTAAAGAATCTGAGCGGATTTTATTTTTTACTTGGTGCCTTTCCATTTACTTGCAGCCCTTTTAATGTCGTCAGCCAATGAACCCAAATGTCCGGTACCGGCGTCAAACTTAGATTTTATGCCATTCAATGCTTGCTCTACACGCTCAATCTGGAACTTAACTTCACTTAAAACATCATTAACATTTTTAAGAACTACTGCAATCTGATAAATAAACCAACAAATAAATGCAGTTACCCAAAGGGCACAAAATGCGAGAACAATGTAGAGAATGTCAGTAGCGTCGATCATATCGTATTGGGTCAAGAGGTGAAAAAAGGTGAAAGAGATTAAAAAGAGGTTATACGACAAACAGAGAGGTTTTATCAGATCACGGAGAGATTAGAGAGAGGTTCACAAGAAACTAAAGGGTTATCTCGATAAACTATTCAAACTTTGTTGAAGTAAATAACTTATATGATTTCTAACATATTCAATATTATTATACTTCTCTTCTGACAAATATCCAAGGTCTCTTGAAAGCTCAAGCAAGTATGAGCACTCAGCCAATGATCCTCGTGCGATTATCAAAAAACGAATTAACTCTTTAGTGCTACTCCGAGCATTTCCTTCTACAACGTTAAGAGGTACTGAAAGTGCAGCTCGCCTTAATTGTGAGATGATTCCATAGAGCTCTTCTTTAGGAAAGTCTTTCGTAAAAGCGTAAGTCAACTTAACAAATGCATCCGATCGCTGCCAGAGAAAATTATCATGATACGGCTTTTTCTTCATAATATATTTTCAACCTCTTTCTAACCTCTGCGCAACCTGATTAACCTCTCCGCGTTCAGAATAACCTCCCTGTTAATCGCATGGCCTCCCTCAACTTCCCTAAAATGCTCTCAAATACCCTACCTAATAACCGCACTAAATTTCTCCTTGAGTGCTTTTTCTACAGCAGAAATAACATCATCGGCGTGTTCATGAGACAAGGTGCGATCAGGCGCTCGTAATGTTATCGACAATGCTACACTCTTTTTACCCTCTGGGATTCCGGTGCCTCGATATATATCGAACAAATCAACACTCTCAACAATGGAGCTCTGTTCCTTAATCGTGCCGGCTAAACTTTCAAACTCTGCTTTTTCATCTACCACAATGGCAAGGTCGCGAGTAATAGCCGGATAATCAGCGATTGGCACATAACGACGCGCCACATGCATCCATGGTTGAATCTTTTGAAAATCTATTTGCGCTACCACAAGTGGCCGGTCAATTCCAAACGCGTCTTGATACTCGGAAGAAAGCTGACCTATAACGCCAACCGACTCATCATTCAAAATTATTCTAGCGCTTCGATTTGGATGCCAATGGGCGCCCTTGCCAGAACCCCTCCCAACCTCCCCTTGGAAAGAGGAGGAGTCAACAGAGCGATCAAACGAAAGTCTCAATCCAGACTTCTTTGCCATTTCCTCAATCATACCTTTTACTCGCAAAAATGCAGGCTCGACTTCGATTAATCCAAACTCAGCAATAGTAAGTTGAGTTCTCTCTTCTGGAAGATCTTTCTCACGTGGCAAATAAATTCGAGCTAACTCGAACACACTCCCCTGTGTTAACTCGCCCTGGTTCATTTTAATGTCTTTCAAAAGCGATGGCATAAGCGAAGTTCGCATATGCGTAAGGTCAGACGTTAGAGGATTATGCAATCTAATCGCCTTGTCGGGATCAAGCCCATACCTACTTAAATCATCCTGACTTACAAATGAGTATCCAAACAACTCAGTGTAGCCAGAAGTTGCAAGCAAATCTTTTGCCCACTTTTCCCAAACCAAATCCTGATCTCCAATAGTACTAGGAGGCGCGCCCTGCGGTAGAACCGACGGCAGATTATGATAACCGTAAATGCGTGCAATCTCTTCTGCAAAATCAACTTCACTTTCAATATCATTACCTCGCCAGAACGGAACAATAACAGAATAATCACTCGGATCGCTCACCTCTCCGGTAGCCTCAACTGTAAAACCAAGTCTCTCTAAAATTTCAAACATTTCATTTTCTTCTAAATTGACTCCCATTAGTTCCCTTACTTTATGTGGTCTAAATCTGAATGACTTTGGTTTATATTCTTGTGCTCTTTCATCAATTACTGCACTTGCAACTTTACCACCTGCAATTTCGCGTGTTAGCTGAATTGCACGGGCAAGTGCTATAGCTGGCGACTCTGTAGAAAGCCCTTTTTCAAATAATAACTGAGAGTCTGAAAACAAATTTAGTCCACGCGCAGTTCTTCGTACCGAAACAGGGTCAAACGTAGCAGCCTCAAACACCACCGTAGTTGTACCGTCCCATGTACCGGAATCCTGTCCTCCCATAACTCCACCGAGTGCAACTGGGCGTTTTTTATCTGCAATAACAAGATTATCACTATTTAGCTCATATTCTTTTTCATCGAGCGCTAAAAACTTCTCTCCATTTTTTGCACGCCTTACAATAATCTCCTCACCTTCGAGTTTTTCATAATCAAAAGCATGAAGCGGCTGACCATATTCGTGCAAGATCAAATTTGTAATGTCTACTATGTTATTAATTGGCCTGTGCCCAGCAAGCAAAATCTTCATCTGAAGCCATGCAGGCGAAGGTCCAACCTTTATGCCGTCCATTACTACTGCCATATAGCGCGGACATAAATCTTCATCTTTAACAGTAACTCTTAAAGGAAATACCGGAGATTCAGCCTCCTGTGGCAAATCGATTGTTTCAAAGTTAAACTCACCACCAGTTACGGCCGCACCTTCGCGCGCAAGACCTATAATGCTCATCGCGTCCGGTCGGTTAGTTGTAATTTCAATATCGAAAATTGTGTCATCAATGTTTAATGCGTCTTCGATTGATGTCCCGGCTTTTGCGTCGGTTATATTGGTTAAATCCCAAATTCCTCCAGGAACGCATGGTGCTTTTTCAAAACCAACTTCAGAAGGGGCGCAAATCATTCCAAAACTTTTTGCACCACGGATTTCTGTTTCTGCAAGTTCTACTAAATCACCCTCTCCGTGCCAACGAACCTTTGCGCCAGGGAGCGCTACAAATACACGCATACCCTCTTTTAGATTCGTCCCACCACAAACAGTTTCCACTGTGTCCGATCCAATATCAGTTAACGCAATCTTTAGTCTATCAGCGTTTGGATGAGCTTTAATTTCCTTTACCACACCTACAACCATTTTTTTAAAGCTATCAGCCAATTGCGTAGCAGACTCAACCGACATTGATTTCAAACTAAGCTCACGAGCAAAATCAGCAGGTGTAGCATCAGTTTTTAAGTATTCTTTTATCCAATTATAGCTAGCAAGTATGTTCATAAAACTAAATCAGACGTCCAATTATTAATTCTCAAAGTATGCTGAAGCTAAAGTTTATTGTCGACGAACTTAAATTGATTATCAGGCCGCAAGGTTTATTGTCATTAGACTGAGTTTATTTGATCGTCCTAATACTCCAATTTACCATCTCGAAGGAGCGGAGCGACTGAGAGATCTTTCACCTTGTTGACGGCTACGAAAGATTTCTCCTCGGAGACTGGTCGAAATGGTGAAAAAAGGAGTATTTCAACGATCTCTTTATTGCCTTTGACTCAAAACTGGCGTAAGAACCTAAGATCATTCCTATAAAGTGTTCGTATGTCAGCAATGTTTAATCCTGCCTTCATCATCATTGTTCGCTCTACTCCCCAACCGAATGCAAAGCCAGTATATTCATCTGGATCAAGATTACCGGCCTTCAATACATTAGGATGTACCATGCCGGCGCCACCGAGTTCTAACCAACCATCTTTACACAAGCGACATACCGCACTTTCATCGCCACCTGTGCCCTTGCAAACATCGCAGGTTATATCGATCTCAAAGCTAGGCTCGGTAAATCTAAAATGAAACGGACGTAAACGAATTTCGCGGTCAGCACCAAAGAAGTTCTTCGCAAAGAAATCAATCGTTCCTTTTAGTTCGGCAATGGTTACATTTTTGTCTATCATTAATCCTTCAAACTGATGAAACATTGGAGCGTGCGAAACATCGGACTGACGTCGGTAACATTTGTTAATGTTAATCATGCGAATAGGCATATTACCTTTTTCCATCTCCCTTACCTGTCCATTGCTAGTATGAGGGGTTAACACTACTTTTCCATTTTCACCAACCATTTGCTTTTCTCCATCTGCAATAAAGAACGTTTCCCATTCATCCCTTGCAGGATGATCTTTTGGCATATTGAGCGACTCAAACGCATACAAGTCCCATTCAACTTCTGGGTGTCGTACCAATACAAATCCAAGTCGAGCAAATATATTGTTCACCTCTTCTATGGCCTGAGTAACCAAATGCAAATGCCCTGTTTTTGGTTGTGTGCCTGGCATTGTAATATCGAGCCACTCGACTTCACGTCGAGACTCTCGGTCAATTTCATGCAATGAATCATGTGCTTCAGTAAATGCAGTTTCTATTGCCGCCTTTACTTCGTTTGCAAATGATCCCATATCTTTTCGCAAATCCTCAGCAAGGCTAGGAAGCTGTTTCATAATACCGGCAAGCTTACCTTTTCGACCTAAATACTCTACTCGAAGATCTTCAAGACCAGCGGCGTCGGCTACATCTTTGACTGCGCTCAAAAATTCATCACGCAATTGTTCAAGTTCTTTTTTCATATTTTATTGATTTACAAGGCTCCTACTGATGTACCCAGCTCAGCTGGGTGTACCGATTGTTACCAATATACTGATATACGGGTGTACAGATAGCCTCAATCACGATCCCTTACTATCTAATCGGTACATCTGTATATCTGTAAATAATCCGTACATCTTCGGACCCTTGTAATTACAGAAGATTCAATACGTCTCTGTATGTTACTACTATGATTAGAATCATTAGAAGTGCAAAGCCTAAATTATGAATCACGGCTTCGAGCTTTGGACTTGCCGGCTTACGTCTTATTGCCTCAATCAACACAAACACAGCTCTGCCACCATCTAATGCCGGGAAAGGCAACACATTAATAATCGCAAGATTAATTGAAAGTATTGCCGCAAAGTTCAAAAGTGTTAAGAATCCCATCCTTACTGCCTCTCCGGTATATTGTGCAATTCCAATTGGGCCAGAAACTTCAACAGACATTCCATCTCCAACAACAAGTCCTTTGATTATGTCATAAAAAGCATAAGTAATCGCTCCGGTATAGCGAACTGTTAGCTCTACACCTTTAACAGGCGCCAGATAAAATGGATACCTGACAGTTCCGGTTTGAAGCATCACAACCCCAACCGCTGAACGCTCAATCTCCTCAATGTAGGAGGACTGTACCAAGATAGTTTCTGCTTCTCCTTCGCGCAAAATACTAAATTCAAATACATCGCCTTCGCTTCCAGCAACAAGAACTTCACGCGCCTCTTCTCCGCTTGCATATGCTACTCCATTAATTGATACTATTTCATCTCCTACCTGCATACCTGCAATGTCCGCCGGGGACTGAGATAAAACATCGGTAACATTTACACTCTCTTCGGTTACAATTGCGTATTTTGAGACTCCACCTTCTGTAATTGCTGGAATGCCAACCACAAAACCAATTGTAAAAATAACAGTAGCAATAACCAAATTCATGAACACTCCGGCAAGAAGAACTATTGTCCGCTTATAAACTGACTTTGAAGCAAAACTATCTTTGTCGTTACGCCCATCGCCAGACTCGCCTTTAATTTTTACAAAGCCACCAATCGGTATTAGATTGATTGACCACTCCATTCCATCCTTTCCTTTCCATGAATATAGTCGTGGAGGAAATCCCAAGCCAAATTCCTCTACCTTTGCGCCAATTTTTCTTGCAGTGAAGTAATGACCCCATTCATGAGCTAAAACAAGCACCGAAAGCACTACTAAAAATATAATAATTGTCCAAATCATAATGCTAGTATTCTAAACTAAAAAAGCCCTATAGGCAACTATGACTAACGTATACCGAGGTCTCTATAGGCTATTCCAACCAACCATCCCTACACCAACCACACCACCATCCCGAGCGAGGGCTATCAGTTGAGTCGAGGGATCTAATCGGCTAGATCTCTCCACTAGTTGATCAACAGCCTCGGTCGAGATGGTGAATGCGGGGTGAATTGATCAACAACCTCGGTCGAGATGGTGAATCTATGATTTAATAGACTGCCGGGGCGTAGAAGTTAAGGCCATCGAGTTTTTAGATACTCATTCTAAGCCAAGTTCTGTACGGCTAATCTAAAGGCATGTCCTCGTTCCTCAAAGTTTTTAAACTGGTTATAACTTGGTGACGCAGGCGAAAGTAAACAAACCGAACCCTCGCTAAGCGCACCAGCCGCTAGCTTCACCGCTTCGTCAATAGTTGATATGGGAATATACGATATATTATGTCGGGTCATAGATTCGCAGATTCTTTCACCACCAGGCATTATATAAACAAACACGTCCCCTATTTCCGATAGTCGATCTGCAAGCGCGTCAAACTTGTATCCCCTATCCTCTCCACCAAGAATAATTGCGCCTAGCCTATCTGCATAAACATTCACTGCCGCTATTGCAGATTCAGGAGTAGTAGAAATTGAATCATTAACAAATAGAATTCCGTTCACTTCACCAATCTCCTCTAAACGATGCGCCAATGGTTTAAACGATTCCATAGCAACCTGAACGTCAGAATCGTCAATATTAAGTTTGCGAGTCACTGCAAACACTGCGCGAGCGTTTTCTATATTATGCTCTCCCAAAAGCGGTAAGTGCCCACGAATTAAATCTTTAACTTCTGGAAAAGCCTCAGTATAAGCCTTAGTGTTCTGCGCCGCGTTCACAAGCTCCTCATAGTTTGGATGATAAAAAAATATATCTTCTTTTGTTTGAGACTTGGTAATATTGAGTTTCGCGTTCACGTATCCCT
>JAUYIW010000054.1 GCA_030688135.1 Candidatus Uhrbacteria bacterium | reverse complement strand
GCGGTTCGCTGAGATCTCCGAAAGATTTCTCCTCGCGACCTACAGACTCGTCGAAATGGTAACTTTCTACTTATTAAATGGATCAAACAAATCCTAACCTGGCAGATTAGATGACTCCTCCACCCAAATTGCGTATGATCCGAAACTACACCACTACCAATCTTCTGTATTCTGTAGCCCCTACAAGTAACTCGGTGACAGACAGAAAGCAAAAAAGCGGGGAAACCCCGCCCCTACCCGGCTACTGAATTCTCGCAACTGGATTCTAAATTCTAAATTATGAATTCTAGAGTCCCCTACGCTAAATCCCTCACACGATATAAATACAAACTATCCTTTGGAGTGTCAATCACCTTTTCTGGGACAACTCCTGCAAACTTAAAAGCATGCGAAACGATTTTTGCGTCTGGATTTAAATACTGCACAAATCTTGGCCTTAACTTATCCATTGTTTTTGGAAGCAAATACAAAGCTACAATATCGACGTCAGGCAACGGAGCCCTATACATATTGCCTCTTGTTACCTTTATCTTTTCCTTAATATGAGCGCGTCTTGCCCTAAATCGAGTGTACCAAACCAAAAATGGGTTAATCTCAAACCCAACTCCTATGCTAGCTCCAAAATCCTCTACTGCTACAAAAAGTAAACTTCCGTCACCACTACCTAAATCGAGCACAGTATCTCCCTCTTTTATATCGGCTAACTCAAACATTCGCTTAGCAAGGGCTCGTTTAGTTGGCACCCATGGCGCACCTGAGACTATCGCAATCCCAAGACTTAAAAAAACATAGGCCATTGTAATCAAAATTACCACAACGCCCATTAATATATAAAGATAAATTTCCATATTCTAAATAAGAAAATTGCACATCTAAAAACCACCAGCCACTGCCGAAACCGCCTCTGAATAGGTTGGAAATGCGTGAATCATACTCTCTAACTCATCAACTTTTAGATTTGCATGCATGGCAAGCGCAATTTCGTGAATCACCTCGCCTGCCTGTGGCCCTACCATATGCCCGCCAAGTATCATTCTTGTCTTTTTATCTATAACTATTTTGATTAAACCAATCCTCTCTCCTTCGGTCACTGCTCGCCCTAAAGCACCAACTGGAAAACTCGATACTGAAAAAGCCTTTTTAGATTTACTGGCCTCAAGTGGCGTTATGCCTACCGAAGCTACTTCTGGCTCAACAAATGTTACTCGTGGCACAACGCGTATATCAATATTCCTCATACTCTGCGTGCGCTTTTGCATAGCATTATAACCGGCAATAGAACCCTCGAAATGCGCAACATTCGTAAACATTGCACTGCTCGATACATCTCCTGCTGCAAAAATATTCGGTATGTTTGTTTGTAAATGTTCGTCTACAACAAGTCTGCCATTATCGCTCAACTTAACCCCCGCCTTTTCAAGCTTTAAATCCTCGACATTTGCTCGTTTGCCTACTGACAAAATGAACGCATCAACAGCAACTGACTGCCTTTTATTTGTGCCAGTCTGATAAGTAACGCGAGTTTTCCGTCCCTCTTTTAAAACTCCGAGCACTTTTGTATTAACCAACACATTTACTCTACGCTCTCGCATCATTCTTTCTACTACTGCGGAAACCTCTTCGTCTTCATGATTTAAAAGCTGAGGAGCTAGTTGTAAAATTGTAACCTTGCTTCCAAGCATGCTAAAAAAAGTAGCAAACTCACAGCCAACCGGCCCTCCGCCAGCAATAGCAACCGAGCCAGGCAATCGCTTTAGCGAAACAACATCTTTAAAACTTAAATATCCTACCTGCTCTATTCCGTCTATTGGAGGCACAAAATCCACCGATCCAGTAGCAATAATAATTGATTTACCGCTAATCTTCTTTTTAGCAATTTTTAACGTATGTGCATCTAAGAAAATAGCTTCGCCTTTCACAACATCAATTCCAAGCTCTTTTGCAATTCTGTCGAGTTTCTTGCCAGTGCCCGTAATTGTATCTATAACGTTATCTTTGCGTTGCATTATTTTGCTAAAATTAAACGTTACTCCATCCGCATGCACTCCATACTCCGAAAGTTTATATCTTGCCTGATAGTAAAGTTTTGCAGAGCGCAACATTGCCTTTGTAGGCACACACGCCCAGTTTGGACACTCTCCGCCAACTTCTGCTTTTTCCACAATACAAACGCTAGCACCCAAATCGCGCGCGACTTCCGCAGAACTAAAACCGGCTGAACCTGAACCAATGACTATCACGTCGTAATCAAACTTGACTTTAGTTTTTATCTTTTTCCTCCCAGCCAACATAGAAATATGTATTTGGACAATAAATTAAGCAGTGCATTAATTCTCACTGAATACTTCACGCGCCGCATTCCATAATCTGTCATCACCTTGCTCTAATAAATAATACCACCATTCCACTCCCCAGAGAAAAATTTCATCTGTTCCAGTTCTTTTTGCAAACTTAACATTTTCAAATAAATCCTCTGCAGTAAAGGCAGCATAAAGTGCTTCTGTGTCGCCTAGCCCTGTGTCTTTATGTAGCCAAGGTTCAGCCTGAAGTTCAGCAATAACAACCTTATCTGTTAGAGTAGATGTAACCAAGCGCTGTAGAGAATATAGCTCTGGTCTGTATGGGAAAACAATGTATCCAAAAATTTCATTCCAGACAACTCTATATAAACTTGCGCCAATAACCTCTGCAAATGATGCCCGAAAAGCCCAAAAACCTTGTTCGCCACTAGTGGTTAACTGAATTTCATTATCTTTATCTAGCGAGCGCACAAGTTCAGTTTCCTCTTCTATGCGTAATAAATCCGGCAACGGACATTCACCAAAATAAAATAATGATTCATTTTCTATTTGCCAGCGCTCAAGTGCGGTGTTCGTCCGGTATCGTAAAACTACATCTCGAACAAATCTAGTAGCCTCTGCTCTTAAGTAGTCCTTTTCGTAACCCTCTGCCCAATCTGGAATAAAACATTCAGGCCAACGAGGCACTTTTACACCTACAACCAAAGTTACATTAACATTGTGCAAAACTGCTTCTTCCATCATCCAATCAAGATCGTCAAAACTATACACGCCCTCTGTCGATTCGATCTGAGACCAATACACTGGCAAGCGTAGACTCTTTACGCCAAGGTCATTTAGCATTTTGGAATATGCGCCTTTCCAATCATCCAAAATTTCCATTGCGTACACGTTAGAAAACGTTACACCTATCTCAGGCACGTCTGCCTTAAACTGACTTTGCCAGGTATTTGCCAAGATACTTAAAATAAAAATGACAAGAAAAAACAATCCAGCCCAGTGCCATATAGTTACTTTTTGATGTAATGTTCGCATGCCCTGTAGTGAGAACTTTGATTTATGTGTATCTATTAAAACTTACAATATTATCTGCGCAATGAATTCTATACCTTGCTTAGAGTTAAAATACCGGAACAACTACAAACTTCAGAAAGTTTTTCAAAGTTTCTACTACGGGGCATGCCTCCTAATCAAATAATACACATTTTAGTTATAGACCGACCTACCCATTCGTCAAACACAGGCACAGCCTTGATTTACCTCAGGGAAGGCAGACTATACGCACCTACAAACATAGACGTTTCTCGGTCTGCAAGTCTGTACAGTTCGTAGGTCTGTAACACAACAACCTAACCCTAGATTTCTTCTTTCTTCTCCCTAACAAACGCAAGCCAACCTTCTACAAAATTAACAGCAACTTTAAACGGAGCTTCAATAATGAAATCAAAGAAGTAAATAAATACATTAATTTTTGCAACCTTCACGCTCATCCAACGTCCTGCGCGAACTACCGGAAGCATGAATACGTCAAACAACGATCCGATCAAGCTACTACGCGATCCTGAAACCACAATGTCCTTTGTCGACCCTCGAATTCTAACACCAAAAAAGGTAACAAGTGACATAAAGAATAAGAACAATGCAATTGAAAATATGTTGAATCCAAAATTCGACAACAACACTCCAATAACGCCGTAAACGAATAGAAAGACAATTGAATAAATAAAGTAAAAAATCTTTGACCAAGTGCCAAAATGGTCACGCTTCATGTGAAGATTCACTATGTCGTGATCTGCACCGACGATTAATGCGCGTATTGCGTCTCGGTAGTCATCAGTATTTTTACGTTCAGGAATCTGCACAGTAAGGCTAAGAAACGCCAAGAACAACGGATGAAATATAATGTTTATGCCAAGTGGAATAACTGCAACTTGTCCAACAAATATAAGGTCGTATGGAATTTCCAAAATAAGAGCTAAGAACATTTTTGTAATAAACAAGAACAAAACTGCTCGAATGACCGTTCTTCGCAAGCGTACACGAAACTTTGATGTACGTTTTTTTAACTCTCGCCTAACTGCCAAATCCATTTCCCTTGGGTCGTTTAAAAGTGCTGG
This sequence comes from Candidatus Uhrbacteria bacterium, assembly GCA_030688135.1. Classification (GTDB taxonomy): domain Bacteria; phylum Patescibacteriota; class Patescibacteriia; order UBA9934; family UBA9934; genus JAUYIW01. The sequence goes on along the minus strand of JAUYIW010000054.1, from coordinate 1,307 downwards.
AAATTCTTCTGGCTTATATAGAATTACATCGCGCAGAGTCCTAAACAGACCAGCACGCCTGCTTAGCAACACTTCCAACTTTAACACAACAGGATGCGTAATCTGCTTTTCAATTGTTCGTATTATGTTGTTAAGATTTGAACTGATCTCTTGCACTCGCTCATTTGAGCTTGCACCGGGCCAATCCGGATAATAAAGCGTTAACACCCTAAACCTTAGCGTTGCCCTGTTTGATTTCAAAAGTGTTTTATGAATAGCAATGTAAAGCAGTAAATCCTTTTGGTCAGCCTTAAGATTAATCGACTCTTCCCAAGTCATGCGACTCTTCATTTCTTCATACATGTAGCTAGCAAGCGCTTCATCTCCAACAGGTGGAGAAATCGCGTATTCTAACTCGGAAGACATAACGTCAAGAATCCACTGATGCGCTTCTTCTTTTTTTCCATGCAACTCTTCGGCAGCTCTGAATAATGAATCGTATTTATCAAAAATTGGCCTTAAATCGTGAGCAAATTTAACTGGCACTGAATGATTTGGAAGATACCCAGCCCAAACTAGTTCTTTTAGTAAATTTTCTGACATTTTATCGAGCGGAATGTCCGACCCTAAATATCGATTTATTATTCTTAAAATCGCATTTCTTCGAAGCAAATGTTCCTCTTGATAATCGATCGTGGTTCGTAACTTCTCGTAAACCTTTGCAGCAGTGCTAGCAGGTGCGCTCACTTCAATAACATCCTCTCCTGCTCCAGCCGTTATATCGCCACGTGGTTTTAAAGAAGCCGTAAGTTGTAATAGTCTTTGCGACATAATTCTTGACTAGAAGAATGAACGTTCTTCTGAATCTTTTATAATTTCGTAAGCCTCTTCGGCAGAATCCACAATTTTAAATATGTCCATATCCTCCTTATTGATTGTATCGAACTCTAAAAACATGGTCTCATTTACAAATCTGTACCAGCTATCCCAATATTCTCTTCCAACTAATACCACTGGAACAACCTCTGATTTCTTTGTTTGAATTAAAGTTAAAATCTCAAATAATTCATCATTAGTGCCAAACCCGCCAGGAAAAAATACGTACGCTTGTGCTGAAGCCGCAAGAATAACTTTGCGTGTGAAAAAGTAATGAAATGCCCTAGAAGACTTTACGTAAGGATTTATCCTTTGCTCAAGTGGTAATTGAATGTTAAGCCCAACAGACTCTCCGCCAACCTCAAATGAACCCTTATTAGCAGCCTCCATAATTCCAGGACCTCCACCAGTTACAACAGTAAAATGACTCTTCCCCAAAAGCGCCCCTAACT
>JAUYIW010000024.1 GCA_030688135.1 Candidatus Uhrbacteria bacterium | reverse complement strand
ACGGTCTTATTAGAAGATACCTGCCACGAGGCTTAGATCTCCGAACTATTTCAAATCAACAAATTTATGACATACAAGAAAGACTCAACAACACCCCCAGAAAAGTCCTCGGTTACCTCACCCCAAAAGAAGTCCTCTTCGACCTACCACCAAAAGTGGTGCATTGAACTGTTGACTTCGTCGGAGTTGGTAGACGCTTTTAGTTTGAGGTATACTGGAAACGATATGGGAAAACCAAAGGGAAAAGTTAAAATCGAATGGTCACCTAATTTTGCATATGCTATTGGGTTAATTGTAGCTGATGGAAGTTTATCGAATGACAGGCGTCATATTGACTTCACCTCTAAAGACCTCGAACTCATTAATCATTTTAAAAATGCTCTGAATATACAAAATAAGGTGGGCACTAAAGCGCGTGGATCTGAAACAGAGAAGCGATACTATAGGGTCCAGATCGGAGATGTATTATTTTACAGATTTCTTGAAAAAATCGGACTAATGCCGAATAAGTCAAAAATTTTGTCTTCTATGCGAGTACCAGATGAATTCTTCTTTGACTTTCTTCGCGGACACCTAGATGGTGATGGGCATTTTTATTCATATTGGGATAAGCGCTGGAAATCTAGTTTTATGTTTTATATAGCATTTAATTCTGCTAGCAAGAATCATATTGATTGGCTTAGAAAAACTATTAAGCGACATCTTAAGATCAGTGGCCATATTACAAAAGCTGAATCTCAATCTGTATATCAATTGAAATATGCTAAAGCTGAAACCTTGACACTTTTGCCGGTTTTGTACTATTCTTCTGACGTTCTTTGCTTAACGCGTAAGCGTGAAAAGATAGAAAACGTACTAACATAACATTAACGCGCGGGTGGTGAAATTGGTAAACACGCCAGCTTGAGGGGCTGGTGGGAGCAATCCCTTGGAGGTTCGAGTCCTCTCTCGCGCACCACCGAGCTTAGCTCGGTTTGATCTTGATGACGTGAAAGCTTAGCTTTCACTTAAGTCAAATATCTCGACAAACTAAGCGAGGTGAAGGCCAGCTTAGCTGGCCAACAGAAGAGGTAGTCTCGGTGTATATAGAATCTGATTTAACGATCAGGTTTTTTGTTTGATTATTGACAAAACCGTGATTATCTCGTATGTTAACTTCAGATCTTTTACACCTTAAAGGAGGAGCTAATGCTCTCTACGAAATCGTATTTTGGCCTTAGACGGGTACCGGTGGGTATTGGCGCTATCCTGCGTGGGTGGGATCTGACCGAGGATGAGTTCCGCGATCCTAACCGATTGCCGGTTCTGGATTTTAGGGCAATGACGCATGCCTGCACGCACGATTGCTTTCATTGCTTCACAAACAAAACTCGACGAACGCTGACACTTACACAAATCAAACGAGTACTCATGGAAGCGGCAGACATGGGAACGCATGCTATCGACTTCCTTGGCGAAGGCGAGCCTACGCTCGACCCTGATTTCTTTGCTATCATCGAGCATACATCTGCGCTTGGAATGATCCCGGTCGTCTTCACTGACGCCGCAACCCGCATGATGGACCGTGACTTTGTAAGACGCACCTTTGATGCCGGCGCGAGCGTCAGCCCAAAATGTGACAGTCTGTTCAATCGCGACTACCAGAACCGGATCGTTAACGACTCTAGTAGCCAATACTTCGACCAACGACGCAAGGCAATCGATCTACTCCTTGAGACAGGGTTCAATACCCCTGCCAAAGACGGAACGACTCGTATGGGATTCGATATGGTAGTAACTGCTAAAAATATTGCCGAAGTTCCCCAATTGCTCCGCTATTGCAGGGAGAGCAATCTGTGGGTAATCTTCACTTTCTATCTGCCTTCCGGCAGGAGTGGTCATGAAGATTTTGACAAAAGCCTTGCGCCTACCAATGAACAGAAGCAAGTTATGAAAGGAGAAATCCTGAAAATTGACATAAATGAATTTGATTTTAATCATCCGATTTGGAGCAACATCACGACATCTCCATGCATCGAACGTCTCCAGATCTATGGAGATGGACGAGTATCGCCCTGCCCGGGAAACGAAACTATCCTGGGACGGGTTCAAGATTATTCGCTACAAGAGCTTCACCGAATGACTCTGGAGCACTTCCCCTTACACAACCCAACATGCTTTGATGGCAACTGCCTATATCGGAAGTAATCGCAAGACTAACCTCGCCCGTTGACTCATATACCGGGCGATTTTATTTTTAGGTGATAGGTTTTAAACAAAAAAAACAGGCCACAGCCCGCTTTCGATTAGTGCATTTATACCAAACGCCGAGAGATCCTTTGTTCCGCTCAGGATGACAAAGTGATCAAAACTTCCGTCCCTTTCCGGTGATCACGCGCAACTGATTTGGAATTACGCGAATCTTAAATTCTCTAGCTTCAATAGATTTGCCATCAATAGTTATCTTCATAATTTCAGGCGAGGTTATTCTTGCAAGTTCAACAGGTACAACGCTCACAGTTACTTTTTTCTTGCCTATCCAAGATCGTCCTTGAGTTCGAATAACAATTTCTAGTCGTCCATCGGTTGGATTAGCTGCACGCACGTCAGGCTCTGGAAGAGTCAAATTCTTAATTTCAATCGACGCCCTCTTTGTTGGCATCAACTTATAATTTCCATTACAAACTATCATTGGCGCAACAGCATCTTCAATAATCGCACTATGTAAAAATCTATGACCGTTAATATCGCCAGCATCGATCTCTTCAATAATACGAGCTGACAGTACATCGCACGCTACAACACCAGCCGGTACTCCCAAAATGTCAGCCATACGATTCGAATTCGGACTTCCAATTGGAATCACGGCAACGGCTACTCCAGAATCAGCAACGGCTTCTATAACTTTCGTAAGCGTTAAGTCATTACCAACGGCTACAATGGTCTTAGCTCCTTTTTTTATTTCATCCTGAATCAACGTTTTCGCATCTCGAAAAAGCGCGAGACGCGCAATCTTTCCACTAATCCCTAAGTCGGTTAGTCGAGTTTCAACTAAAGAAAGCTCGCGTTCGAACTTGGGGTCTTGTATGAATTCATCGTAAACGTAGTAATACATGTTACATAGGCCAGGGATCTACCGATGTACTGATTGTTACAGATATATAGATGTACAAATCGATCTGTACATTTGTATATCCATACAGATCTGTACATCTTCGGGTCCTTGCTTTTATTCGCTATCAGCCTCCTGATCTTCTGGAACCTCAACGTCACGACCGTCCATAGTTATCTTTCCATTTACCTGAGCACCAGGACTAACGGAGAGAACATTAGCTGTTACGTCACCAATCATTCTTGCGCTTTCAAGCAGATCAAGTCTACCCGATACCTGAATATTTCCGCGGATTTCACCTGACACAGTAGCATTCTGCGCAACTACATCTGCACGGATTTTTGAATCTGTTCCAACCCTAAGGTCACCGGAAGTCTGAATAGTACCTGTAACTTCGCCTTCTATAACAACGTCACCTGAACTGATAAACTCCCCCTCCACTCGCACTCCGAGCGCAATGATTGTTTCTGCGCCTGTTTGTTTAGCCATAAAAAAATAAGTTATTATTCTGAAGAGTTTAGTACATAAGTGCCTATCACTGCAATAGGGTTCTTATATTATCTTGAATTACGAAACTCGCAATCTTTGCGTTCACGGGCACCCGTCGCCCCCATTCTCCCTACGTTTTAGTAGGGTTCACGGGGATCGACAGCCCGTTCACACAAATCTCATCGAGTTTCGTAATTCAAGGTACATTAGGCTTATCTGATTTATTGCAAATTAACAGGTTTATTATAAAAACGATTGTTTATTGGCAGAAACAGTGTTTATTATTTAAACTTCGACTCCCACATAATAAACCCGATACTTGAGAAATAAACATTCGCCACTAAAAAATAAACTCTGCTTTCAAGTCCCTTACATCTCTTTTACCACATCTATAGTAAGTAGATCCATAGCGTTTTCCAAAACCTGCCTTACCGAATCTACCAAAGCCAACCTTGCAGCAGTTACAATCTTATCATTTTCATCTATTATATGAACATCATGATAATACTCGGAGAACATCTTCGCTGTATCGAACGCCCAAGCCGCAATCGCAGAAACTTGGTAGTTTGTAGCCACTCTCATAATTAAAAGCGGGTAGTCGGCAAGTTGACGAATTAACGCATACTCCTCAGCACTAGTAAGTACTGACAAGTTTATCCTTGGCTTTATTTTAGCTTTCTTTTTTATGCTCTCAATTCTAGCAATGGTATAGAGAATATATGGCGCAGTAAAACCATCAAAAGAAAGAGCTTCTTTTTTATCAAAAGTAATAATGCTCCCAGGGTCTTGGCGTAACATAATAAAACTAATAGATGCCAAGGCGATCTTTCTTGCAGTCTCCCTAATCTTTTTGTCTGACCAATCCTCGTGTCGCTTCTGCGTTTCCATAATTAACTCGCCAATCATTTCATCTCGCAAGTCTTCGTAAGTAACAACATTACCCGAACGTGATGCCATGGTTCCTTCAGGAAGATTTACCATGTCATAGTCAATATGCGTTAACTGCTTTGTAAACCCGGCATGTTTCATTGCCGCAAACAACTGCTTAAAGTGAAGTGACTGACGTACGTCCACAACAAAAAGCTGGCGATCAGCACCAAAATCTTTATCTTTTTTAATTGCCAAAGCTAAATCCTTTGTTGCGTAAAGTGAAGACCCGTCAGATTTAAGAATAAGAAATACTCCCAATCCTTCATTCTCAAGATCTATTATTGTTGCCCCTTCACTCTTTTTTGCTACACCACTCGTAAGCAACTTCTTTACAAGTTCTTTACCCGGCTTTTCAACCTGACTTTCAAAATACCAAACGTCAGGATCAACGCCCAACTCTTCAAAGATCTCTCTAAATAGTTCCAAGCTCCATTCACGTGTCTCCTTCCAAAGATCAACCCACTCTTCATCTCCTGATTCAATCTTGCGCTGAACTTCCGCTATCTCTTCTTTAGCCTCCGGATGGTCTTCAACATAAGCACTCGCCTCAGTATAAATTTGGCCAAGCCTTGAGGCACGTTCATCATGCTCAAATTCTTCTCCGTCATGAAACTTTTTAAGACCCCAAAGAGCTTTTGCAACATGCGCCCCAACGTCACCAATATAAGACGCTGCTACGACTTCGTAACCCGTTGCCCTAAGAACATTAATGATTGATTGACCAAGCAATGCGTTCCTGACATGCCCTACATGAAACTCCTTGTGAGTATTGGGTTGAGCGTAATCAACAATAATTTTTGTTCCGTTGCCTAATACTGATTCTCCATATTTTGCGCCATGCAATTTGATATTGCCCAACACCGTTTCTCCGAAATAGTTTAAATCAAATGTAAAATTTACATACGGCCCAGCAGATGATATTTTTGAAACCATTTTGCCAGGTCCAATCTTTGCAGCAAGTTCAGTTGCGATTTCAACTGGATTACGTTTTTCGCCTTTAGCCAATTCAAAACAAGGGAATGCTATGTCCCCTAGCTTGACATTCGGTGGAGTTTCCAGCATGTCGGCTGACACAGTAAATCCCTTCCCGATTGCTTTTCTAAGCTTAGTTATAACTTCATCTTGCGCTAACTGTTTCGCGTACTTTTCTTTCATATTATCAATAACCTACCAAGACATTAGTTGTTATTAATCTACCGATCGGTAAATCTGTAACTGTATATACCTAAATAGGAACCGTGCTACCTTACTAATCTGACAAACTGTCGCTTCCCTCGCTGAAGTATTGTACCCTCAGCTGATCCATCAACATTTATATCCTGACCTGTTACCACAACGCCGTCAAGTTTTATTGCTTTCTGCGCAAGTAGTCTTCGTGCTTCACTTTTTGACAATGCGAGTTTGGTGTTAACCAAAACTTCGACAATGTTTTGACTCTTTTCTAAATTAAATTCAATGATGTCTTCCGGTGCATCATGCTGACGGAATACGGTATCAAAGTGAGCAGATGCAACTTCGGCCGCTTTTTCTCCATGATTTGCCACTACAACAGTTTGCGCCAACCTTGCCTTAACGTCACGTGGATTCATTCCCTTCTTAAGCGCAAGCCTCATGCCTTCGATTTCCTCCATCGGCACCTCTGTTGCAAGTTCAAAGTATGACAAAATCATATCGTCTGCCATTGCCATTATTTTTCCATACATTTGCTCCGGTGGATCAGACAATGCAATAAATCCGGATTCAGTTTTGCTCATTTTCTTTCCTTCACTTGTAGCAAGTAACTTCAAGGTCATAACCATCTTCTCTTTATCCTTCATAGCCCTCATCAGAGTTCGGCCTGCCAGCATATTAAACATTTGGTCTGATCCTCCAATTTCCAAATCAACATCCATAGCAACACTATCGTATCCCTGCATAAGCGGATACAAAAACTCGTGCAAGTACACTGGCTTGCCTTCTTTCATTCTGCGCTCAAACATATCACGCTCCCCCATTTGCTGAACTGTAAAATTACTTGCTAACTCAACTACATCCGCAAGATTCATCTTTCCAAGCCATTTGTGGTTGAACATTATCTTAGCTGCATTGCGGCCTGTAAAAGAAATGATTTTTGACGCCTGCTTCTTGTAAGTTGCAGCGTTTTCTAATACTTCTTTTTGAGTCAGCTTGGTACGAGTTGCACTTTTATCTGTTGGGTCTCCAATCATTCCGGTAAACGATCCGATTAGTAAAATTACTTCGTGGCCCAGATCTTGAAACTGTCTTAGTTTACGTAGTGCAATCGCGTGACCAATATGTAAAAGCTCGCTTGTTGGATCTATGCCAACATAAAGCCTCAGGCGTTTACCTGACTTTAATGCTTTCTCAAGCGCATCTGGCTTTGGATAAACCTCTTCCACCCCACGCGTAAGAATTTCTTTAATTTTTTCTTTATTAGTACTTGCTTTCATATTTTTTTGATCAAAACAGATCTAAAGAAACAAGAATATTTCGTTACCTACCATCTCGAACGCATGTGAGAGATCTAACAAATCTTGAATTACGAAACTCGCGATCTTTGCGTTCACGGGCGCCCGTCGCCCCCGTTCTCCCTACGTTTTAGTAGGGTTCACTGGGATCGACAGCCC
>JAUYIW010000013.1 GCA_030688135.1 Candidatus Uhrbacteria bacterium | reverse complement strand
TCGCGAGGAGAAATCTTTCGGAGATCTCAACGAACCGCGAAAGATCTCTCGTCGTGGATCGCAAGCTCCTCGAGATGGTGGGGTTCGAAAGATCTCTCACCCGACAGCAGAAAGTTAAGTCGGGTTCGAGATGATAGAGAGCAAGATATCCGCTGTTTTTACCGGTTGAGCTAACCTTTGGCCTCTATGCATCTTCCACCTAAATTGCGTATGATCCGGAAAAGTGGTGTTCACGGCGCACACAACATACGGAGCAACAAACGAATCCAATCTTTCTACCGAATAGGACATCATCGACAGCGACCTTACACTAGTTCATGACCGGTTCCGCGATCGCATTGTGACCGAGTATCCGAATGCGCGACAACCGATGGCCATTACAGCGACTATAGTCATGCATAAATCGACAGGTCATGCAGATTCAAGGCCATCTACGCTTCACATAGCTGAGGATTTCCGAGACCTCAGTCGAGGTACCGGCTTTCCGTCACGCCATTACCGGAACTCAAAACATGCGTTTGCCATGAGTTTTCCAAACGGCTAGCGCCACACTATAGGAAGGCGCCACGACTTCCACCCTTTAACGAGGGTGGATCTTTTTTTTATATATGCTACACTACCGGTTATAATCTCGATCGCGGGTGCGGCAAAAGACTTAAATGATGGCTCGTTTCATAATATTGTAGATGGTCAGTTTGATCAATCAAAGAAACTGTACAATATAAACACTGTTATACTAATCAATTAAACAGATTTTGGTGGCTATGGAGGAGGGGCGACGCTAAAAGCGCAGAAGCCGAACGAGAACATTATATCGCAGAGTCAAATTCAGCTAAAGCAAAGCTTGCGGAAAAATACATAGACCTAATTATAAAACTAGCTCTTGCCGACATTAAAGACGACGGAACGGTAATCATTGAAAATCTATAAACTCCATAATAAATTCATATATGAAACACAAGAAGCGCCTTTGGGCATATTCACTCGGTTTTATTGGATTCATTGTTGCTTCACAGGCAATTGCCTCTGAAGAAGTTACTGCAGAAGCTGGGCATGCGGGAACAGTTGCCTTAACGTTCCTATGGATTGCAGTGATACTATTTTTTGCAAAAATTGGTGGCCTTGTTGAGAAAATAGGTCAACCTGCCGTTCTTGGTGAATTGGTTATAGGAGTACTACTGGGAAATCTCGCGCTAATTGGAATCCATACATTTGATCCAATTCTTGAAAATGCAATTATTAAATTCTTAGCTGAACTTGGGGTTGTTATTCTCTTACTTCAAATTGGACTTGAGTCAAATATTGGAGAAATGAAGAAGGTTGGGTTACCGGCATTTATAGTTGCCGTAGTGGGTGTGGTTTTGCCATTCATCCTAGGAACTTACGTGGTTGGACCATGGCTGATGCCAGGTCTGGATATGAATGCGTACCTTTTCCTTGGAGCCTCGCTGACAGCGACATCTGTTGGAATTACAGCACGAGTTTTCAAAGATCTGGGAAAATTACAAACTCCTGAAGCCCAAATAGTTCTTGGCGCTGCGGTAATCGATGACGTTTTAGGTCTTATAATTCTTGCCGTAGTTTCTGCCATAGTTACGATTGGAGCGGTTAGCGCCGGAATGATCGGATGGATATTGGCAAAAGCAATTCTTTTCTTAGTTGGATCCATTATACTGGGTCAGTTTATAGCACCGATGCTTGGCAAATTCTTTGCGAAAATTCAGACAGGAATTGGGATGAAATTTACACTAATTATAATATTTGGCCTGGTATTAGCTTATATGGCTCAGTTAATCGGTTTGGCACCGATCGTGGGCGCATTTGCGGCAGGCCTCATACTTGACCCTGTGCATTTCAGGTACTTCAAAGACCCTAAAATTGTTGCCGATGTAAAACAAGTGCTTAAAAATTCCGAGACAAATGACGAAACTGCCAAAGCAATAAATAGTGCGATCGAATCGCATTCACGCAGGCATATAGAAGATTTGATTGAACCGGTAGCATTTTTATTAGTTCCAATATTCTTTGTGTTAACCGGTATGGAGGTGTCTCTGGAAGCATTATTTAATGTTCCGATTCTGCTGGTCGCATTGGCAATTACTGCCGTTGCAATAATTGGTAAACTCCTTGCTGGATATTCAATCCGAGGCGTAAACAGAAATATCGTAGGATTTGGAATGGTGCCTCGTGGAGAAGTAGGATTAATTTTTGCCGCAATTGGTAAGGGCCTTGGAGTGATTTCGGAAGAGATGTTTTCAGTAATCGTTATTATGGTTATTCTAACAACGCTAGTTGCCCCACCTGTTCTGAACTGGTTAATTAAACGTCAAAAATAAATAAAACCCCCAGTTCATGATGAACTTGGGGTTTTTGTTTTTATCAAAAACTATTAGCAGGAACGAACTGACTTCACTAAAGTAGAAAAATATGGATCATACGCAATTTGGGTGGAGGAGTCGTCCAATCTGCCAGGTTAGAATTTGTTTGATCCATTTAATAAGTAGAAAGTTACCATTTCGACGAGTCTGTAGGTCGCGAGGAGAAATCTTTCGGAGATCTCAGCGAACCGC
>JAUYIW010000012.1 GCA_030688135.1 Candidatus Uhrbacteria bacterium | reverse complement strand
AGAAGAATTAAAAGAAAAACTTATATTAATGCAAAGTTTTGGTAAAGATAAACATCATTTGTTTAGGTTGCTGTCGGCCAAAAGGAGCCACACAGAACAGGATTTTGCCAGAGCTTATATTGAGAATTTTGACGATGCCCGTGTAGATATCGAGGACGAGAATGCTCTGGAAAGAGCCTTTAATGCGCAAAATGAGCATGAAGACAAAAGTGATTTTGCAGAAATGAGATATAACATGGGACAGGTGATAGGACAGGAAAGTGCTGACACAAAAATGTGGTGGACGTATGCACCGTATTTATTCGAAGGTTTGTGCAACGATGGAGTAGATCCAAAAGAAGCTGTTAGAAGACTATTTGAGTGGACAAAAGAAGCCGCAAAAGATTCTCTATATATGGATGAACCAAATACTTTGCACCTTCCGGGGCTTGAAGAATTCAATCAACAGAAGATGTTTCAGAATACGTATATCTTGGGGCAAGATCCTAAAGGGTCATCGCATCAGTTCACTCGTCAAAAGGCGCGAGAGATAATCAAAGCAGGATTGATTTAGTAAAAGATCAAAAAAAGACGAGTCCTCGCAGGCCCGTCTTTTTATTTTTGTTTAATCTACTCCTCGGTATCTTCACCTACGAGCGAAAGTCCGCCAGATTCGGCTAGTTCCTCTACACTCACTGCCACAGGCTCTGAGTCGATTTGATTTCCGCTAGCGTCCGTAGCGTGCGCCACGAGTAGGTATTGCGCAGCTTCGGGGAGTGCCCAATCAATTGCTGTTATTGCCCCAGGGCTACTTGCTTCTCCAACGGTTGACGCTGTACCGGTCCAAACGTTTTGTGCCGTTATCCATAGTTTTGAATAACCGGTAGATCCGGCAAGTTCAACTACGACCTGGTAAGTATCTTGTGTTTTTTCGATCACCTGAGCGCTAAATGGATTTGTGATGGTAAAGTTACCACCACTTCCAGCTTCGGTAACAGTTATTTGTACGGATTTCTCCTCAAAGTTATCGATTACGTCGTATGAAACTACTGTAAGAGTATGCGAGCCCATTCCAACCCAACTTGGTAGCGTTAGCGTTGTGCCCTTTTCGTCTGTGTCTATTGCCACAAACGAGTCATCGATTTTGTATTCGATTCTACTAATTCCAAGAGGCGCATCGGTTTGTATTTGTACGTCAAAGGTGCGCTCTACATCATCATTTTTATTTGGTGATTGGATTGTAAGGCTTGGGTCATTTTTGCCAACATGAACATCATCTTCTTCTTCTGGTATATCGCAGATTTCAAGCGGCGCTTCACCCTCCTCGAGCTCGCTATTGTAGCGCTCAATATATGCCTGCACTCCACTCTCCCATGCGTCGTAATAAGGGTCGCTTGGTTCTTCCGGGGCTGCACCGAGTGGGTCAGACGTAGTCACAAAGTGCAAGATTGTATGATACTGGCCACAGATTTTCTCTTCACGGAAACGCTCAGGCGTGCGATCGGTTGCAAGTTTGCCAGACGCAGTGTCGATTACTACAAGCTCGGCAGGAATGTTACCGTCTAGTATTGCCTTGCCGGTAACCGGTATTGTTGGTGCGGTGAAGCCTTCCACTGCCGTGCCCTCTAGGGCTTTTCGCATAAATTCATTCCATATTGGAGCAGCCACCAAAGATCCATCCGAGCCACGGTTCATAGCTGAGCCGTCGGTGTTTCCTGTCCAAACTCCAGCAACCAGCGAAGGCGTGTAGCCAATCGTCCATGCGTCTTTATAGTCGTTTGTAGTTCCTGTTTTTGTAGCAACCGGGCGCCCCGGGAGCGTGAGATAGCTGCCAGCTCCAAAGAATGGCGCTCTTGCAGAGTCGTCAGACAAAACACTTGACGTCATACGCGCTATGTTGGAGTCGAGTACTTTTTCACCATCGCTTACTTCCCACTCTTCTAGCATCTCTCCATCTGCACTCTCAACTTTTAATATTGAGACAGGCTCGTGGTACACACCCTCTGTTGCGAATACGCCATAGGCACCAACGTGCTCTAGTAATTTGACCTCGGCTCCACCAAGCACTACCGCAAGACCAAAGCGTGATCGATCGGTAAACGTTGAATAATGAAGACGTTCAGCAAAGGAAAGACCACTCTCTATCCCAACGAGATAAAGCATTTTTACAGCAGGAATATTCAGCGATCCTTGTAGAGCTGAGCGAATCGTGATAGGTCCTCGTTCCCCAAGATCGTAGTTCATTGGGGAGTAATTTCCTGTTGGAGTGGGGTGCGTTGTTGCAACGTCCCACAAAATTGTGTTTGGAGTATACCCTCGCTCAAAGCCAGCCGTGTAAACAATAGGCTTGAAGCTTGATCCTGGCTGCAAGGGACGCATTGTGACGTTCACTTGTCCGTCAATCTCATCATTAAAATAATCAGCAGAACCAACCATGGCTAAAATTTCACCGGTCTTAGGGTTAATCGCCACAAGACCGGAATTGTTAAAGCCATACGATTCACCTCTGGCTCCCCTGTTATTCTCTACAGCTTCTTCAGCATAGGTTTGTATGTCGTAATCGAGAGATGTGATTACAGTTAGGCCTCCTTGTTCTACAGTCCTCTGTGTGTAGATTTCTTCAAGTTGTTCTTTTACCCAAAGCACAAAGTGAGGCGCTTCGATCCCACTAATATTCAGCGTTATAGCAGTGTCTTCAGTTTTTGCTGCCTCTGCCTCAGCTTGGGTGATATATTCTAGCTCAACCATGCTTTCGAGAACCCAGTTGCGTCTTTGCTCCAGTCTTTCTGGGTTGTTTAAAAACATTGTTGGAGCCTTTGGAATAGATGCGAGTGTAGCGGCTTCGGCAAGAGACAGGTTTTCTACTGGCTTTCCAAAATAAGACTGCGAGGCCGACTCAATTCCGTAGTTTCTCGAGCCGTATGGTATTTCATTAAGGTAAAGCTGAAGGATTTCGTCTTTTGTATATCGGCGTTCAAGTGCAAGGGCTAATATTAGCTCCTTGATTTTTCGCGTGTATGTCTTTTCGTTTGTCAGAATTGCGTTTTTAACAAGCTGCTGCGTAATTGTTGACCCTCCTTGCCCTGTTGGGTCGAGCGTTGCCACGTTAAAAAATACTGCACGTAAAATACCAAGGTAATCAATCCCACTATGCTCGTAGAATTTTCTGTCTTCAGCTGTGATGGTAGCATGTTCTAGGTAGTCTGGGATTTGGTCGAGCGTAACAAGCGTTCTTTTTTCGTCTCCTGCGATTTCGTAGAGAAGATGCTCGCCTGTGCGGTCATAAATCTTAGTTGACTGCGCTACCTCGCGAGTATTTAGTGAGTTTGGATCTGGGAGGTCGCGCGATAGCCAAGCAAACATGCCAAGGAATAGAATTGCGCTAAAAAGAAAAACTGCAACCAGTATAAGTATTACATTTTTAATTATTGTATTTTTATTCCATTTTATAGCTGGAAGCATTTTGAATATTCGGTTTCCTGATAGTTTTGGTAGGATCTTTTTCTTTTTTGAAGCCCACGTATGACCGCGTTTGAAATTTTTTGGCATATTTATTTCTGAAATCAGATATATAAAGATATGAAGATTCTACCCTAATTCGCTTACAAGTGCAAGTAAATCTGGTAGGGAAAGTTGGCTTGTATTAGCTAAATTTTGCCAGATTTTGTTGACTAAAAGACTAAAATATGCTATATTATGCATGTCTCGCAACAGCGGGACATTTTGTTTACACGGAAAAACAAGACTCCTACAGGTTACAGATAAAATAGAGATATACATATCGAGAGGCTTATTGCTCGTTTTGTACATCTGTAAGATATGTGTAATCCGTAGGGGACTAAGTCCCTCGCCTATGAAAAACAAATCAAAAAAGCATATTTTTTCTATTGTAAAAAAGTCACCTTTTGAGCTCTCTCTTATTGTGCTCATGATGGCCGTACTTACGTATACGGTCATTCCGGGTGAAGCCCAAGCCGATAATGAGGTAGACATCGATCTAATCGATCGAGCTACTGAACTTCGTGTTAAGGCCTTACAGAACGAGTTTGTTCCGTTTGGTACGCTTCCGGAGTCAGATCTGCGTGGTCCGTCTTATACCATGAGCCTTACGGCTACTGCGTATAACTCGGTTCCTGAGCAGACCGATGATACGCCGTTTACTACAGCGTCTGGTACAACCACTCGCCGTGGAGTAATCGCGGCAAACTTTTTGCCAATCGGAACTCGAATTAAAATTCCTGAACTTTACGGTGACGAAGTGTTTATTGTGGAAGACCGAATGAACTCGCGTTACTGGTATCGAATCGATATTTGGATGGAGGAAGTCCCAGATGCTATTGCTTTTGGAGCTCAGTATATCGAAATCGAAGTTTATCCAAATTCATAATCGTCTGATCCAGAAAGTGGCTGCTTGGAAAAAAGAAAATAGCAATGGTCGCCTGGAAAATTGAAATAAGCTTTCAGAGAGCTAATTTCCAGTCTCAAATCTCTATTACCATTTTCCAATTTCTCAGTAGCTACTTTCTAAGGCAGAAGGCAAAGGCAGCCCTTGATGGCTGTCTTTTGCTATGGTAATGTATCTATACGATTCATTGAATGATCGATTAGATCTTGGAGATCAGTAAACTCCAGCTTGTCGACAGTAAACCTCACAACCCAACAATAAGCCAAGTTGTCAGATAATAAAATGTTTACATGAGACCCTATGAAAAAGTTACTTTTTGGAGTGTCCGCGTTAGTCTTAGCAGGTGTTGGGTGCCTTGGTCTTGGGTCAGATACGTCCGAGGAAGTTAAAGGTGGTTGGCTTTTGTCTTTTGACCTACCAGATGGTTGGGTAATGGTAGCGCCGTACAGCCTTGATCAGCCAATTGATTTTGGTACAGATATTACGCCACTGGATTCAGAGGTATATATACAAAGTACAGGGGGGCAAATTTATCCGAGCAGTGGGGCTATTCCTAACCAGGAAGATTTGGATGGTACTGGACTAATAGTTGATGATCTTATTTTAGATGATTACATCAGGATAAGCGTATCTCATCTGGATCCAAGGCGCTTGATTCCTGAAGGGGCTGAAGATTTAGGCGATGGATTTTACAAAGAGAAGATTTGTGAAGATAACGAGGATTGTAGGATTGGCGGGGCATTGAATTACAACTACTATCTTGAAACCGAAGATGGGAAGTATAAGTTTGTTACCGTTATGATAGATAGAACTATCGAAGAGGTTGAGGGCGTGATTTTTTCAGCGCGAGAAGTGACGGCAACGGAATAGCCGGAAAGAGACGAATACACCGGATCAATACCGGTGTATTTATTTTGTGCTACGAATATCCGGTTACTTACAGTCCTAGGATCATACGCAATTTGGGTGGAGGAGTCATCTAATCTGCCAGGTTAGGATTTGTTTGATCCATTTAATAAGTAGAAAGTTACCATTTCGACGAGTCTGTAAGTCGCGAGGAGAAATCTTTCGGAGATCTCAGCGAACCGC
>JAUYIW010000005.1 GCA_030688135.1 Candidatus Uhrbacteria bacterium | reverse complement strand
TGATCTCCGAAAGATTTCTCCTCGCGACCTACAGACTCGTCGAAATGGTAACTTTCTACTTATTAAATGGATCAAACAAATCCTAACCTGGCAGATTAGATGACTCCTCCACCTAAATTGCGTATGATCCCCATCGCCCCCGTTCCCCCTACGTTTTAGTAGGGTTCGCGGGGATCGATAGCCCGTTCACGCAAATCTCATCGAGTTTCATAATTCAAAGTAATATAACATCATTTTGACTTTTTTGGAAAATCAGTTAAGATCTACGCGTACATTTCAAAAAGGAGGTTCGTAGTGCGTAGCATAGACTTTGATATTTCCCTGGCAAAGGGTTATGTGGATTTTGAAGCACTGTATACCGGATCGAATACTGACAGACCGCTAGTTGTAGTGAACGCTACGCGTGCCAATTGCGTGTCTGCTTTTGTAAAAAAGGTATTCCATTGTTGCTGGTTGATGGCAGACTTCGATGGGACGCTCACTATGGGCAGTCAGTGGGACGATGCTCGCAATCTGATGGGGCCGGAGCGCGCGGAAGTAGATCGAGTGGCGTTAAAGCGATGGACCGAATCTGACAGGTCATTTCAGTCAGAATGTGAGTTCATTTTTGGCACAGTAGACTTGTTGTGTGAATCCGGACTTACGCAAGGTCAGTTGTTCGCGGTAGCGCGAGCCCAAAGGCCACGTCCCGGAGCTCTGGAACTTCTTCACTCGTTTGAACTTTCTGTTGATGGCAGTGAATATCCTGATCACATTGTACGTTCGTTCATAGTGAGTTACGGAATGGATTGTTACATATGTGAATGGGCTAGTCACAATGGGGTGTTCGCAAAGGTTCTCGCGTTGAAGCTTAGGTGGGACAAAGATAGCAAGCTTATCGGCTACTACGCCGATACTGTAGTGGTAGGAACCAACAAAGGTAATAAAGCAAAAGAAGTCCATGAACGCTTTGGCGTGATCCCTAGTCTTCAACTTGTTCTAGCAGATGCTCCAAGTGACAAGGATTTGTTTCACGACAAGTCTGTAAATGTACTCATACTGCCACACACCGAAGTAGAAGAGGCTATTTCGAAATTTCGGCGCAAAGGACTTCCGGATGTGTGGAATCTGGTGGATGCAATATTGGTTGGCGACTCTCTCGAGCCGTTATATGAAATGCGTCGGAACCATACGGCTGTGGCAAAGCTAGGCCAGTAGTTATCGCCCGTTCAACTGGACGGGTTTTATTTTCGACCAGCGAGTATTAGACTTGTAGTTGGATTAGCGTGAGACGCAAGCTAGCGCGCTTATGTACGCATAGAAAACCATACTCGGCGTTGGCTATTGGCGGGGAAGTCGTGATCATGTTAAACTCGTATTAGCTTTTAGCTACGATCGATTCAACATTTGATTTTTTTAATTTGACATTTCTTATGACCCATCCACACGAATCATTTCTAAACGAATTCAAATTTGCAATAGACCACATGGTTCCTTTAACGCCACCTGAAATAATAGAAAAAGCAAATAAGCTTTACAGCGATCTTTTAGCAGATGAGGATGCGACCGAAAAGCAGATCCACCAAGCGCTTAGTCTTATTGGGCGTGAAGAATTTCCTTATCGTAAGGCGTATCATGCGCTATGCGAAGGGGACGAAGAAAAGCGTTTGCAGGACGCTGTATTTGAGAGACTCGACGCGAGTGTTCGTAAAAAAGCTGAAGAAGTTACAAAGCACGGTGTGTTACTGGACGACTTGATAGGCAGTAGGATGTTTGAAGAGCAATTCAAGCCGGAAGAAAAGCTTCAGATTGAGCAGGCGATTTTGCTTTCTGAAGATGTAGTCGATAATCAGTGCGATGATCGTGCGCGTAAGCGACAGGAACAGTATGTTGATTTGGTAGATAATTGGACCAAAGAGGCAACGCGATTACAGGCGTTAATTGATCGTCTGCGCACAATGGGTAGCGAAGATCCAAAGTGGACCGGAGAGATCAATTCTATTGCAGACAAGCTTGAAGAAGGTTGGTCTATTGTTGAGCGCGATCCAATAGAAGAAGAGATCATGAAAGAAATCGAATATTGGAATACTGTTTTGCATGAGGAAGAGGAGGTTTAGGATTTCGGAACTATTAATCCAGCAATTCGATAGACTTTATTAACTTTAGACTTTAAGACTTCCAAAGAACGTAGGTGACTGCGTTCTTTTTTTATCCTACCCAAGTGCAGGGGACCTACCGATGTACTGATAGTTACCGATGTACAGATCAAAATTGTGATAGTAGCCAGATCCCATGTTTCTTATGTTTCAAATGTTTCTGCGATACAAGAATTTTCAGCCTCCCGCAAGTTCCATTAACCTCCTCGCTATCTGAATAACCCCTTCGTTTGTCGCACAATCTCTTCAGCATCCTGAATAACCTCTTTCTAATTTCTATTTAACCTCCCTGTTAATTATAATAACTTTTTGCTTGACTGTCGGCGTTGATGACGCTAAGGTAAAGGTCCATTCGGGGTTGTTCCGAGGGGCCTGATCGGGGCAATCGATCATTGTATGAGAGCCTAAGAAACTCCATGCACACTGTAAGAGGTGTAATCATGCCAGTCCTTTTTGATCATTCAGTTGAAGCACTTCGCGAAATGTTCGTCATCGCGCGTTTTGCGCAACTTGATGTGTTCGGAACTGCGATTATAGAAGACGATCTCCGCGACATAGAGCGTGAGTCTATGCCTAATCCTGATTGGATTGCCAAGCACTTTGGCAATGCGGTTGAGGAGGCCTGTCAGAAGGCAGGTATTGTCAGCGCTTTACGAACTTGTGCTGACCCAGCGTCGTTCAAGATTGAGGAAGTCGGTCGCTACGCTGCTTTAGGCGTTCAACAGGCAGTTTCCCTCATGGTTCATCGTGCAGTATATCTTGCCTTCCAGAGAAAGAATCAAGGGGCAGTGCTTCTCTTTGATGTTGATGGTCCTAGCAGCCAGTGTGCCTACACGTATGAGAGTCGGTCTCTCACAGTTGCTGGTCCTGAAGTATTGCCTGCCGTACTTTACAACACTTGGTTACAAGGCGGTCCGAAGTGGAAAAAAGCACGGCAATTTGTAGTTGACGCCTGTCGCACCAAGGTAGAACAGGAGCGCAAAAAGGCCGAAGCGGATTTTGACCGCGCGGTCGCATGTTCGCAAGACGGCACCAAAATAGTTCATGCAGATTGGGTGGTAGTAGCGAGTGACAAGGGAACATTTCCTAATCTTATTCGCTTCCCAGCTTCAACCTTTCAAAACTCGAAGTTGGTGCGTGCATCTAATTTGGGTCGCATAACCGTTGGCACTCAAATAGATATCGGAAGTCTTCCAGCAGAAGTTGTCCATCTACACTATCGCCATAGACAACATTTGCCACAGACCCTGCTTTCTCTTGACTCTAGAATACCAGTGAAGAGTGATAGGGTATTATTGGTCGATGCTCGAGACTGTCCAGACCCTCTGCCTGAAGGCGGTAAACAGATCTGGCGGACGAAGTAGGCGGACGAAGTAATACGTAGCGCGAGCTTAATGGCTCGCGTTCTTTTTTATCCTACCCAAGCGCAGGGGGCCTACAGATGTACAGATCAAAATTGTGATAGTAGCCAGATCCCATGTTTCTTATGTTTCAAATGTTTCTGCGATACAAGAATTTTCAGCCTCCCGCAAGTTCCATTAACCTCTTCGCGACCTGAATAACCTCCTCACTATCCGAATAACCCCTTCACTTTCAGAGAGATCCTTCGTCGAGCTCAGACATAGTCTTCGATCTCCTCAGGATGTCCGGCAATGCCGGCCACCTCAGAGTCAACTTTAACCTCATCGCTTCTCGCATAACCTCACTTTTCTCACAACCGGCTTTCACAAGTTTCTCAACTAACTACTGGATTCTGACTATTGACTACTTACTACTTTCCACTTTCTCAAGATTCAAATCTCGCTTGCCGTCATTGGTTTGGTATGATACAATATGCCCGTTATTAATAGATGAATTCGACTCAAATTATGCAAATTTCATGGCACGGACTGGGTAGCTTTTCAATAAAAGGTAAGGTAGGTCAAAGTGAAGTGTCTCTCGTATCTGACCCATACGATACTTCTGTAGGTTTAAGGTTCCCCCGAACTTTAGCCTCTGCGGTAGTTGTACAAACCAGCAATTCACCCGAAGCGAATAATGTTGAAGCTGTTCATGGAGAAGACAGCCCAAAGCCGTTTGTAATTTCACATGCAGGTGAATTCGAAGTAAGAGGGATTTTTGTAACTGGTATATCTGCTCCAAAGAAAGATGGTGGCGATCACACGATTTACAGAATTTATCTTGAAGGCATTAGTATCGCTCTTCTTGGTAGTATTGATCGAGATCTGACCGATAAAGAAGTTAGCAAGTTAGGCAGTATTGATATTTTGATCTTGCCAATTGGTGGAGGCTCTGTGCTCAATAAAGAAATGGCATCAGATGTTGTCTCGCAAGTTGAGCCACGGTTGGTAATTCCTTCTTACTATGAAATAGAAGGACTGAAAACTAAACTTGCTGGCGTTGAATCTTTTTGTAAAGATTTAGGATGTCCACGCGAAGATTCAACAAAGCTAAAGATTACAAAGAGTAGCCTACCAGACGAAGATGTTAATGTAGTTGTATTAGCTCGATCGTAGTCTTCCTAGCGGACTTTAGTCAGCGTCCCGACCAGACTAAAGTCCGTTAGAATCCGTACCCGTGGTACGGATTGGACTACCGTCCATAGTACTTACTCCTCGAGATGGTTAGTCTATAATTACCATTTCGACGAGCTCGTAAGCAACGAGGAGAAATCCTTCGTAGATCCAGTGAACCGCAAAAGATCTCTCACATTCGTTCGAGATGGCGAATATGAATAATTTCGAAACCCGGTTTCGAAATTATTTACAAGATCGAACCAAAGTCAGTTAGAAGAATAAGGCTTCCATTCACTCACATAAATCAAAGTTTTCACTACAGGGTATGCAAATTCGCAGACGTAAACACGGAAAATACACAAAGACAGTTATAGGGTTAACCGCGATGGTTGTGTCTGTGATTCTTTTTGTGTGGGGCCTGCAGTTAACTCAAATGTTTTCCGAAACATCACTTTCAAGTTTTGAAGAAAATTATTCCGAGGCTCAGCGTCAAATTAATGAAGGGTTTTCACTTACCGAGGATATGGAAAAGATTATGCCAGAAGTGAATGGGGTATTCGAAGGATTGCTAAGCGACGCACAGGAGGCAGCTTTACTTGAATTGGCACGTGAGCGTGCGCTAGAGGCTGTTGCAGAGGAGATGAAAGATGAAATTAGTGTAGAGGAGGTAGATTATTCTGTTTCGGAAGATTTGAGCCAAGTAGCAGAAGAGCTTAACGCAGAATCTGCTAGTGAAACATCTGGTGCGACTTCAGGAACGGTGCTTGAGATTGGTGATATTGTTCAATAAATTAAAATTTTTTGAAGTTTGTAGAAAGTCTGGTAATTTGACTCAAGGCAAGATATGATCATCATCATCATTAAGATGGTCTAATAAGTTTTAGTAGATACACATAAATCAAAGTTTTCACTACGGGGTATGCCAAAGAAAGAATCAAAGAAAAATGCAAAGCCAAAGAAGAAGGTGGCAGGCGGGTCAGAGAATTCTGAGAAGGAAAAGCCAAAAAAGTCTCCTGCTCAAAAAGGTGAAGTAGTAGAAGGCGCTTTGGTTAAGGAGGCGGCTGGTACAAATATTGGAAAAATCATACCGCAAACAATCACTGGCGAAATGAAGCGAGCCTACATTGATTACGCAATGTCGGTTATTGTTTCTCGTGCGCTTCCCGATGTTCGTGATGGCCTTAAGCCTGTACAGCGTCGCATTCTCTACGCTATGTGGAGTATTGGTCTTCGTGCAAACGCTAAGTTTAGAAAGTCTGCAAACGTAGTTGGAGAAGTAATGGCAAAGTATCACCCTCATGGTGACTCTTCTATTTACGAAGCGATGGTTCGCATGGCACAGGAATTTTCTTACAGACATCCATTAGTCCGAGGACAGGGAAACTTTGGATCGATGGACGGGGACTCTGCTGCTGCGATGCGTTACACAGAAGCAAAGCTAGAATCGATAGCTGAAGATTTACTTTTTGATATTGAAAAAGATACTGTTAACTTTAGGCCAAACTACGACGGCTCGCATAAGGAGCCTTCGGTACTTCCGGCAAAGCTTCCAAACTTGCTAATCAATGGAACTGTTGGAATCGCTGTTGGAATGGCAACAAATATTCCACCGCATAACCTGCGCGAGATTATCGATGCAGTTCTTACACTTATCGATAACAAAGAGGCTACGCTCGACGACTTACTTTTGCATGTGCAAGGTCCTGACTTTCCTACAGGTGCTATGATTTATGGAGTCAAAGATATAAAAGGTGCATATGCAACAGGAAAGGGTGGAGTTGTGGTGCGTGCCGTTGCAGAAATCGTTGAGAGCAGTAAGGGAACTCATAAAATCATTGTTACCGAAATTCCGTACATGGTAAATAAGGCAACTCTTCTTGAAAAGATTGCTGATTTAGTGCGATCCAAAAAGCTAGAGGGGATACGCGACTTGCGTGATGAGTCAAATAAAGACGGCGTGCGAATGGTGATCGAACTAAAAAAAGACGCCTATCCTCGTAAAGTTTTGAATCGTCTTTATCAGTCTACTTCTCTTCAGACAACGTTCCATTTTAATATGGTGGCATTAATCGATGGTATTCAGCCACGTATTTTGGGGCTTAAAACTATTTTGGAGGAGTTTATTAAGCATCGTCGCGAAGTAGTCCGAAGAAGAACTGAATTTGATCTAGCTCGTGCAGAAGAGCGTGCACATATTTTGGAAGGATTAAAAATTGCACTTGCTAAAATTGATTTAGTAATTAAGACCATTAAGAAATCCAAGGATAGGGAAGACGCAAAGATTAACTTGATGAAGGGTTTCAAAATGACCGATCGTCAAGCTGTTGCAATTCTTGAAATGAAATTGCAAAGCCTTGCAAACCTTGAGCAGTTAAAGATTGAAACAGAGTATAACGAAAAGATGGCGCTGATCGCTGAGCTGAAGTCAATATTGAATTCAGATAAAAAACTAATGGGGATTATTCGCGACGAACTTGTAGAGTTGAGTAATAAGTTTGGCGAAGATCGAAGAACAAAGGTTATAAAAAATGGGATTAAAGAATTCTCAATGGAGGATGTCATTCCAGACAATCAGACTGTTGTAATGATGACAAAGGATGGCTACATAAAGCGCGTTGATCCGGAATCATTCCGTTTGCAGGCGCGTGGTGGAAAAGGCGTTATGGGGTTAACTACAAAAGAAGAAGATGTAGTTGAGTCGATTTTTGCAACAACAACACATCAAGATTTAATGTTTTTTACAAGTCGTGGTCGTGTATTTAAGCTTAAAGTTTACGAGATACCAGAAGCTACACGTACTTCAAAGGGTCAGGCGATTGTAAACTTTTTACAACTCGCGCCAGGCGAAAAAATTACAGCTACCATGAAAGGTAGAGAGCTTGAGAGTACCAAGTTTATTGTAATGGTGACATCGAACGGGACAATTAAGAAAACCGATATTGCTGACTTTGAAAATGTTCGCCGATCTGGACTTATTGCAATCAAGCTAAAGGATGGTGATTCACTTGAGTGGGCTAAAACATCAACCGGAGGAGATGAGATAATTTTGACCACTGCAAACGGAATGGCGATTAGGTTCAATGAAGCTGACGTTCGACCAATGGGCCGATCTGCTTCCGGTGTTCGAGGAATCAAATTAAAAGCAAGTGATGTCGTTATTGGCATGGGGATCATTTCAAAGGAAGAGGTCAAGAAGGGAAGATTCTTAATGGTTGTAATGGAGCATGGATATGGCAAGCGAACTAATGTTGAAGAGTATAAGGGTCAAAAGCGTGGTGGAATGGGAGTGAGAACTGCAAAGGTAACTCCAAAAACAGGGAAGATTGTTGCGGCGCGAGTTACTCGGGAAAAAGACACGCGTGATTTGCTTGTTGTGTCTTCGGAGGGCCAGGTAATCCGTACTGCAGTTTCGTCTGTTTCGATTTTAGGTCGCGCAACTCAGGGAGTTAGGATTATGCGATTCAAAAACGACAGCGACTCAGTTTCGAGTGTTGCACTTGTTCGAACCGACAAGGCTGACATTGCGGAAGAACAAAAAGAAAACAAGAAAAGTAGGGAAAAGAAGTCGAAGAAGAAATAAAATGATTGATTAGTCTTTATATGAAGTTATTTATTTTATTTACTGCTGCGTTGTTTGCTCCTGTTGCGGTTTTTGCACATCCCGGAGGGTTAAATGACAGCGGATGTCACTATTGCCGTACAAATTGCGAGGAGAAATGGGGTATTCCAACAAATGACTACCATTGCCACGCAGGCGGAGATACAAGCGTGTATACAGATTCTGCTCCGAGCGAACCTACACCAGAAGCCGAACTTATCGAACCCATTTCAGCGCCTGCTCCAGAGTCTAACCCTGAACCTGTTTCCGAACCAATATCGGAACCAACACCGGAGGTTACTATGGGGACTATAAGCGAGCCGACACAAACCTCTCCAGTGGAAAATGCGCCAGAGGAGCCTCAGGAGAAGGTGGAGATAGAAAATGATGTCCATCCCCCCGAAGATACGTCCCCGGAGGACACAAACGACGCCCCTGCGACTTTAGAGGAAGCCGAGGATGCGACTACAGGGGAGCTGGTTCTTGGTTTTGCCACGCTTGCGGCGATGGGCTACGGTGGCTACCGTGGCGTGAAAGCAATTGTGAAGCGAGTGAAAAAATAGAACCGACAAACCTTCCCGAACGGGGAGGTTTGTGGTAAGTTAAGCAATATGGATATTGCAAAATATAACCAGTTTATTGACGCCTATTGGTCTTTGAAAGAAGAAGCCGATTTTTTAAAGAAATCCGTTGAGCAAGAAATTGAATCTCGGACACACCTGTACTTCTGGCCAAATGAAAATCCTAAAAGTTTTCCTATTTCGGGTCGCATAAAAACTCCCGATAGTTTTTGGCATAAGGTATCAGATAAAGTATCCGATCCTACAGACTCGATGCAGCTTGTTGCGGAAAAAAACGATTTGGTTGGCGTGAGATTTATCATTTCGCGTCGCAGTCAGATGAAAAGAGCAGTAGCTCTTATTCGGGAGAGTGAAGTATGGGACGTGCACTCGATTGAGGCATTTACAGATGATGCCAAGGACAAAAATTATTTTGAGCATATCGGACTGCTTGTCGAAAATAAACGGGATGGATACTGTGGCGTTCATTTTGATGTCAAATTAAAAAATTGTAACCGAATCAAATGGGTCGAAATCCAGCTACGCACAAGGATACAAGATGCGTGGCAAGACCTCGACCATGTTCTGTACAAATCAAAAGGAAAGTTGCCAAATAGTTTCTCGAAGATTAGATCAAGTATTGCTTCACAATTTGAAACAGCGGAAAAGGCGCAGCAGTTTATTTTTCAATACATCCAAGACGAAATTGCCTGCGGCGAAATACAAATTCAAGGGTCAGGTTTATATCATGCCGTTGACTGGTCAGAAATAATGGGTCTTCCACAGGATTACATCAATAAACTCATTCGTGGTGATAGCTTGGATTGCTATTACTTCGTTGATAAAGAAATGGTTAAACATGCGTTGGTATTAGAAGATGCGACCGATAAATCGTCTACCCTGATTGTAAAAACGCATTTGCAGAGCCATTACGCAGATTTAATAGAAAATGTAATTTCAGTTTCTGATTACTTTCTTGCTGCTATACCCCTCGCAGGTAACATTACAGTTGCAGATGCAAAATCTGAAATGTAATCGATGGATTCAGACCTCATTTTCACTCTGATTACCGTGATAGACTTAAATTAATGATGGATAAGTATGAGAATTACATTTTTGTTTGTAGTATTAACAATTTTAGGGGCCGGATGTGTATCTGAGTCGTGGAACGGCTTCTATTATCCGGAAGGTTGTTTGAGTTGTGAAGATTCGTAC
Source organism: Candidatus Uhrbacteria bacterium (assembly GCA_030688135.1). GTDB lineage: Bacteria > Patescibacteriota > Patescibacteriia > UBA9934 > UBA9934 > JAUYIW01. The sequence continues at coordinate 18,166 of JAUYIW010000005.1, read as the reverse complement.
ATTTTTAGTCCAACTTTTGATAACTATAACGATTGTTATGCGTGGGCAAGAGATATCGCATTAGAACAAAATCTGGGCAGTGATCTTTTTGAGTGTGGGCAAAATTGTAAGCACGACCCGGTTTATGGTTCGATATGCAAAGAAACCATCGATGACGATTTACCGGTCAGCTCTTCCGCAATAGAAGAGCAAAAAATTGCAGAAGAAGAGGAGATGCAAAATGAACTAAGAGAATACCAAGAGCGACTGGATGCAGTATTGAAAAACTATAAAGAAAGCAGTATTGAAGTCTCAGAATGGGAGGAAAGCCTGTTTAATTCAATTACCGCCAATCCTTCTCTTGTGTGCTTTCATATTATTTCAACAGCGGATGGAGACAAGAGTAATTCACACGTATACTGGCAAATCATGAAGGAAATTGACAAACTTGAGACAGAATACGCTCAGTACAAAGATGAAATTGAATATATTGACAACAACTTAAATAGTCATCGTGGATTTATTTACCTTTTCGTGGATGAGTGTAAAAAAGCAGGCTATACCATACCTACATATCAAGCAGATTAAAAACCCCAGTCGCAGGGTCAAGTCGTGTGATGCGCTTTTGATATATTGTGCCCGGAAAGCAAGATTATAAAAACACGAAATACGATCAGATTTCATTTCCTTCTGGAGCGTACTGAGTGTTGGAGGAATGCAATTAGATCAGGTGTAGATGTCTTCAAGAATTCGACGAGGTTGAGAGGCTACGTTGGTACGCGACTTGTCCTCTATCCGAAATTCCATCGCTACTCAAGAAGAAAATAACAACTCGTTTGTTTATAGTTAGCAAGAAACCATTTTCCCATCGCGTCCACGGCGCCCGCCATAGAAAAACACCCACCTTGAACTGGACCCCAAAAAGTAGATATTTTCGTGTTTACTTTTTGAGTCTAAGTTCACAGATAGGCTGTTTTTTGTGATATCATTTGGCTATGAATCGTAACGTAATAATTTTATTGTCTTTGTTAGTTGCAGTAGTACTACTTGTTGGTTCTTTTTGGCTTGGTTCTTTTGTTGCCAATAGTAGACCAGTCGCCAAGGTTATCGAAGTTATTCTTGAGGATAGTGAAGTGCAGCCTACTTATTCCAGCGGAACGTATTCCGAGGAGTTTTACGATTTAGCATATAGCAAGGCAGGGGATGTTCAGGCAGTTGAGTCAAGTTCGGGAATTGTTGCGCATCATATGTTGATAGCCGATAAAGTTGCAGAGGTTTTTATGGCTCTTGGTTCAGAAGACGTAGATACAGTTGTAATGTTAAGTCCTAATCATTTTGATCTTGGAGTAACAAGTGCACAAACAACGCTTGGTGCATGGGGAACTCCGTATGGAATTTTAGAGGTGGATGCTGACGCTGTGCAAGACTTGGTTGAATCGGTTGAAGTGCTTGAAATTGCAGACTCTACTTTTGACTACGAGCATGGCATAAGTGCACTAACGCCTTTTGTAGTTCGATCCTTCCCGAATGCAAAAATAGTTCCGATTGCTTTACATGAAAGTTTATCTGACGCGCAGGCTCAAGAGATCGCGCAAAGCATTGTTGATGTTTTAGACGACGCTGTGGTAATAGCGAGTATCGACATGTCGCACATGTTGCCAGACGTTACAGCTGAATTTCATGACGCTGTTACATTGCGTCAAATTGATGCTGGCGGAAAGTGTGCTGAGTGCGATATTCAACTTGAGGTTGATGCGAATTCAGTTTTGAACGTTTTATTTGCAGTGAACTCTGCGCGTGAAACTCAAAAGTGGAATTTGACTCACCATGGGTCGTCGTTGCAAATGGGAGCGACTACAGATTGGGAGGAGAATACAAGTCATATTCTTGGCTACTTTACCAAGGGCGCTCCAACAGGTGAGAGTTTTGCGGCACTTCATATTGTTGGAGATATTATGCTCGATCGTGGCGTGCGTAAATTAATCGACACTGCCGGAACAGTGGAATATCCGTGGGAAAAAATGGAGCGCTACTTGAGCGGTACGCACTTGACTATTGGCAATTTAGAAGGCACTGTAAACGAACAGACAAGCACTTATACTTACGATCCACCATTTCGTTTTGTGTTTTCGCCTGAGTCGGTTGAAGCAATGGGAAATTATATTGATGTTGTAAGCCTTGCTAATAATCATACGTCGGACGTTGGTTCGGCTGGGCAACAGGAAACAAAGGAGAGACTAACAGACTTGGGGATTGGTTGGTTTGGATCTTATGCAACGCCGGCTCCGCGATACGATGAAGATATTAATGGGTTTCCGCTTACGTTTATCGGGTATCATCAATTTCAACCAAACGAAAGTGCGCTTACAGAAGAGATTGAGGGTGCAAAGCAAGAAGGCAGATTTGTAATAGTTATGCCACACTGGGGTACTGAGTACATGAATGCTCCGTCGCAGTCGCAACGTAGACTTGCGCAACTTATGATCGACGCTGGCGCTGATCTAATAATTGGCGGTCATCCACACGTTCCGCAGGGGATTGAAGTAATCGACGGCGTGCCAGTTGTATACTCGCTTGGTAATTTCGTTTTTGATCAGTACATTCCAGAAACTTGGCTAGCTTACACTATTGGTGTTATTATCGAGGAAGATTCAATTGAATTACACATAATTCCAGTTTATGCCAAAGACGGCCAGCCTACACCGGTTTCGGACACTAAGGCTCAAGAACTGCTCGATATGTTGGTAGATGTTTCTGACGTTGAATTAAATAATCAAATTAAAGCTTACAAAATAATTATTGACATATGAATGAAGAACAGATGAGCGATCAGCTACCAGAGTTGCCTCGAGAGCAGTCATTGGTAAAGCCATCAGCGAAAGGCAAATCATATTTGGTTTGGATATTGATTCCAGTCACAGTGTTTTTGTTAATCGTTGCGTTCACAGTTGGTGCTTTATTAACACTCGACCGAATAAACGCGCCTTTTGAAGACGAAGATCTAGGAGATACAGACGTATTGGAAGATGAGGATGAAGATGTAGCGTCAATTGAAGGAGAGCTTATAATTGACTGGCTCGACTTTGAAGATCAGCTTGAAGTTAGCCCGAATGAAGTGCTCGAAGCTGTGCTATACGATGACACTTTGCCTGAATTTGTTGATCCAAGTGAGGAATATGCACTTACCGCATACGGATTAGGAACAGTAAGCGGTGGAGATTATGACGGCTATACTCTCACTATGCAGATCGCAGCGCTACCAGGTCTTGGAACGTACTATCAGTATTATTACATCTTAGATAATCCTGAAGGTCAAGACGTAATACTTGATAAGTATGGAACTCAAGTTCTCGATGTATTCACTAGCCCTGTAACGTATTACTCAGTTGGCGATTCTTTAAGTGAAGAGGATTTGGCGCAAATTGGTGATAACATCGTTTTTGACACTGAATCTACGATTGCCGAATTTGAATATGACAGTTCGACTGTTGATATTGATGGTCATGAATTTGTAATGACAGGTTTTTGGCATCGCGTAGATGCGGTGTACTCTTTCCCAGTCAGCGCTTATCCGGTTGTTGCAAATTTTGAGGATGGAACTGAGTTAAGAATGATCGATGAGATAGCTGATGGATCGGAACGTCTTTTAAACTATTTCTTTCGAGTAAGGCAAGATGGACGATTGGAACTATACGATATTGAAATTCCATTTTGGACTCGTGGTGAAGATTATGCAGGAATATCTTCGCGTACTATAGGAGTGCCTGCGATTAGATGGAGTGAGGGCGGTGTGAATACCATTGAGTACGATAAGGGCAAGTACGGGGGATGCGGATATGCAACTATTACAAACGTACGCGACGCTGATGAGATTGGGGATATGGTGGTTGTTGGCGAGTATCTTGATGATGCAGGGAACTCTCATATGGTGTATGAACCTGCAGGTTACGACAGCGAATATTATATGGAGGCTTATGCTACTTGGGAGCTATTTAATGGCAGTGGAACATTTGAAGAGTATACAAGCGGTCATCCGTACTTTTTGTGGCAAGATGATTTTGGCAGATGGATTGAATTTGTTCAGCTAGATCTTTTGCCTGCAGCTGAATGTGGAAAGCCTGTGATTTACCTCTACCCAGAAGAAAAGATTAAGGTTGATGTTACGCTTGCGCCACAAGGTGGATTTAGTGTAACCGAACCTGACTATGGTGAAGGTTGGAGCGTGATTGCTTATCCTAATGGTCAGCTTAAAAATTTGGCTGATGGTGAGATTTATCCGTATCTTTTTTGGGAGGGTCGTGGGGGCTTATATTCTGAGCCTAAGAATTATTGGGTAGTGCCACGCGCTGCTGTACCAAGGTTTTTGAAAAAGACATTGGCTAGGTTGGGTCTGAACGCACAGGAGACCTATGACTTTATGGAGTTCTGGGTTCCAAGAATGCAGGAGGCTGATTGGTACAAGATTGGGTTCCACGGAACAGAGGTAATGGATATTATCGCGCCTATGAGTTTGTCGGTTGAGCCTGATATGGTGCTAAGAATTTTGATGGACTATTCCGAACTTGATGCTCCGATTGCATCGAACGCTCCGTATGTGCCACAAGCGCCGACTCGTAAAGGGTTTAGCGTTATTGAGTGGGGAGGAGTTCTGCGATAGGTCGTTACGGATTTACGAATATATGTAGGGGCGGGGTTTATCCCCGCCCTTTTCTGTTATGTATATAATAATTTCGAAACCCGGTTTCGAAAATCCTAAACCCGGTTTCGAAATTTTTTAATTTGATCTCTCCAAAAAAATAAAGAACCCCGCACCGACAAACGGATACGGGGTCCGTTGTAGATGCGGGGAGTACTACCTGTAGGCGTAGCTCGCCATTTCGGGTTTGGTTGGCAGGAACACCAACCCATATGGGTCGTCGGGAACGTCCGCGAGGTCGCGCTCGTAGCAGCAGCCATCCTTGCACGTGTCCTCCAGACCCATGTCGCACTCACAGAAGATCGCGCATGTGTGCAAATTGCGAGTGAGCTCTACCCGACAGTCCTCGTTGCACTCCGGGCACTGCCCGGGTTTGAGGTATTTTCGGTTTTTGAACTCTTTGTCTGCCTCGCTTCCCGGCTCCACCTCGAAACAGTGTGACGCTTGGATACAGACAAGCATTCGTTTTTCCATGATTCCTCCATGGAGTTTTGAGTCAAAATTGACAATAAATAATAGCACAAAATAGCCCTTTTGTCAAGATGCTTGTACCAAAGAAAAAACCCGCGTACAAGACGCGGGCGCGTGGGACAACCTTCACGGTCGTCTCACGTAGGGGCGACCTTTATGGTCGCCCTTCTGTTCCGGTTCCTCAGGGAGTGGTACACACCTCCGAAGTTCGCGAAGCGAAGCGAGCGGACTGGTAGCATACCCATGGTTCCCGAAAGGAGTGGTACACTCCTAGAGGAAAAGGGGTTTTCCCGCCCTTTTCTGTTATCTATATAAAAATTTCGAAACCCGGTTTCGAAAATCTGAAACGTTTCCGAAACGTTTCCTTGACCGCATCCTCAATTTCTGATATTCTCCCCCTGCCAATCTGGCGAACAACCAATCAATGGAGTATCTCTTGGGACTGTTCCGAGTGACAATCGAAAGAAGGCGCAACGCAAAAGGCTTCAAGCCTATGGCAATCAGGGAGCGGTATGCGCGATTCATCCGCGAATTCAGAATCCTGAAGCTCGATCCACTCGACCCTGAACCGAGTGAGATCGATCTGGTAGAGATCGTGTTACGCGAAGGACGACCGGCAAACCGGATTCGCGTAGAACAGATGAAGCTCATCAACGGTCAGCCGATTGTGAATGGCCACAAGCGTTCGCGCGAGTTCTGCGATGGCTCTTTCAATGCGATCAACAGTGCATGCACGCACGCACAGCCACGAACGTCGTTCGAGTTCGAGGTCTCCTGCGAGATCCCAGGCAAAAATGGCAGGGCAGAGTTCTCGCAGAGTGGCTCGCGTAAGCGGGACGTACGACCCCCGCACACTCGAGCCGATGCTCACGCCAAGTAAGCCCTTGCTTGCTTGAATCGTCCGGCCTTTGTTAACGCAAGGGCCGGATCTTATTTTATCCGGATCATTATTTATAAGCTAAGTATTTGATTATTCCCATTTAGGCAAGGTATGACATTTCTATTTAGCCTTTACAATTTAGGCTTGATATTTGACATTTTTGGCATACTAATATAAACTCCCCTCATAACAATAAATTATGTCAGTACCAGCATTCAAAAATTCAAGATCACGCGTTCGACGTCGACGCTCACACCAGGCGCTTAAAAAGACCGATTCTTCAAACTGTCTAAAATGCGACTCTCCAATTTTACCTCATCGAGCATGTACTTCCTGCGGTTATTATAAGAATCGACAGGTCGTAGGTGGCATGGAGAGTGTAGAGAAGGCGATTGACAAGAAAACAAAGAAGTCACGAGAAGTGAAGAGTGTGAAAGAAGGTGAGGGAGGCGCTAAGTTAAAGAAAGAGAAGAAATCTAAATAAGAACAATGTCCGGGCACTCCGGGCATTTTTCGTATTCATTCATTTGGGTTATAATTAACTGGTATAAAACGGACAGCCACAAGGGACTGTCCCTACGCAATAATAAAGATACTTATGTCCAATCGTCACTTAGCCAGAACCATGGCAATGCAAAGTCTTTATGAATGGGATTTTAACGGCAAAGACGTTCAAGAGTTACCCGCGATTGTGGATCACATTAAGGCGGAGTTTGCCCCTGATTTTGACGACGACGGATATGTAAAAAGACAGATTGAGGCAATCGTTGAAAGAATAAAAGAGCTCGATGAAATCCTTGAGCACTTTGCTCCGGAATGGCCGATTGCCGAGATGACAACAATTGATAGAAATGTATTGCGTCTTGGCGTGTATGAACTTAAGTTTGATGAAAAAATACCTTCTAAAGTAGCGATTAATGAAGCTATTGAGCTTGGTAAGACATTTGGTGGCGAAACATCCGGAAAGTTTATCAATGGCGTTCTTGGCGCAGTGTACAAGGATATGGTTTCAAAGGGTGAGCTTAAAGAGGTAGATAATAAAGAAGTCTCGAGCATTGAGGAAAAGGCCGGATCTAGTTCAGCAGACACGGCTGGAAAAGATGATGGGAAAGTTGAAATTAAGACGACCAGAACAGATGAGGAGAAGCCAGCCGAGGAACTTGTAGATACCGAAGTTGTTGGCTAGTGAAGATTAACCTATTGTGGGACAGCCCCTATTAGCAAAATATTAATTAACTAAAATTTATCCTGAACGTCAGTGAAGTGTCTTTCGATAGTCGGAGGTTTCTTCGTTGCCGGTTATGTCAGGAAGAGAATAGTATGAGAAAAAATATCGAGGAGCTTGCAAGCAAGCTTAATATTCCGTTCAAGAAAGGCGGAAATTTAGAACAGGCAGTAGTACATCGTTCTTATTTAAATGAGCATCCAGATTTCCCGCTTGGACATAACGAGCGACTGGAATTTTTGGGTGATGCAGTTTTGGAGCTCATTGTAACAGAGTATCTTTACGAGAATTATCCAAATCCGGAAGGCGAGTTAACTAACTGGCGCGCTGCGTTGGTGAATGGTGCAAATCTTGCAAAGATCGCTCGCGACATGGATATTGAGGAGTACTTGTATCTTTCGCGTGGCGAGCAGAAAGACGCATCAGAAAAAGCACGAAACTATATTTTAGCTAATGCTCACGAGTCCTTGATTGGCTCTGTTTATTTGGATTTTGGATGGGATGAAGCAAAAAAGTTCGTAACAGCGAATGTTATCTCTACTTTGCCAGAGATTTTAGAAAAGAAACTTTACGTCGATCCAAAGAGTCGTTTTCAGGAAGAGGCACAATCGAGAATGTCGGTTACTCCAAGCTATAAAGTTTTAGAAGAGTCTGGCCCTGATCATGCAAAGACTTTCAGAGTTGGAGCTTACATTAACAAAGATTTAGTTGCAGAAGGTGCAGGGGCATCAAAGCAAGAGGCGCAAGTTTCGGCAGCGGCAAATGCGCTTGAGGAAAAGGGATGGTAGAGCAAATAGCGTACAGAGTTTATTGGCAGGTCGCGATGTTTATTACGACGAGTTTAATTTATTGTTATAAGGGCGGTCTTTTGTGGCTGTCCTTTTGTTTACTTCTTTAATTCGACAAATCTAAGAATTGATGACAAAATACAGCGGTATGAAATTAACTTATCCGGTCTCAAATCTTACAAAAGACGATGTTGCAATTGCTGGCGGAAAAGGGGCGTCGCTTGGGGAAATGACCAAAGCTGGTATTTCAGTACCTGACGGTTTTATAATTATTGCAGGCGCATTTGATCAATTTTTAGTTTCTGCAAATATTTCTGCCGAGATTGAATCTGTTTTGAGTTCGGTAGATACAACGCAGGTTCATACTGTCGATGACGCATCGGAAAAGATTAGATCATTGATTTTGAATGTTGCTATGCCAAATGATCTCATTGATGAGATCAAAAATGAGTTTAATAAATTGAATGCAGAGTTCGTGGCTGTACGTTCCAGTGCAACCGCAGAGGACAGCGCCACAGCTGCTTGGGCAGGGCAACTTGAAACGTACTTAAATGCAACTTCAGAGGATTTAATCACTAACGTTCAAAGATGTTGGGCATCGCTATTTACTCCACGCGCAATTTTTTACCGCGCAGAGCAAGGGCTGAGCCAGGAACAGGTATCAGTTGCGGTCGTAGTACAGAAAATGATCGACAGCGAAATATCCGGAGTTGCTTTTAGTGTGCATCCGGTAACTGAAAATGTTAACCAGATAATTATTGAAGCAAGCTACGGATTGGGAGAGGCTGTTGTATCAGGTCAGGTTACTCCTGACAGTTATGTTGTTTCAAAGTCAGATTTTAAGATTGTAAGCAAGAGCGTGCACGTCCAAGATCGCGCGTTAGTAAGATCGGTAATAGGCGGTAACGAGTGGCAAAAGATTTCTGGCTACAAAGGTAATGCTCAGGTGTTATCAGACTTACAGATCGCTGAGGTTGCAAACACTGTAATCGAAATCGAAAATCATTACGGTTTCCCAGTTGATATTGAATGGACATACGCTGAAGATAAGCTATATATTTTACAAAGTCGGCCGATTACTACGCTATCAAGGTTAAAACCGGCAGTTATTCTTTCCAAGCAGTATACGCGCGAGCATACAATGTTTTATTTTGATGTATGGAGTAAGAGTAATGTTTATGACAGCAATGAGAGCTGGCATTTACCCGTTAATTATTCTGTATTTGTACGTGAACCTGGCAGTATGAAGACCACAGCGTGGTACGACATGACCGAGCCATTTCCTAGCATGATTACAGAGCAAATAGAAAAGGACCCCAGTTATTTTCCTCGTTTAGTTTCGTGTTTCAAGGAAACCTGGGAGTATTTATTACCGTACATAGAAGGTAACAAGGAGATTCGATCACTCGAAGAACTTAAAAAATATTACGAAACATGGATTCGTTGGTGGTCGCCAATGGTTATTTTGTTGCTCATTCCTGATATTAAAACTATCTCTCAAGAATTAAAGCACGAGGCTTTACGTATACGCGAGGAGTATCAGGATTTCTCAGAGGAAGGGGAGAATCCGTTTACGATCTTTTTCAGACGCGAGTATCCAGAGCACATTGATATTATCGATGTTATTTTGCCAGAGGAGGTGCTACGTATTGAATCATTAACAGCGGATGAAGTTATACAAATCAAACTCCGTAAAAATGGAGTAGCGCTTATTAACGATAAAATATTCCTAGAAGAGGATATCTCCGCTGGAATCAATAGCTTAGGTTTGCAATTTGAGTCATTGGAATTTGATGGCAAAGTTTTATTTGGCACTGTGGCTCAGGAAGGTGTAGCGCGTGGCATAGTACGGCGTGTGCTTTATAAAGATCAGATTGGTGAATTTAAAGAGGGTGAGATTTTAGTAGCCGAAGGAACTACCCCTGATTTTGTACCTGCTATGAAGAAAGCTGTAGCAATCGTTACGGATGAGGGCGGAATTACTTGCCACGCGGCAATCGTTGCTCGCGAGCTTGGTAAACCTTGCATAGTCGGAACCAAAGTCGCTACGCAGGTTTTGAAAGATGGTATGGAGGTGGAGGTGGATGCTAATTCAGGTTTTGTTAGGATTTTGAGTCAAGAATTTGACCGTGAATACGTTGCTTATATTCAATCTCAGGATTGGTTTTTAGGATTCCGTGCTGAAGAGTCTTTGTTTTTCTTTTCTGCAAAATTTGAGGGTCAGCGAAAGTTTACGGAAATAGAATACGGGCTTTCATTTGTTGAAACTATTTTAGCTCCAAAGTCGAAAGATTACCCCGTTAGAGTATTTAATAAAACTCAGGCTGAGGAATTTCATGCTGAATCTGAACGCAGGGTGATGGATGATCCAGCAATTCTCATGCACTTTTTGACTGAAGATGAACAGCTTTGGCTAGAGATTAGTGGACAGTGCAAGGATCTTCTCCGATATGTTGCAAGTAAAGATGAAGAAGGATGCGTGGAAACTTTTAAGTTAATACTTGGTAATTACGAACGTTATGGATTTCATTTCTTTGTAATATTTTCGCTTGGGATGAAACTGGCAGAGAATAAAGATTCGGTTGATGAAGTAGCACGGCAGATTTTAAAAAAGCATGACCTTTGGCGGAATCATATTGCGTTTGAAGAAGATAGGCTTGGTGAGTGTCTATTTGAATTTTTGAGTTTCTTGGTTTCAGCACGGAAGCTTTATGTTAAGCCGGTTGACTTGATGAAGTATTTGACAAATATTGAGATCATAAATTTGGTCGACGATAAAATGTCGGCCAAGGAGGTTCAGGATATTATTGATCGCCGAAGGAGTGGTGGTTTTGTATTTTTAGGCCTTAGGGAGATTAATCAACATGTGATTGATGACGCTGCAGAAATTGCAGAGGTAACAAATTTCATGTCATATTTTGAAAAAGAAGCTAGTGAGTTGATTAATTCGAAAACGTTAAAGGGTGAGGTAGCGTATAGGTCAGATGAAGTAATTAGGGGGCAGGTTGTGGTTGTCAATGAAACCGATATAAAATTCGGAGATATAGATTTGGCAGGTAAGATTTTAGTTGCGATTCAAACTAGACCGCAGCTTGTGCCATTTATGAAGGGTGTGAAGGCGATTATCACCGATGAGGGCGGGGTTACCTCGCATGCCGCTATCATCGCCCGTGAGATGAAAATTCCTGCAGTTATTGGTACCAAGGTGGCTACCCAGGTTTTGAAAGATGGCATGGAAGTGGAGGTAAATTTTAAGAGTGGGGAGGTAAGGATTGTGAACTAGGAGTGATTGTTGATGGATCATACGCAATTTGGGTAGAGGACTCGTCCAATCTGCCAGGTTAGAATTTGTTTGATCCATTTAATAAGTAGAAAGTTACCATTTCGACGAGTCTGTAGGTCGCGAGGAGAAATCTTTCGGAGATCTCGGCGAACCGCGAAAGATCTCTCGTCGTGGATTGCAAACTCCTCGAGATGGTGGGGTTCGAAAGATCTCTCACCCGACAGCAGAAAGTTAAATCGGGTTCGAGATGGTAGAGAGCAAGATATTCGCTGTTTTTACCGGTTGAGCTAACCTTTGGCCTCTATACATCTTCCACCTAAATTGCGTATGATCCTTGTTGATCGGCTAGCAGTTATTTCAACGGAATATCCGAATGGTTTTAGTTGGTGTAAAAGAAAACGGCCATGCGTGAAGACGCAGGGCCGTATTTGTTTGTGCACTAGGTCAGCGGGCAGTAAAAGTGTTCGGCTGAGAGGACGTTCATCACGCGCTCATCAGTCATGCTAACCCTATAGCGGATTACATCCGCTTCTCCAACCCACGTTGGATCTTCCAGGTTTGGCGTGGCGAGTATTGCGAATGGGGCGTGGAATCCTACTAGGACTCTGTGCTCTCTGGTTTCTTCGCCGAGGTTTGCAAACCGTTCGCAAATCTCATTAATTCCATTCATCAGCCTCTCTCGAGCGATGCGGAATGTCTTCGGGGCGCTTGCCACCAAGAGATCCGATACCGTTTTGACGGACTCCATGTAGTCCCAGAGTTCTTCCGGAGGGCATGGACAGCTGTCCGGATCGAGCAGCGGGCTGATTGCGAAACTCGGTGGCGCAATGATCTCGACATGACGTTGCCGCATGATGCCGAGCGCATGCTCGACAGTTTGGCGCGTGCGTTGGCGGTCACTAACCACGGCAAGGTCGTATTGCACTCCGGACAGATGACCCTTTACCGTGGACTCGACTTGGCAGAATCCATGCGTCGTGAGAAGCGCGCTCTGGTCGTCCCCAGGCCCCTTCTCGCCATGTCGCATCACGTCAAAAGTGACTTCGAAACTATCCAATTTAGCTCCCTTGTTGAGTGAAATTTCAACTGGTGACAATAGCTCATTTTGTAGGTTTTGTCAAGTTGATAACCATGATACACTTTTAACGTATGAAATTATTTGTCTGGGATTTTCATGGTGTACTTGAGAAGGGGAATGAAAAGGCCACTATTGAGATTTCTAATTTAGCACTTGAGAAGCTTGGCTACATAGAGCGTTTTAGTTTTGATGACGTTGAAAAGCTATACGGTCTAAAGTGGTATCAGTATTTTCAGGCGCTTCTGCCTCACGAATCGGTAGAGCGTTGTATGGAGATTTCCGATGTCTGCTTTGATACTGGTCTTAATAATCTTGATATAATTGGAAAGCATATTCGGCCAAACGATTATGCTCATGAAGTGATTGATAAAATTGCAGAGCAGCATCATCAAATTGTGATTTCAAATACAAGCCCTGACTCTATTCTAATGTTTTTAGAGAGTGTTGGTATGCGTGAGAAGTTTTCAGATGATTGTGCTATTGCAGTTGACGCTCACTCGCCAGATCAGCGAAAATCAAAAGCCGAAATGCTTGAGGCATATCTGGAAGATGAAGACTTTGATGATATTGTGGTGATTGGAGACTCGCCGAAAGATGTGGCACTGACGTCTGTAGCGGGAGGAACGTCATATCTATACACTCACCCGTGGAGAGATTTTAATGAATGCGAGTCAGATTATAAAATCCATGATTTAAGAGAAGTGCTTAGAGAGGTGTAGGCGTTGACAAAAAGCCAATGGTTTGTTATTCTATTCGCACGCGGCGTTAGCTCAGCTGGATAGAGCGTCTGGCTTCGGACCAGAAGGTCGGGGGTTCGAGTCCCTCACGTCGCACCATACCTTTCTCTTTTCAGGCTACGAGTTACAATTGATTCTCATCCCTTAAATATTTTATATTACGGTCGAGTACCGTAGCTGTAAACTAAAATATCGCCAAACAGCAAACAAAATGCGCCGTTAGCTCAGTCTGGTAGAGCAGGTGGCTCTTAACCACTTGGCCGGGGGTTCAAATCCCTCACGGCGCACCAGGAAAGGACATCACTAGGGTGATGTTTTTTCTTTTGCCCTCGCCCCCGGTGGGGCTTGTTTTGAAAAATTTTCAAATTTTTTTCGATCGCGATACGCACGCGATACACTCATATTGACATATTTGAGTAATTATGATAATGTTTAGCGTCCGTTCCTAACGGATCTACAACCCTACAACTGAGATCAGCCATGCAAAACAAGGAGGTAGCATGCAAATCGCACAGCTTAAGGTACGTATCGGGGATCACAAGATTAGTTTCGCGAACTGCACCGACGAGAACCCCGACATTAGGAAGCTGCTGGAGATAGCAATGTCCTCCAGCACCGTGGTTAGCATCGAGGTACCGCAGGACGAAGAGACCGCCTCGGCGCTGGGACGCCTCACCTACAACGTTCCCAAGTACATGGTCGGGGTGGTGGACACAAACATGATCATACCACTCTCGAAGCGTGTCAACGAGATCGTGTGCTCGACGCGAATTGCTAACTGCTTGCAGAACGCCAACATTGAGTACATCTGGCAACTCTGCCAGTACACCGAGAGCGACGTGCTAAAACTCAAGAACTTTGGCCGCCGGTCTCTCATCGAGATCAGAGAGATCCTCACGGACATGGGTCTGCGCCTCGGCATGGATCTGTCCAAGGTGCGCGACCATCTTCCGAACCCCACGTCCTGACGAACACCTTGCCACCACTGAAGTCACTTGCTTTGGTAGGTGGCTCTTTTTTTTATCGCGGATGTCAGTTTGGGGTCATGTCCGGAATCCGGAATTATAAAGAATTTGGCTTATCTTGTATCGCTCATAATATATCAATGCTAGATGTTGGACAGCTAAACCGAGGGGCAGACACATGGGCCTGCCCCTACACTATTTGACATCCTTTGCAAGATTGTGCCGATTGAGCGTTTTTCCCGATGAGTGGTGCATTGAGTATAGAACTCGGGCCTGGTGTCCATCGGTTGACAAAAACTCATTATTATGATACTTTAGTTGTCTGTAATATCTATTGCAGACGTTATTAAAAACACAAAGACGGAGAGAGCATGTCCACTTTAGTCCTTACCCTTTTTCTTGTAGCCTGTTCTACCGAGAGCAATCACGTACAGTCGCGCGCCGATCGTTACCCGAGCGCCATTGCACCGGTGCCAGTAACGCCTACACCTGCTGTGCAGCAGCCTTCCGAGGCCGAGGTGAGAGCAGCTAACGCTGCCAGATGGGAGCGGGAGTCGAAGGAGCATGAAGCGCAGTACGTTACACGCGAACTCGAAATAATCGAGCAGCTGACGGAGCGCGGCAATCATTGCAGAGCTGCAGCACTTATCCTCGAGCTCATTATGAGCGGATACGGAGACAAGGCAAAGTTCCGTCAGATCCTCAACGAGGAAGTCGGTGCTGTAATGCTAGATGATCACAATGTTGACAACGTCGACAACGTCGAAATGCTTATCATGCTGGGGATTGAACGTGATTTGATCGACCGCAAGGCAACCGAGCGACTCTACGAGAATTCGATTATCGCTCTTCGGTCAACCAAAATGGTTGATTTCGGGAATCGGTCCTCGTTTTACAATGGTGAAGATGGTGAAGAACGAAACCAAATGGGAATGACCGACTGCGTAGGTGGTCAGGAAATTCTGGCAGTGATGACGCAGACGGCGGAATTCTTGGGGCGAACCAAGGACGTGCGAACGTGGAACATTCACTACGCCGACTACAACGCGAGCGATACTGAATGTGAAGAGTACGATTGGGATATTTATAGGCGGTGGAACGCCTACCATATGTACGTCAAGCTCGGCTTGCACAAAGACGCACGCGGGGTGGCGAGGTCGATCGGGGACAGCCTTGTAGAATTAGCCTATATAATGCCAGGAGGTTCATATTCGCCGTTCGTGGGTTATTGCACCTACGGAACCGAAGAAATCGAAGAAGCCTATGACAAGGCAGGGCTTTCAAAGGTCGAGATACAGGTGATACTCGACAAAACGCACGAACAGTGTGTGCTAGAGCTTGAAGACTAGCTTGTATATCACTAAAGTCACATGCCCCACTAGAGAGATTTAGTGGGGTTTTTTCTTTCACTCTTGACCAGAATGAATATTTGTGCTTAAATTGTCCATCAACATCAAATATCTGATATACTAATCTTATGTCTTACTTACTTTTAACAGGAATTGTAATGTTTGTAGTGCCGCTGCTTGTTATGATCGGCTTTGCTAGTTTTATTTTTCTATCTTTTATACGCGACGACGATGACGCTAGCGCCTTGCTTAGGATTGCATTTTTTATAATGATTTTTGGAGTTGTATTGATTGTTGCTCATTATCTTATTCAATCAATTGGAACATAAGAGCAGATTTCTAAAGTGCGTCACAGATATAAAAAAAATAGACGGGTAAGTCCCGTCTTTTAGTTTGTAATAACCTCCTTAGCTTTATAGCTAACCTCTGCGCTACCTGACATAACCTCCTCAGAATCCGGGTAACCTCTCTTTAACCTCCCCGCAATCAGTATAACCTCTCCCCAATTGATGATAAGTAATTATGATTTCTTTGTTAGCCCTGAAACAGCGGCCGCGGTCAAAAATACTACAGTTCCAACTAGCACAATAGTTGCACCAGAAGGGAAGTCAAAAATATACGAAGATACTAGACCAGATAAAATAACTACTTCGGCAATAACGATCGACATTACAAAATATGATTTGAACGAGTGTGTTAACATTCGGCTTGTTGCAGGCGGAAGTACAATTAAGGCCGGCACCAGAATTATTCCAAGTATTTTTACGCCGAGAACTGTTGCAATAGCTAGCGCAATGTAAAGGAGAAGAGTTTGAAGTTTTACTGGAATTCCAGCTACGGCTGCGCTTTCTTCAGAAAGGGAAAGGTAGGTGAGCTGACGAAGTGATGCCAAAAGCCAGATCATTATAATTACCGCAAAGCTTGCAATGACAATCAGATCGATTCCTCGTATTGTTAAAATGCTACCAAATAAAAATGAAAGAAGTTCGGGTTGATATCCTTGAGTTTGTCCAATTAGTATTACGCCAAGCGCCATGCTGGCAGTAAAGAGAATGCCAATTAGGGTGTCAGATGGAAGTTTAGTTGAGCGTTCAAGGGCGTAAATTACAACGGCAATAAAAATCGCCCAGGCAATTGCAAACGGCAACGGAGCAAACCCAGCGAGCAGTGCTATTGCGATTCCAGCAAGCGATGCGTGAGCTACGCCTTCACCAAAGAAAGCCATCTTGCGCAAAGTAGCAAGAACTCCCAAGCTGGCGAGCAGTACGCCAAGAATGGCGCCGGCAATTAGCGCCCGTTGCATGAATGGATATGTTAGAAGTTCTGCGATGATCATTGTAAAAATGTTAGAAGTGAAAACAGCTGATTTATAGAATTAATGACTATGTTCATAAAGATGAGACTCGCCTCCGTAAAGATCCTCAAGCTTTCGTGGAGTTAGGGCTGTGCGAGGAGGCCCTGCACAAAGAAGTTTTTTATTTACACAAATCACTTCATCAACAAACTTCATTACCATTGTAACATCGTGCGATACTAATAAAATTGTTGTGTTATGTTCTTCATTGAGGTGTTTCAGAATATTAACAAATGCAGCTTCGCCAACAATATCTATGCCAGTTGCAGGTTCATCTAAAATCAAAATAGATGGATTGTTGAGTATTGCTTGCGCTATTAACACGCGCTGAAGTTGCCCGCCTGAAAGTGTTCCTAGCTTTGCGGTTAAAATGCTAAGGTCTAGTCCGACTTCACGAATTTTCTCTTCGATTCTAGATTTAGCATGATTTTTGTGTCGTGCAAGATCCAAATATTCACGCACGGTAATAGGAAAGTATTTATCGAAATGAAATCTTTGTGGCACATAGCCAATCAAATGCCTAACTTCGTGCAGATGTCGTCCAAGAATTTTTATCTCACCTTTTTCTGGTTTTACAAGTCCAAGAATTGTACTAATTAAAGTAGTTTTGCCTGAACCATTCGGTCCGATTACTGCCGCAATAGTTCCTTCTGAAAGCGTGAAGGATACATCTTTTAGCACTTCGTTATTATCGAACGAAACACAAAGGTGCTGAACAGTTAGTGCAGAGTGAAGGTCGGCACGATCTTTGTGAGCATGCATATTTTTTGTAGCCACCTTTGGTTTATTGGTTTTGTGAGATGACGTTGGCATTATATAACATTAGCTTAATATAACTTTCGCGTCCCGAAACTCCTCCAATTGGATCGAGCTCAGAAAGTGAAAGGTCGTTGTCGATAAGGAAACTTTCAAGTGAAAGTGTGGCAAGTTGAGGTTCGCTATATAGTGTTTTTGAACCACTTTTTTCTATTGCTTCCATTAATTGTACCAGATATTGAGGGGTTGGTTCACGCCCTGCTGTGGGTTCGAAGGTTCCAACAATGCTAAGATCGTATGCGTCTGCAAAATAATACCATGCATTGTGAAGCGTAAGTAGATTTTTATTTTGAACTTGGTTAAGCATGACTATGATTTCTTGTTCTGCTTTATTTAGTTCTTCAAGATAGTTTGATTTGTTGATCGCTATCTCTACAGCAAATTCTGGAAATCTTAGAGAAAGATCGTCGGCAATTGTTTGTGTAATGATTTTTGCATTCTGAATTGAAAGCCAATAGTGAGGGTCGACATTAGATAATCCATTGTAACTATTTTGAGGATCACTTATATTTTCAGCCGAAGCATCTAAGAGCTGAATGCCTGAA
>JAUYIW010000051.1 GCA_030688135.1 Candidatus Uhrbacteria bacterium | reverse complement strand
CCGAAAGATTTCTCCTCGCGACCTACAGACTCGTCGAAATGGTAACTTTCTACTTATTAAATGGATCAAACAAATCCTAACCTGGCAGATTAGATGACTCCTCCACCTAAATTGCGTATCATCCCTGATGACCCTATCGGCTCTCCTCAGGATGACGCCAGCCCCCTGATAAATCTGTCGTCACCTGAATAACCCATACCCTAAAACCCCCATTTTTCAAAGTATGGTAAAATGCCACGCATGAAAGAATTCATTCTCACAAGTACGGGCAGTCCTGCAAAATCTAAAATCAACTATGAAAATGAGTTGAATCCAGAGCAGCTTCAGGTTGTTCAGAATGGCGATGGCCCTTGTTTAGTATTGGCAGGTGCAGGGTCGGGAAAAACCAGGACAATTACTTACCGAGTTGCATGGCTTTTAGAAAATGGAGTTCAGCCACAAGACATTTTGCTTTTAACATTTACTAACAAGGCGGCAAAGGAAATGGTTAGCAGGGTTGAGGCGCTCCTTGGGCAGTATCCTCAAGGACTCTGGGGTGGAACATTTCACAGCATTGCAAATAGGATTTTGCGTCAGTATGGTCAAAAACTAGGCTATAGTCCTAACTTTTCGATTTTGGATCAGGAAGATTCAAACGAGCTTGTTGGTATGTGCGTAAAAGATCTTAAAATCGACACAAAAGATAAAAGATTTCCAAGCTCTAGGGTTTTGCATGGCATTATTTCATTTCGATCTAATAAGGATTGTTCACTCGAGCACGCGCTCGAAATCAAGCATCCAAAGTTTGTGCCTCTTAAAGATGAGATTAGGGAAGTTGCAGACCTATACCATAGGCAAAAACTTCAGCAAAATTCAATGGATTTTGACGACCTTTTACTACGACTTCTAGATTTATTGCGCGATCATCCCGATGTTCGTGAAAGATTGGCCAGTCAATTCAAATATGTTTTAGTTGACGAGTTCCAAGACACCAACGTTATTCAGGCAGAAATTGTGCATAAGTTATCGTCGAATCATAAAAATCTACTCGTTGTGGGCGACGACGCACAGAGTATTTACTCGTTTCGTGCGGCAGAAGTTAGAAACATTTTAGACTTTCCGTCTAAGTTTGAAGGTGCAAAGACTTTCCAATTAACTACAAATTATCGTTCTACTCCACAAATTTTGGACGTTGCAAACTCTGTAATTGCGCAAAATAAGGATCAATTTAAGAAAAGCTTAAGGGCAGTAGTTAAGGCAGGCGAGCAACCAAACTTGGTTCCGGCTGCAAATCAGGCGCAGGAGGCGCAATATATTGCGGATCAGATTGTCGAGCTTGTAGGCGATGGCTCAAGTTTTTGTGATATTGCCGTGCTGTTTCGTGCAGCTTTTCATTCGCAAGCTCTTGAATTTGAGTTAATGCGTCGTGATATCCCGTATAAGTACAGAGGCGGTTTAAAGTTTTTTGAACGCGCTCATGTGAAAGATGTAGTTTCCCATTTGCGACTTATTCAGAATCCGCGCGATGTAATGGCATGGATGAGGGTTTTAAAGATTCATCCCGGAATTGGTGCTGTGACTGCTGCAAAGATTGGTAAGGCTTGCGCTAATATTGAAACGGTTGATGATGTTTTAACGCTTGATATTGGAGTTGGCGCTAAAGCCCGCTGTGGTTGGGATGGATTTCTAAGAGTCTTGAGTTCGCTTTTAAAGGGCAAGCGCGTGCCTTCGTATTTTATTCGTGCTCTTGCGTCCAACGATGACTATCAACTTTACTTAGAGCATACTCATCCTAATCATCATGAACGACTTGAGGATTTGGAGCAGTTTGCGGTTTTTGCTGAGCAGTACGGTGATTTGGGTGAGTTTTTAGAGGCCGTTAGTTTGACTAGCGAGTATGGGGCAGAAAAGGGGAGAGCTGATTTTGAGGATCGTCTAATATTGTCCACGATTCATCAGGCAAAGGGGCTTGAGTGGGATCATGTTTTTGTAATGCATTTAGCTGAAGGATGTTTTCCACATAGCAGAGCATATAGTGAAAAGGGTGGCATTGAAGAAGAGAGAAGGTTATTCTATGTTGCAACCACTAGGGCAAAGCAAAAACTATATTTAACATACCCGATGACAGCAGGGCATGACACGCTTGAGATTAAGGAACCTTCGCAGTTTTTGGAAGAAATTCCGGAAGGGAAGTATGAAATGGTAAAGCTAAAACATGGCGTGGCTTCGGGTTGGGGCAGTGGATCGAATAGTATGGGTCGGAAAGGGGGAGGATTAAGATCGGATTTGTTTTGGGGTGACAATGACGACGAACCTGCAATAGTGCTCGATGATTTAGGCGAGCGCGTAAAAAAAACAATGCCAACGTCGTTCTTGCGCGATATTGACGATTTATAGGCCTAGTTTCAAAGGCTACAAAGGTTTCAAGAGTTTCAAGAAATGAAAACCGCGGTTGCCTGTTGTTTTTGAAACATTTGTAACTTTTGAAACTGGCGTAACCGTTTATAACCTCTCCGCTTCAGAGAGATCCTTCGTCGGCTCTACCTCCTCAGGATGTCCGGCTTTGCCGGCCACCTCAGCATCAGAATAACCCCTCCGTTTGTCGTGTAATCCCTTCGCACATCCAGAGAGATCCGTTCGTCGAGCCCTGATGACCTTATCGGCTCTCCTCAGGATGACGCCAGCCCCCTGATAAATCTGTCGTCACCTGAATAACCTATTACCTAACACCTAACACCTAACACCT
>JAUYIW010000074.1 GCA_030688135.1 Candidatus Uhrbacteria bacterium | reverse complement strand
AAATCGGGTTCGAGATGGTAGAGAGCAAGATATTCGCTGTTTTTACCGGTTGAGCTAACCTTTGGCCTCTATGCATCTTCCACCTAAATTGCGTATGATCCCTAGATCCTTCGTCGTCAGGTTGTAGTGCTCCTCAGGATGGTGGGAGGGTGTAGCTGGGCTTTTGTGTTATCCGTATATCACCATCTCGACCGAGACTGTTCGTTAGCGAGCGGAGAGATCTCTCACCCGGCGATAGCAGGTTAAGCCGGGTTCGAGATGGTAGAGAGCAAGATATTCGCTGTTTTTACCGGTTGAGCTAACCTTTGGCCTCTATGCATTCTCCACCCAAATTGCGTATGATCCGATTTCAGTATTTATATTTCGTGTTTTTTTACCTGACTACTGACTACTATTTAAAACCCGAGTTCGCGGATACTTTTCAAATTTTTTGGCGTAATAGCATTTTTAAATCCTAGTCGTTCGGCCTCTTTGAGCCTGCGATCCAAAAAGGGAACAGTACGCACCTCGCCGCCAAGTCCAAGCTCACCAATAAACACCGCATCAGCTTGTGGCGTTTTTTCTTTAATGGAGGATATAACAGCGGCGCATACCGCAAGGTCGGCGGCAGTTTCTTTGATCTTCATACCACCAACTACATTAACATAAACATCATGTCCGCTAACAGAAATGCCAGCGCGTTTGCTTATTATTGCGAGAAGCATTTGTAGTCTTCCCGGATCAAATCCTGATGTCCTGCGAATTGGATTTGCAAAATAACTTTTCTCAGCTAGGGCTTGCACTTCAACCAAAAGTGGACGAGTTCCTTCCATTACGCAAGTTACAACCGATCCCGGAGTTTGCGTGCGCTCTTCTAAAAATCTAGCGGATGGATTTAGCACTGCTGTCATTCCACTTGATGTCATTTCAAAGATACCTACTTCATCTGTGCTACCAAAGCGATTTTTACTTGAGCGCAAAATTCGGTACTGTGAATTTTTGTCCCCCTCAAGGGTTAGAAGTGTATCAACAAGATGCTCGAGCGTTTTTGGTCCGGCAATTGACCCCTCTTTTGTTACCTGTCCGATTATTAGTACTGGTACTTGTGTGCTTTTAGCAAAGCCGATAAGTTCAGCTGTAGCCGCGCGTACTGCAGTAGGCGTGCCGGGAAGGGCATCGGCTTCGTAGGAAATCATGGTTTGAATTGAATCAACAACCAAGAGTGATGGCATAAGTTTTCGCGCAGCAGCAATGATTGAGCCAATTTCAACGCTGTTTGAAAAAGAGATTCTGTCTGGTGCAATGCCAATTCGTTTAAATCGCATTAGAACCTGACCTTCAGATTCCTCACCGGATACGTAGAGCGGTCCCGCGCCTTTTAAATTAGACGTTAGGGGAGGTTCCGGAGAGGACGCGGTGATTTGTGCTACCAGTGTTGACTTCCCAATACCGGGTTCGCCTGCAATAAGCGTTACCGATCCTGGAACAATCCCGCCTGAAAGCACGCGGTCTAGCTCACTAATTCCTGTAGGTTGGTGATTTACAATTTGGCTTGTAGCATTTCCAAGGTCAAGAATAGGGGCAGCAATTGCCCCCCCTTTTTTGGATTTTGTATTTTTGGCATTTGGCATTTCGCCCTCCGACAAGGTTCCCCATTTCCCACATTCGGTGCATCGCCCCTGCCACTTTAGGTGCTGTGAATCACAATTTGAACAGTTAAACATAAAATTAATGCGATATCTTGACGTAAGCATCCTCGTATTTAGACATAATTTTAAACGGATAGCTCCAATCCGTAATAGCGATCGCTTTCCCAGGGTTGCGATCAGCGTGCGACTCGGCCCAGCGTCCATCCCCGATATAAATCCAAACGTGCCAGCTCGGGCGACCCACCATATCGCCGGGTTCAAGTTTGATGCCATTGATATAGCCGGTGGTGGTATAGTTGGTGATTCGCTGTGCGCTGCTATCGAAGATACTGCTGGTTCCGCCTACGCTGGAGAGGCCAGCGCACTGCCGAACGAAACTGCTAAACCCAGAACAATCGTAACAAACTGTTCCCGCCGGACAATATGTGCTGTATTGAACGCCGTCAGGATCAGTTTTGGTGTCCGCGGAATAAGGTGGCGCATTGCCTTTGCCGCCCATACGATAGGTCATTTTTCCAACCGCTGATTCTGCTATTTCCGCAATACTGTAACTAGTGTCACAAAGAATGTCACCGGGCAAAATACCTTGCGAAGATGCGTAACCTTCCGTTGCAGCTACGCTAAAAAAACCATCAGTATCTTTAATCTCGTCGTCATAAAGTTTTGGATCAATGTAACTGATTGATAGCGATTCAAAACGAACCGTATTCGGATCGATCAAATACGCTATAGTGTATGCGCTCATTACTAGTACGAGCCCAATCAATGCGTTTTTCATTCTGCCGGTTGCCTTTTGAATCATAGCAGGTTTGCCACGCGCTAACATATATTCAAGTCCACCTATCATCATTACCACAATTACAATTAATGCCGAAGCCGAGATTAGCCAGGTATAAACTGCATTTACATATTCTGCTAGATAATTGGACTGAATCACTTCTCCTACTTTAGTTGCATCTGTAAACTCCAAGCCGGGAATTTCTACGCTTAGTGCGGGAGACTGATAATATATATCAGCCACTGCCTCTCCAAGGCTAGTTTCCGCCAGTGCTTCTGCGGGGTCGATTGGAGAATTCGCAACTCCAGTCATTACTCCATCAATTTCACATTGTATGGCATATCTTGAAACGTTCGGATCAGTTTCTGCAAGTCGCTGGCATTCCGAAACGCACTCTTCTACGCTGGTAATAGCTTCTTGATTAATGTCAGCAACACTCACGCTTACTGGACAGTGGCACTCAAATATATCAGAATCGTCGCAGTCATTAATTCCAATCGCAAAAGCATAATACGGAAAGGCTCCGGAAAAAGCGAGCAATGCAAGAATCATTAGTATGCGTTTCATGAATTTATTTCAGCTTCAATTAGGTTTCGAAGATCGCGTATTAATATTTTA
>JAUYIW010000063.1 GCA_030688135.1 Candidatus Uhrbacteria bacterium | reverse complement strand
GGATCAGGTAGGTCAATTTCTTTTGCAACTGATACTCCGTCATGAACAATATTTGGGGCTCCCCACTTTTTATCAAGTGCGATATTTCTTCCTTTTGGACCAAGAGTAGTTACAACTGCTTTAGCCACTAAATCAATTCCAATAAGTAATGATTTTCTTGCTGCTTTTCCAAATTTTAATTGTTTTGCCATAAATAGTACATCTAAGTAACAGATATTTTAGACCTCAACGGCCAAAATATCTTCAAACTTCACAAATAAATATTCTTTTGTTTCAATTTTAACTTCATTGCCTCCCCATTTTTTATAAATTACAGTGTCCCCTGTCTTGCATGGAGAAACTTTTTTACAAGAAGAACAACCCTTACAATCAATACATTCAGAAGGTCCAACAGCTAAAACTTTTCCTTTTAGAGGTTTCTCACCAGCGTTATCAGGTAAATAAATTCCCGATGCCGTTTTAACTTCTTTTTCCAGAGGTTCAATTAGAAGATATCCTGCGGTTGGTTTTAAATTAATTTTTTTCATTTAAGATTATTAACTACTATTAGCATTTAAATACTACGAGTGCTATTCTACGCACAAACAACTGACGTGTCAAGAGGAAAGTTTGGTGGTACTCCCTTCAAGGCACGGTAATGGTATATAAAATGCTGAAATAAACAAGTTAGATTGATTAGACAGACTAACTGATGTTCTCAAAAAACTTGACAGAAGCCCATAACATATGATATAAAGCGTATCATTATGATGGAAAGATTCTTTGGCAAGCGTACAGATAACATTAATATTGGCGGTTCTGAGCACGTATCAGGCATCGCAACCTTCTCTAAAGAACAGAAAAATGGCCTTGCTCGTCTAGGATATGAGTATTTCTACCCACTTACTGCTCAGTCTATTCAAGATCTTCGAGATTCTGGTAATAAATTTTGGAGTAATTGGCACAATGGAGATGCTTTTGAAAAAATAGCTTCTATGGCTACCGAAGTAGCACTTAACCCAAGAGCCCTTTTCCTGGCTAACAGTAATTGTAAAAGTCTTACAGAGCAACTCGCTATGAATGCCAAATTTAGTCGAGCACTTGGTAAAGAAGTCTCAGGAGTGAAATCTGTTATAGGTGAAGCCTCGGACTATTCAATGTTAGCTTTTGCACACGAGAGAGCGACAGGAAAACGTTTATTTGGCTCAGATTATGACTATGATTAAGCCATCACTAAAACCCCAACAAGCGGTTCCCTCGTTGCGGTGGTTGGCTTCTTCCACGACCATGGCTTGTACGTCAACTACATAGATCGTGGCGTTGGTAATGACTTCGTCTGGGCTGCTCCCCTGGTAGTGCCTCAAAAAGCTCGGTAATTGAATATTGAGATTTTGATTCTTTTGGTTCTCTTGTCTTTTGGGTTTTCGTTTTTTTGTGTTTTCGCGATTTATTTTTTGCTATACTAGTCTCAAGGCAGTGAGCGGATGTTACTGATGTCCGTCGCCTTACTCTCAGAAACGATAGATACGTCAGAGTTCTTATAATCATTTAGTATTGTGAGAAGTGAACGAAACGTTTCGAGACACTACGAATCTTTCCTTTTGTCCAATAGGGTATATTGGCAATACAATACAATTCTTTGACACACATGTCGAAGGATGGTGAATTAGAACATGCGAGGGAAGATTTACTATAGAGCGGTTCCAACGTTGCGGTGGTTGGCAACTTCAACGACAATGGCTTGAACGTCAACAACATAGATCGTGGCAATGGTAATGACAACGTCTGGGCTGCTCCCCTGGTAGTGACTCGAGTACAAACGTCATTTAAGGTTTTTCAGTTTGCTTGGCTGTACGTATCCAGCCTCCAAGCATTTTCCCTATCTCTTGAAGCATTTCTTGAAGGGTCAAGTATCTTCCACTAGAAAGTGCTTTAGTATCTTTTGCCAAGCGCAAAAGAACCTTGAGCAAGTCTACCTTAACGCTCATTGTTTGAAGCGTTTCAAGTTTACTTGGCGATATTGGCACAAAAAACAGTAGTTCAAGAATATCAAGAACCATACGGTCTAGTCGTTCACCTAGGCTGTAACGTTGGGTCTTGGGAAATGATGGGAGTGTCTCAGAAATGGCACGATACAAACTGTATAGTTTGGTGAAGATAGGAATATCTGGACCAAAGTCTACTATAGGTGTATGTGTGTGAATATTCATACTGGTATGATTTTATACGAAGAGCTTATATCACTTCCTCGTCTTCTACAAGCCTGGGAATCATTTCGTCGCGAAAAAACTAATAAGCATGATGTTCAAATATTTTCTCTTAACCTGGAAGATAATTTATTTGCACTTCATACTGCACTCAAACAAAAAAACTATCGACATAGCTGGTATGAAGCGTTTTGGGTGAATGACCCTAAACGGCGCCACATCCACAAAGCGTGCGTAACTGACAGGGTGCTTCATCATCTCCTCTATACATATTTATATGAACTGTTTGACCCCATCTTTATCCATGATTCCTACTCCTGTCGCGTAGGAAAGGGAACACATAAGGGAGTCGAACGACTAGTGTATTTTGCCCGCAAGGAATCACGTAATTACACACGCGAGTGTTGGGCGCTGCAATTTGATGTTAAGCAGTTCTTTGCAAGTGCTCATCATGAGGTACTTAAACAATTGCTTGCCAAGAAGATCACAGATGGCGATATTCTCAATCTTATAGCTCAAGTTATTGATAGTTTCAACACGCAAGACGCACCTGGCACCGGTATTCCGCTCGGAAACCTCACGAGTCAAATATTTGCTAATATTTATCTGCATGAGCTAGATGCGTATATGAAGCATCAATTGAAAGCTAGGTTTTATGCGCGATATGCTGATGACGGTGTTGTATTGTCTTCATCGAAAGAAAAACTTACAAAACTAATTTTGCCTATAGGCGATTTTCTGCAAAAAGAGTTGAAATTGTTGCTTCATCCACGAAAACTACGGATTCGTAAACTCTCCTGGGGAATAGATTTCTTGGGATATATTGTCTTGCCACACTATGTATTGCCTCGAACTAAGACTAAAAGGCGGCTTCTAAAACGAATACGCGCAATTGGTGTGCACGATGATGCCGAACCAATGGTGCAGTCGTATTTAGGATATCTATCTCATGCCCAGACATATCGCCTTCAAAATTTGATAAAACACATAATGTACAAGCTTACATAACTCAAGGGGCTCATTCTGCTTTTTCGTCTTTGCTAATTCCCATGTCGTGAGGAAAAATTCAACTTCAGCATATTCCAAAGTTTTTTGAATATACCGATAGAGATATCGTTTTGACCGATCATCTGGACAAATTAAAATAATTTTGGGGAACGGATGCTTTGTGGTTTCTTGGAACGTGTTGTAGTTTGGATAAAACAATCTTCCCCCAATCATTGGGGTGGAAGATAGCACGGGTGGGAGTGACTACTTCGCGAGTAATCTTTTTTGACATATAGTAATATTGAATTCTGTAACTAATATTTTCTAGAATGTTTTGTTTTTGAACTGATTTTGAAATTTGGATTTGGTAATTTGGAATTTTTATCGAGTTTGGCCAATAATTTAAAATCCATCGATTGCATCGTAAAAATTTCTCATAAGCATTGCTTTTATTCACAAGTGGCACAATTTGTGCAATTTCATGGGCTGTATAAATATT
>JAUYIW010000062.1 GCA_030688135.1 Candidatus Uhrbacteria bacterium | reverse complement strand
ATAGTAGCAAATGCAGATGTCAGTCTCAATATCTCTTTCGATAAAACGGCAAGAAATATTTGAAAAATTATTAACAACCACAGAATTATTTAGGATGCCAGACAATTCAAACTTCATCGACTCAGTCAAAACTATATTTTCCGAGCATTTGTTTAACATCGCCCTATGACAATATTTTAGCAATCGCCACCTCTTGCTCTTGTAAAATGATATTAAATCTGAACCATGTATATGATTTATGACTGAAACGTGAAATATCTTAAATACACCTATTGAAATTATATCCCGAAATGCACCGCCAACACTACGCGAGCAAGTAATATAACCAGTACCTATTTTTCGATTGCTTGCCAAATACCAAAATAATTTGGCTACTATTTTAGTCCACCCGATCAATTTCATAAAATTATTTCGTCCTTCCAAATTTGTATTTATGCATAGTTTTTCGAATTGGGTTCCATTAACTACAAAGGACGAAACGTACGACTGCCCAGTTAATGGAGGTGGAAGTGGCACCAAGAAGAGAATTTTATTCATTGTTTACATATTCATGTTAATACTAAGTCATCCTTGAAATATTCATATCGACAACAATAATCTATGCGGTTTTGTGTGAGTCTTGATAATCAGAGCTAAATGGGGCAAGAGTGGCTTTTGTATAAAAGCTGAGTTCGCCACAAAATGCGGTGACCACTATGTTGATAGTAGAAGCATCCGATGTCAGATAAGGATTTACGCCTCAACATGTTGATTCGACTAGGCATTTTTAAATGGTCTGCCACGTTTTGACTGGGTGAAGGCCAAGCCCTTCGAGTGGACTTCGTCCAGCCTTGACCCAGTCAAATCGTGGCGACTAAACGCCCTACACCACCATCGCTGTTTTTGCTACTTCCACAGGAAACGACGAAGGGTGAGTGGAAGAGCAGTTCATTGTAAAATTTATTAACTATCAACGCACGCCTTGGCTGATTTTGCCCACACCATCAAAAATAAATTAGCGGAGTGAGACGAACTTATCAATTACCTTTAAAAAATAATACTTGAGACTCAGAGCCAACCCTACAATAAGATCAAGATTTGAAAACTGATTTGATCGAATCAGCTTGGTTTCTCGCAAGCAAACGCTCTGCATATTGTTAGTCTTGGATTGTCCATGCATTCGCTGCACGCCTAGGACCTTATTAAAAATCCTAACCTTAGGATGATGCATTTTGAAAAATCGAACCACAAAGTCATAATCAAGCGAAAATCGAAGTGATGCGTCGAACCCCACTCTTTTAGACAAATTGGTATTATATATGGTCGATTGGTTAGTGTAGTAAATATTTCTAGAGAGCTGCCGCCACGAGATTACAGAGCTATGTCGAAATCCTGGCGATATAATAAAAACTCCATCAGAGAGCGACGATATATCCTGATTAAATGCTATGACGTCATAATTTAAAATTGTATCTGATATTTCCAAAAACTCATCCAAAACAGTGAAATCAAAGAAATCGTCACTATTTTGAAACATAAACCATCGCCCACTGGCTTTGGCAAGTCCCTTGTTTATCGCATCTGATTGCCCACTATCTTTTTCAGTAATAAATATATCATGCGGTAGAAGGTACCGATGTGCAACCTCGCAGGTGTTATCGGTTGATAAACCATCGACCAAAATAACCTCTATCATTGAGCGATTTCTAAGGGCTGATAATTTCAGCAAAAGCTCCTCTAGAAAAATCGCATAGTTATAATTCGGAATAACAATTGTCAGGCTGATGCTTGAGTTCACAAAACTCCAATTTGATTAATACTATAAGATATAGTCACATTAAAAATAAACAACCACCGGCTGAAGCCGGAGGGTTTGGATTACGGACTGGAAGTCCTGATATGCGTCGACTAAACGACGCGGCCGTCTACGGTTCTGTCTTGAAATCATCGTTCGGGTTGGCCTCAAAATGGTGCTCAAATAGTTCTTGATCATTTGGTCCGTCATCTACCCTACCGTGGCACAAAAATATCCCCACGCCCTAATGTGTCGACCTCAGTACCGATTGTTCCAATGCGGAAATTCCTCACGCCGTGTTGCCTTTGATCCGCCTCATGATCTCGCTGGGTGCCATGTTCAGTGGCGCATTCACAATAATATGCATATGGTCCTTGCTCACCATCCCTTCACGATCCGAAGCTCGAACGGCTCGCACACTTGCCGAAACATCTCCCTGACTCGCTCCCCGATTTCCGCTGTCAGCACCTTGTACCGATATTTCGTGGTTCTATGCAGGTTTGTGTGGAAGTTGCACTGGAGGCCTATTTGTGATGACCACCGGTGTGGAGCAACTGCAACCAGAGAAAGATCAATACAGGTTGGCAACCTGCATGGTCAGCGCGATGGATGTGACACCCTTTGTCACCAAGGCTTATCACCCTAAAGCCCTGATTCAACTAGTGTTTTTCAAATGTTACAGCCGTGCAACAGCATCAAGGCCAAGCCACTTGGCTGGACTTCGTCCAGCCTTGACCCGTTCGCGCGGCAAGCCAAAAAGTATCCACTCCACCCGCAGCGACACGTCAAGTTCCACGCAAAACTACGAAGTACCTATTTCGTCACCCACACAAAGTGGTAATCAATCTGAAAAATCGTATGGTTTCCGTATCTACAGTTCATATCACACCTCCAGTACCCTCATTTTCCTAGCTGAAGCTGACCGGCTTGAAGCCGGTGGATTGAATCTTGTGATAAATATTTAAAAAGTCTCAAAGATGATGTCATTTCATGTTTAACCTAAAATTCCGAAGACATCACAGAGATACATGACTGATTTGTATTAAGAATCGATACCTTTTCTTTTATAGATAATGAGGCGACTGGTAAAATTAAATAGGGCAACAGGCAACAGAAATGTTAATGCCCAAGTGACCTGTTGAGCAAGATAACCTCGAGTAGGTATGAATACAGAAAACAGAACAACAGTGGCAGCGCTAAAATAGAGATTAGGGCTCAACCGAAGTGTTGCTTGGAGAAGAAAACCCATTAGGCTTCCCAAAAGGAAAGCGCTAAAAGGTAGTCCGAGCGAACCAAACATCAGAACTGCTTGAGCGACATCGTGCATCGCTGTACCAGTATCTTTCAAACCGTCCGTAACTTCAAGATACTTCCCAAGATAAGAGGCACGTGGTTTATTAGGATATATTGCTAGCGGAATAAAATGGGTTGCAAGAACAATGATCGGCTCAAAACCGATAGTTTTAATATTTTCAACCTTATCAAGGATAGCAATCGTAGCAACTGACACGGTCTGCTCGCCGCTCGCGGCTATTAGCCGTTTTAGATCAAAATCTAGCTTTGAAAGATCGGTAATGGAAAAGCTTCCATAATTGCGCACTTGACCAAATGCCGAAAGTACTACGATTATTAAAATGACCCAAGCCGTCGATATCATACTCCGTACGATTCGTAGATCATTTTTCAAAAACACAAGTACCTCTGTGAATATTAATATTCCTATACGATATCTAAATCCAGCGAAAATAAATACCAAAATAATAAATGAAAAAATGATCGCATTCAACACTTTTGATCTATCTCGGCGACCAATGAAATAATATACCAAAAGCAAATCAAAACCTAGAATTGTGAAAAGAAATTGTCCACCGTTTATAAATATGTTTCGCGAAATAATAGAATAGGTAACCAGCAGGATGGAAATTAACAAGAAGGCATTAAGTGCATATTTAAAGAATTTGTTTTTGTATTGTAGGATACCACTCAATCTATTGAGTGACTGCCTACCATTAAATGCCAGCGGTGCAGTTAAGCGAATTCCAACAAGGTAAAATATACAATAGACCATTACTAACATATAGTAGGAAAAATTTGTATTAGCTTGAGCGCCAGTAACAGAGTCGATGCCATTCAAAATCAGTGGGAATATAACCAGGTAAAATAAAATACTAGACAAAAATAAAGTTGGAAATGCGGCAATGCCATATCGATTTACTGAAATACAA
The DNA here is from genome assembly GCA_030688135.1 of Candidatus Uhrbacteria bacterium. Taxonomy (GTDB): domain Bacteria; phylum Patescibacteriota; class Patescibacteriia; order UBA9934; family UBA9934; genus JAUYIW01. The sequence goes on along the minus strand of JAUYIW010000062.1, from coordinate 4,727 downwards.
ACAAGAAAGGTAAAAAATACGAAGAAACCTAAATCCATATCAACTATTCGGAGATGGTTTGAATTGAGGCAATCAGGTCGATTGCGACACTTCGTGGATGAAACCTTGCTCCATATTCAAGAAGTGACAGACGATATGCTAGTAGATCTTGGATAGATGTCCGGACGTAGCACGCGAAAACTTTCTCAAGATCACCGTAACTATAAATAAAATGCAGGTGCGATGAATGTGCGACGATGTCGGCAGCATTGCCGGCTCGATCCGACACCAAAGGAACTAAACCGAGTGCAGCAGCCTCGTTCACTACTAATGGATTTGGATCTAGTTTGGTGTTGAGAATAAATGCGCCGCATTTATCCCATATTTGTCGAATAGCGCCACTCTGCTGAAAACCATGATACACAAGCCAATTGTTTTTTTCAGCGAGAGCAACTACTTGTGCCTTGAGTGGACCGTCTCCGCAGATATTAAGTTGTGCTTCTTGGGGCAGAATCCCAGCACAAATGGCTCGCTCAAATGCATCAATCAATTCTAGAACGCCTTTTCGTGGGGTTAATTCACTTACCGTAAGAAATCTATACTTTTCATCGGTGACACGTTGCAGTGTGAGTAAGCGCATATTTTCAAAAAATGAGCGCTCAATAGAGTTCGGTAGGCGAACGATGGTTGCAGTTGGATTGAGATGCTGAACGTACTCAGCGCTTTTCCGTCCAGGTACACAGTAACGAGAACAAGTACGGTAAAAAAACAGTCGCATAAGATTTGCGAACCGACCAACTGTTTTGTCTGTATGTTCATTTGCTTCACACCAAAACCAGCAGGCTTTTGAGAGAACTACTGCTGTTAACACTATTAGAATATTGCTCGGATAATGCCAAGCCCCAGCAAGAATCGTAGTGCTTGGGCGGATCGCCAACCAGCGAAGCCAGGGTCTGATGGATAGGTATGTCTCCAAAGAGCCGTAACGCCGAAGTCTTGCATTTTCGAAGAAAGACCTGTAAGAAAACGGGACTGAGGGAATCGTCCAGGAGCGGTTGTACTCGGACTTTGCCATAAAATCGATCATGAGCTCACCGCCTTTGTCCTGAACGGCAATGGCAAGTTCCGTATAAAAGTCTTGCCTATAAGGCGTTGGGATGTTTGTAGCCAGGAAAATTTGGCGATTAAATGACATTTTGAACTTTCGCCTGAAAAGCGCCCCAATTGTGCTGAAGTGCAGCTGACGCAGCCTCCCTGCGGAAATTTTCCCACATGTTGCTACTCGCAAGCGCTAATTCGATCATGTCTTCTATATCACTATGCATTACCCCGTCAAGGATGAAACCGGACACGCCATGCTGAATCAAATCTGGTCCAGCGCTGTTCATGGAGCAAATTACTGGTAGCCCCACACTCATCGCTTGGGTGATAACAAGACCAAACCCTTCCGCGAGGCTAGGAAGAATGAGAAAATCAGCGCATCTAGCTTCTGCCCAAAGTCGTTCGTCGTCAAGAACTGATTTTAGGGCGACATTTACCGGTACTTGACCCAACCAACCAATTATGTCACCTTGTGCACATTCGATGTCACGGGTATAAATTGTGAGGTGAATATCCATACGCGCTGCCATTACGATAAGCAGTTCATATACACCCTTTCGAACAACGAACTGCCCTACAAAAGCAAGACGCATGGCGAAGCCCATAGTAAATGGATTGACCTCCAAGCTACTGTATGTGAATAGATCAGACGACACAGTAGCGCCATAAGGCGCAACAATAATTCTACTGTCGTCAATCCCCGCCTCTAAAAGAGAGCGGCGAACAAAGGAGGAGGTGCAAATAATCTGGTCACTTCGCGTCGCCTCACTAGCAAGCGAATCCAAATAATTTGATTCCTTTGCTAACTCTTCCTCTTGAGCTGTTAACTCAGCGGCGACTTCTGGACGACGAAGAAGGTAATTCCTGTAAATATTAGTGACTAGTCCCGGATGTGGGTGCATCTGGAATAGTACGACTTTGCAATCAGTCGGTGTTCTATCAAATACTTGACTGACTCCAGAATTGTAGTAAAAGATCGCATGTGAAATATCATATCGACGTATAACAGATAGAGCGAGGCGTCCCAAAGCAAAACTACGCAGCTTAATGATTGTAGTGTTTCTCGGACTAAACCGCTCAGCCAAATCAAGGGCCCATAAGGCAACGGAGGTATGTGATGTCACATTGATATCTTGCCTAAATCGTTTAAATACTGCTTTACCAAATACGATGCGGGCAACATGTCCGAGCAGTGTGTTGGGATGGTAATAAAAATCAGTGACAAGATGCACTGGCATATCGAGATCACAGAAGGCCTTCGCGAGTTCATAATTATCTCGGGCTCCTGCATGTACAACCATGAACTTCGTTTGCGGGTTTAAATAAAATTCTTCTTTTTTCACAGCTAACGATACTCCTTTCCTTTTCCAAACAAATTTCTATTTCACAGACAATACGACTTTTCATATAGGTCAGCTATTTAAATCTCTAACAAATTCAGTCGTTACATTTCTTGCGAAGAATTCTGATGTGTAAAAATAAATCAGGCGAATATTTCGCCACAAGCAAATGCATTTAAACGTAATGGGTTACACACTTTCTCTTGGTCAACCCAAGGACATTTGCAAGGATGTAAATCGGCTGAATGTCTGAATGTCTGAAAATCTTGCGCACGACTGAGAGGATTTGTGTTGCCTGTTTAGTTCCGGCTCGTCCGGCTTAAGTAACCAAGATCTTCGCTATCTTGAATGCAACTTTCGTGGTGTGCTCGATCATCAAAACAATGGACCATGGTGACACACTCACCTCTATATTAAAGAACTGTTAGCTTAATAATATCGTTGCTATTATTTATATAAACACGAAATTACTAGAAAGTGGGGACGCTTTGGCCAGATTCTCTTAAATTCGCGGTATTGCCATGTCGCTTCATTAAGTCAGAAATATTGTGGAAATATAAAAAATTTTTGCGTAACCAATCTATGTCGCGGTCCCACCACCTAAAGGCTTTCAGGAACTCAATCTCTTCATGACCAAAACGAAAGCGAAGTATTTTTGCGGGAACACCTGCAACAACGGCATAGTCAGGAACATTCTTTGTGACAACAGCTCCAGCGCCGATAATCACGCCGTCGCCAATAGTTATTCCATCGACAAGTATGGCTCTTGCACCAATCCAAACATCATTTCCTATTGTAACTGTCTGATGTTCATCGATGTATGTCCTATTGGAAAATGAGATCTGTACCTGTCTATTCGGAGAGAAAAAAATAGGATGTGTTGAAACAAAATCCCGCGAGGGGTGTATCCCCAAACCAATCAGAACCTCGGGGCCGATCGATGAGAATTTCCCCACATTGGTGTTATTTAAACAACCCTTACTCGCAACGTAAGTATAGTCTCCGAGACTTACATTTATCAATATCGCCTCTTGATAAATCGTATTGCAATCACCGAAGTTACAACCCCGAACGTGCGCCATATATCGAAGTGACAACCTCTTCTTGAAATATTTACTTTCAAAGTAAACCTTTCCTAGGAACCACTTAAACCAATAGGTTAGCGGATTTTTTATAAGTGTACGCAACATTTATCAAACATGCGAAAGTAATGAATAAAGTATTTTCACTGGCTTCTTTATATAATATTTAAATCTCGACCAGAAGCCAACTCTCATTGAAATGAAGTAATTAACGTGACTGTCGTAGCCAAGACTAGATTCAACAATATCGACCTTAGAAATAACAACTCTCCTATTGCAAAGTTCTGAATCGTAAACAGATGTCGTGCTGCAATGCACTCCGCTGTTATCAAATCCTATGTTATTTACCAGAGATATCGACGGAAAGAGAGACAACCCGCCTCGCAAAAAGATATTTGCATACCAAAATATAAACCACGTATTCAGTTGACCCGACTTATTCAACGCCAACTGGTTAAAGAAACCATGAGAATATTCAAAATCAAATCGACGAATCATCTTGTCACTGAAGCGCTCCATTATAGAAATGTCCTTTTCGAACGTATCCCAAGCCCGCTTCCATGTGGCCCAGCCCCAACAGAGCGGAATATAGAGAAAAAAGGTATCTTCGCTACCAAAGGGCTTCACGGGATAGCGACATCCTGAAATGTGCATCACTTTAGGCTCATTCTGATAGAACGTAAGAGCCTCATTCATGTATGTTAGAAAAAATTGGGATGTATGTAAATCATCCTCGATCACAATGCAATGTCCGGCAAGATTACATACTTTCGTCACTCCTTCGATGATGGATCTTGCCAAGCCGATGTTTTGATTCCGCTCTGTGATCGTTACAAATTTGAAACCGACTATTTGTTTGATGTAGCTTCGAACTTCGGCGACTTTCTGTGCATCTAATGCTGATCTGGCCGCGTCTGAATAAATATGCAACACAGTATCTGACGCGAGAAAGTTTCTGGAAAGAGCCTCTACGGTCTGTCGGGTATGGGTTGGGCGATTATATACAAATAGTACTACGGGCGCAGGAAAAGCATCATTTGACGTTTTATTCATGGGTCTTACGCAAAGTTACATCGATATTTTTTATTGTACAAATTTACGCTCTTTATTTGAAAAAAAATTTGTTTTGCTATTTTTTAAACTGCCAAAGTTAATTATTCACGTAAGTCCTAAGCTATCAACATTAAATTAGATACATTAAAAGCCAAATTTGTATTTTGACCCG
>JAUYIW010000061.1 GCA_030688135.1 Candidatus Uhrbacteria bacterium | reverse complement strand
AGAGATCCGTTCGTCGAGCCCTGATGACCTTATCGGCTCTCCTCAGGATGACGCCAGCCCCCTGACAAATCTGTCGTCACCTAAATAACCTTCTCGCAATGACGGGGCAAGTAGGCAATCGTGTAGGGGCGGGGTTTCCCCGCCTCTTACCGTAAGGGCAGGAATTTTACCAGCTCTTTCGATTTTGTGGTAAAATACTGTTACATGCGAAGAATATTAATCGTATCAGTTTTGTGTGCAATTATTTTACCGCAGGTGATATTTGCAAAAACGCCTGACGACCCACTACTCAACGAGCAGTGGTATTTGGGTGCTATTAGTGCAGAGGATGCGTGGGATACCGAAACTGGGTCTCGTGAGGTTATAGTTGCAGTGTTAGACGCTGGCGTGGATCTGAATCATCCCGATTTAGATATGAATATTTGGACTAATCCGGGAGAGATCGCAGGTAATGGAATCGATGACGATAAAAATGGATTTGTAGATGACATTCATGGATGGGATTTTGTAGATAATGACCACGATCCAGTGCCTTATGTTGGAAGCGGATCCACAAATGACGCAATAGCGCATGGCTCCTTGGTCGCTGGACTTATTGGCGCCGAAGGAAACAATGGGGAAGGCGTTACTGGGGTTGCATGGAAAGTTTCAATTATGTCGATCCGCATTTTAGACGCAACTGGTGGAGGAAGTTCGTACAATGCAACAAGAGCAATAAACTATGCAGTTCAAAATGGTGCAGATGTAATAAATTTGAGCTTTTCTGGCGATGAGTCAACTAACGATCTTAGAGATGCTGTTCGAGATGCTTACCAAGCAGGGGTTGTGGTTGTGGCGGCTCTAGGAAACAATGCACGCAATACCGACATCGAGCCAATTTATCCGGCATGCTATAAGTCTGGACTAGAAGATTGGATTATTGGTGTGGCATCTTCCGGGCTAACCGACGATCATTCAACATTTTCAAATTATGGCAAAAACTGCACCGATATTAGCGCTCCAGGAGAACAGATTGACGGACTCACATACAACGACTCATCAAATGGTTTTACAGATCTATATGCCTATGGGTGGAATGGAACTTCAATGTCTGCTCCACTTGTGTCAGGCGCCGCAGTGTTGCTGATTGCTCATTATCCAGATCTAAGCGCTACAGACGTTCGAAATATTTTAAAGCTTTCAGTTGATCCAATGCCAGTTTTAGGTGTTTATCGTGGCAAGGTAGGAGCAGGACGCTTAAACGTTGCTCGTGCACTTCAGTATGGAGCGAATTACGGAATTACAGAGGTCGTAGAAGACGTTTCAAATAATGGAGTAGATACTTCGCAACAAGAGGAAGAATATGGGGTCTCTCCAATCACTGGCGCGTTGGAGTTAATATCCAACGTAGTTGCAAGGTCCTACATTAGTAGCCCCGGATTTCAGTCAGTTTATTTTATTGCAAATGATTTTTCTCGTTACGCTTTTGTTAACGAAGATGCATATTTTACTTGGCAAGATTCGTTTGATAGCGTTTCCTCTGTAACTGACGCAACTTTAGGAACATTGCCACTTGGCGGATTAATGCTTCCAAAACCCGGAGTAGTTCTGGTCAAGATTCAGAGCAATCCCGTAGTCTACGCCGTAGAGGAAAATCCTGTAAATGAGCTATCTCCAATTTTGCGAGAAATTACTAGTGAACAAATCGCTATTACAATGTATGGTGAAAATTGGGCGGATTATGTAATTGACATTTCGCCATCATTTTGGACAAGGTATACTTTAGGAAGCCCAATTGAGATTGCAGAAGTGGTAGATATTTCAATAATGAAAACTCGCCAACAATTAGCTAATTTAGCATCAAAGTAATTGTTATTAATAAGCCAACAGCTAACCCCCTATAACCTCCGCCACATAGAGCGTCGGCGGACCACCCATAGCTTAAGCGAATGGTGGTATAACCTAACACCTAACCTATAACCATCGGGCAACCACATTGGGTTGCCCCTACATAATCCAAACAATATGCCCGAAGAAAACAAGAAAGTCGTATTAGTGACCGGTGGAGCTGGATTCATTGGGTCATTTCTATGCGGAGAACTTCTAAATCAAGGAAACCGCGTAATTTGCATTGACAACTTTAGTACAGGCCATGTTCGCAATATCGATCCATACTTACGAAATCCAGATTTCCAGTTTTTAAAACTCAACATAAATGAACCGTTTGATCTTGAAAGCTTTCCAGAACTCGAGCCATTCAAGGTGAAGTTTCTTGGCGTGCAGGAGATTTATCATTTAGCTACTCCAACATCGATCAAAAAATTTGATCAGTTTAAAGAAGAAACGCTTCTTACAAACTCGGTAGGCACTCGCAATGTGCTCGATCTAGCAGTAAAGTACAAAGCAAAAATTTTACTTGCATCCAGCTCGGTGGTTTATGGTGGAAGGACAACTGAGACAATTATATTCAATGAAGAATATAAAGGAATTGTAGATCATATGACGCCAAGGGCATGTTATGACGAAGGCAAGCGATTTGCCGAGACTATGTTTTTAACCTACTCACAAGTCTATGGAATCGACATGCGTATTGCTCGAATCTTCCGAACTTATGGTCCACGGATGCCACTGTTTGATGGACATCAAGTCCCAGACTTCATATTGCATGCGTTTAATGGGGAGGATTTAGTTATTAATGGAGATGAAACTTTTAAGAGTTCCATGGTTTATGTTACCGATGTTGTTGATGGAATCCTTCGTATTATGGCTCTAAAGGAAGACATCGGGCCAGTCAATTTGGGAAGTGATCTTGACTTGCTTTTAAGCGAAGTTGCAGGTAAAGTCATTCAAATGGTTGGTTCTACTTCTAAGATAGTTTATGCTGAAAAATTGATGTTTTTGACCGAACTTGGCCTGCCAGACGTTGCAAAAGCAAAGGAAAAACTTGGCTGGATGCCAGTTGTTAGACTTGAAGATGGGCTTTTAAAAACTATTGACTACATTCGTGCTAATAAGATTTTATTAACAGGTGAGGAGTAACAATCCTGGGGTCAGGTCTCTGGAGTATTTGTAATCAATCCACATTATGTAATATGAGAATAGTAGCAGTGATACCGGCCTATAATGAAGAAAATCGAGTTCACGCGGCTGTAGCTGACGTGGCTCGATTTGTTGATGCCGTTATAGTGATCGATGATGGTTCAAGTGACAATACGGTCTCAGAGGCTGAAAAAGCCGGAGCGTATGTACTTATTCATCCTGTTAATAGAGGTCAAGGTGCGGCAATACAAACAGGAACAGATTATGCGTTAGATGTTTTAGACGCAGATATTATTGTACATTTTGATGCTGATGGACAGATGTCAGGGGAGGATATCAAGTCGATTATTCAACCAATTATCGAAGGTTCTGCAGATGTAGTATTAGGATCAAGATTTTTGGGACTTAAGTCGAACATGCCGTTTGGGCGCCTAATTACAAATAGATTATCTTGGTTATTCACGCTCTTGGTTTCGGGCATAAAGGTGACCGACGCACATAACGGATTTCGTGCATTTGGAAGACACGCAGCTGAGGAGATCAGAATCACCTTGAACAGAATGGCGCATGCATCAGAAATATTGGATCAAATTAAGGTTAGGAAGCTAAGGTATGTTGAGCGACCGGTTAGTATTAAATACTCGAGTGAGACCCTTGCAAAAGGTCAGTCTTTTTTTAACGGCTTTACAGTTCTAAAAGATTACTTTAAAGCAAAGTTTCTTGGATGATCAGGAGACTGCCGGGTTCCTACCAATGTACTGATTGTTACAGATGTACAGATTTACGGATCTGTGTACAAATCAGTTTGGGCAGGTCAATAATAAATAGTTCTTTTACGTCAATAAACCAAGCTGTTAGCAATAAACTTCAGCTTTTCTATAATAAATTCAGTATTACCAACCTATGCTCTTCCAAGCCATCCTTATAGTTTTTGCACTGTTTGCAATTGCAAAGACTTCAAAAATGTATAAACAGCAAAAAGTGTCTGTTTACTGGTTTATGGTGTGGACTTTTTTCTGGCTGGTTGTTATCACGGTTTCGATATGGCCTACCACAACCGATATTGTTGCTGGTTGGGTTGGAGTGGAGAAGGGCGCAGATTTACTTTCCTATAGCGCCATTGTGGTTCTATTTTACGCAATGTACAGGGTTATGGCAGGGCAGGAGCGCCAAAATAAGGAGTTAACCGATTTAGTCCGTAAAATCGCTATAATGGAAGCTAAGAAGCCAGGGTCGAGAGGCGAGAATAAGTAAGTAGTCAGAATTCATTAGCCAGCTACCGAAATATCACCTATCACCTAAAACCTAGAAAAATGAAACCCAAAGTTGCAATAATATATTTGTGTTATAACAACCTCCGGCATATGCCAGAGGTTATTTCATCGATTGCTAAATTGGATTATCCAAAGGAAAGCATGTCGTTTATTATGATTCCAAATAATTCTCCAGACGGAATCGCAGACGTTATTGTCAAAGACGTTTTGCCAAGGTCTCTCAAGGATCTTCCGGAGGTTATTTTGATGGACGATGGAGTGAATCATGGTTTTGCAAAGGGAAATAACATTGGAGTTAGATGGGCGCTAGAAAGAGATTTTGACTATGTATTTTTGCATAATGGAGATTTAAAACTTCACCAAATGGCTGTAACAGAATTGGTCGAAATGATGGAATCAGACAAGAATATTGGATCAGCACAGTCGTTGGTGCTTTATTGGAAAAAGCCGGACATTGTAAATGTTGCAGGAGGGCAGTTCCATGTTGCGGGATATGGATTCGGTAATGGTAATCTTTCAAGGCTTGAAGACATGAAAATACAAAATGGTCAGGAAGTAACATATTCTTCAGGTGCGGCAGTTATGTATAGGTCGTCAGCGCTTAAGGAGGTTGGGTTGTTGGAAGAGGGATTTTTTATGTATCATGAAGATCTGGAACTAGGCTTAAGATTAAGATTTGCCGGATACAAAAACGTTTTAAACTCAACGTCACTTGCTTTTCACGACTATAGTTTCTCAAGAAATCCGAAAAAGTTTGCATGGACCGAGCTGTATAGGTGGGTAGTTGTACTTTCATATTATAAATTGGCAACTTTGATGGTGTTGGCACCACTACTTTTATTGATTGAGATTGGAACTTGGTTTATGGCACTAATGGGCGGTTGGCTTGGGGCAAAGCTTTGGGCGTATAAAGAAATGCTACGTCCAAGAACCTGGAAGTTAATTTGGAATATAAGACGTAGGGCGCAAACATTGCGCGTGATTCGCGACAAGGAGTTGCTAAGGCATGTGGTTGGCACAATTGAAGCTCAGGAGACGAGCAATTGGATTGTTGACTATTTTGCAAATCCTATAATCAACCTTTGGTGGCGAGCTGCAAGGTTCATAATTATATGGTAATGCGCATTGCACAAGTCACGGCTGTTTATCCGCCATACGCTGGCGGAATTGGTCATGTTGCTGAAGAATATTCAAATCGTCTGAGTCAATCTGGTGAAGCAGTAGAAGTCTTTACTGTTGATTATCAGAAACAAATTCCGCAATTGCAAGATGTAGGTGGTGTTATTGTTAACAGGCTGAGCGGAATAGTTTCCTATGGTAATGCAGCCATACTTCCTGAGCTTGTTTGGAAGCTTCGTGGTTTTGATATTATTCACTTACATTATCCATTTTACGGTGGCGCAATATTTGCATATTTAGCTTCGATTATTTGGCGAAAGCCTTTAGTTGTTACTTATCACATGAAAACTAAGGCTAGTGGTTGGTTGGGGATTTGTTTTAAATTGCAAAGATTGTTTATTGAACCTTTTATATTGCACAGAGCCCGTGTTGTTCTTGTGAGCTCACTTGATTACGCTCAGTCTGCTCGTTTAAAGCCTAGCAAGTTAGTAGCACTACCTTTTGGAGTAGATGTAGAAAGATTTTCTCCTAGTGACAAGCCAGCCGTGCGACGCAAATTAAAAATGCCAGAAGATGAAATGATCTTTCTTTTTGTGGGAGGATTAGACGACGCTCACTACTTTAAAGGTGTTGATGTATTGATTAGGGCGTGCGCTAAAGTATCAAAAGATCATGCCTGGCGATTGATTATAGTTGGATCAGGGAATTTGCTTAGCACTTATGAGCAATTGGTAGAAGAGTTTGGTCTTGCTGGAAGAGTTGAGTTTAGGGGCAAGGTAGCAAATGCCGATCTGCCTAATTACTTTCGCGCTGCCGATGTTCATCTTTTGCCTTCAATTGACCGTTCAGAGGCATATGGACTTGTAACGCTCGAAGCAGCAGCTTCTGGTACTGCGTCCATTGTTAGCGACCTTCCAGGTGTGAGGACGCTTGTAGTGCATCAGCGGACAGGATTACACGTAAAGCCAGGGAACGAACACGCTCTTGCCGTTGCTCTTGAGTGGGTGTTGCAGCATAAGGAAAAGGTAAAGTTCTTTGGGGAAAATGCACGAGCACGCATTTTAGAAGAATATTCAGCTGTGCAATGCATTAGTCGTTTGCAAGAATTGTATAGTTGGGTAATATCAGGAGGTAAGAGTAAATAAATATAATTATGAAGATAGGGATCATAACAAATTTATACCCTCCGTACGTGCGAGGTGGAGCCGAACACGTAGTTGTTCGCACTGTTGAGGCCTTGACTGAGCTTTATCCAGAGCATGAGGTTTTTGTGATTTCTACACATCCCAGAAAAAAGGGCGTTGATCCAATAAGAGATTCTATTTCTACCGAGAGAGTGTACAGGTTTTTTCCGAGGAATCTTTACTACGTTCTAGATGATCACAAGTGGCCTTGGCCATTGCGAATAATTTGGCATTTTATTGATGCATATTGTTTTTGCGGGGCTAGAAGGGTTGGCGAGGTGCTCGATAAAGAAAAACCTGACGTTGTAATTACGCACAATCTAAAAGGAATAGGACTACGCATTCCGCGGGCTATTCAGAAGCGAAAAATTCCGCACGTACACATAATGCACGATTTACAGCTTTTATTTCCAAGCGGGCTTAAATTTTTTGGACACGAACGAGATTCGTGGTATGCAAGTTTATGCTATTTAGAGTATAGAAGAGTGTGTAGGATGCGTTTAGGTAAGCCAGATTTAATAGTTTTTCCGTCTAAATATTTGCACGATGAGTATAGTAAATTTGGGTTTGGAAAAAGTGCAAAGATGATAGTTATGCCAAATCCAGCACCTCAAATGAAGACTGTACAGCGTTCAAATCGTAGTGATGGAGATTTGAGGTTGTTATTTGTGGGTCAACTTGAACAGCATAAGGGCGTTAAGTTTCTTTTGCAGACATTGAAAGATATCCCAGGAGATGTACATTTAATTTTTGCCGGAGAAGGAACTTGTGCAGGTCGGGTAGAGAAGGCGGCTGCAAAGAATAAGCATATATCATATCTTGGTTACATTTCCATGGATCATCTTGTGAATTGCTTAGGAATGGCTGACGCGCTTGTTGTGCCATCACTATGCTACGAAAATTCGCCGACTGTCATTTATGAGGCTTTGCAGGCTGGCGTGCCAGTAATTGCCTCTGATATTGGGGGAGTAGGTGAGTTAGTAGAGGACGGGAAAAATGGTTTCTTGTTTACGCCAGGCGATTCGAAAGATTTCTTGCGCGCTATTGAATGTTTAAACGCACGTAGAGATGAGTTTTTTGATGCTCAAGATAAGATTAAAGAAACTGTAGCGCCTTACGCTTTGGCAAGTTACACAAAGGCGCTAGTAGAAAAGCTTGTTGACATTGTTCAAAATAAATAATCCTGATCGTGGATCGGGATTTTAAGATAATGAATTTATTTCGAAACCGGGTTTCGAATTTTTTTATCGCTCGAAAATAAACACTGTAACCTCATCGTCTTCGCCAATTGAGAACCAATCATTGGCTTCATTTTTGGCATGCTCGGTAATCACATTTGCTTTCCACCAGTAGTTGTTTACTATAAAAAATCCAAGATCAACACCTGCCAAATCCATTGCTTCTTCCATACGCCAGCGGTCAGGGTTGTAATCGGTCATGTCCAAATAATAGCCATAGAGTTCACCTCCGGTTGGGATAGGATAGTAGAAAACATCACCATTATAATATTTTTTAAATCCAAACGCTTCAAGGGCTGCTGCAGAGACGGCTTGATTGGCTAGAACTATATAATCTTCATCACCGCCGATGTCATTAATTGCATAAACTGTATCGATGTCGGTCTTTGCTACATTGTAACCTGCAGAGCGTGCGTAGTTGTCGTGTCGTGGGTAGGCACTGTAAACGTTCGCAACAATCACGAATCCAATAAGTGCGATTAAGGAAGTTGTAAGAATTTTTGGTCGAGATTTTAGCGTGCTAAAAATTCCAGCAATAGCAATTCCAGCATGAGGCACTAAAAAGATTGCAGTCAGAGTAAGTAGCCGTACTGCATAATTTGCGCGTTCATATTCAATAAGAAATTCAAATTGTAGAGTGGTTGAGAGTAGCCAATAGTTAACTAGCCACACTCCAGCTGTAATAATAGGCACATAGCTCCACCAGACGGTTTTGTTTTGTTTTGTATACCACGCTCCAATTACTGCAAGCAGTACAAGAATCCAAAGATAGTTTGATATAACAAGGTACAGGCCGTCGTACAGGCTTGAGAAATGATTTGCAAAAAATCCATTAAAGCCAAGTAGGTCAAGGTTAAAAAGTTCCGAGAGCGTGAAATTAATATCAAGTCCAGAATTTTTAGCCTGTGCCACAAACACAATCGGCAGAGCAATAGAACCGAGAATTGCAAAAAATCCAACTAGCAATTTTCGATTAACAGTGCCTTGTTCCCAAGTAGCCATTGTTACAAGCGTTGTGTAGATCATTGCCGGGATTCCGGCAAGAGGGTGTGTAATAAGAGCCGCAATGGCAATTAGCCAAAGAGTAAACATTGGTGGCGCATTTTCTTTATCGAAAAGTCGTGGTAGTGAAAGAAAGAGAAGTATTCCTGTAAAAATGTATGCTAGCGCTTGTGGAGTTGTTGATACAAAAGCGCCGAGTGGCATTAAAAGAACGGCAATAATTGCAGGCAAGCCATTTTTTGGCATGATTGTTTTAAAGCTTATCCATGCACTTGCAGTAAGAAGTACTGAAGATAAAATCGGCACCAACAGAACATCGAGCATTTTTAGTGGCAAGGAAAATATATGGATGCCTACTAGCTCAAGGGCGTACTGACCAATGTAGTAGAGTGGCTTGGGTGATATTGTGCCAAATTCTGCAATGTGAGATATCGTTGCTCTGTGTACAAACGGATCAAAACCATAGCCTAGCGGATACATACTAATTGTGAGCGCGACTGCAGAGAAGAAAATAAGTCCGATGGCTATCGAGCTAGCTGTTGGCCTGTGTCCTCGTATTAGAAGCACCATTGCAAGCATTGCCGCGATTGCGAGCGCAAGAACTATAAATGGATTTAGTACCAGCCAAGGACTTCGTACAGATTCAACAATCGATACTTGAAGCACCGTTGCCCACCATGAGGCCAATGCAATAAATATTGCAATGTACATACTCATGATCCACGGTGACGCTTTATATGAATGTGTTTCAGGTTCAGTAGATTCACTATGTTTTCCAACCAATGTTGCGGCAACGGTAACAATGATCATGAGCACACTAAGCGTACCTTTTGTAATCGGCATTGTATAATAAACAAGGCTGCCGAGAATTGAAATCACTGAAATCAAGCCAATAATTCCAACCAGTATTTGTGCAGATCTAGTGTGTTTTGGTAGTAGCACGGGCCCGATAAGTTCACCAGTACTAATAAAAAACCCAATAAATGCAAATATTCCTACCCATGGGCTTTCGATCGAAAAAGCATTAGCTATCGCTAATGTTAGCGCGCTAATCATGATGAATTTAGATTGTTGACGAGAAAACAAGCGTAACATAGAGAAATCTGATATGATAATGGTACAGGAAAATTGCTGTTAAGAGAATAGAAAGTGGTAATAGAAAAAAAGAATATGGAAAAAGGGGAGTCAGAGGTCAACGTAGAAATCAGTAATGAAAAGAGTGTCATCAGAACATTTCAAGATCTGGATGTGTATAAGAATCTATACAGAGCCATGGTTTTAGTCCATCAAAAGGTAGCTCCGCTTTTACCTAGAGAGGAGAAGTACGATCTAGTTTCCCAAATTATGAGGGCATCTAAAGCTGCACCTGCTCTGGTAGCCGAGGGCTTTGCTAAGAGGTACCAGATAAGACAGTGGCGAAAATACTTAAATGATGCGAAAGGCGAGTCGAATGAAATGATCCACCACCTAACTGTCTGTATTGATTTATATACCGCGAAAATAGATGTAGACCCTTGTAAGTCAGTTATAAAGCTGTATGATGTAAGTTGTAGACAGATGACAAGACTTGGTCAAAGTTGGCAAGATTTTCATAATAACAAATAGGCTTACTACTATCTGTTTTCAATTTTCCATAACTATTTTCTACTTTCCATGTAGCCAGTCTTATGAAAGAAAGAAACCCAGCTAAGCTGTTTCCGCACGATAAGTTAATGGAGCCCTTTGTGGCAATGCTTCCTCACGCGGTCACACCAAACCATATTACCATTTTTAGGATGATTGCTACACCGGTAGTTTTGTTGTTTTTATTTTTTGAGCAGTGGGAGATTGGAATTCCGCTTTTTATACTGACAGCTTTTACAGATGCGCTCGATGGATCAACTGCCAGGATTCGGAATCAGATTACAGAGTGGGGAACTTTTTACGATCCAGTAGCAGATAAAATGTTTATAGGTTCTGTTGTTTTACTTATTGTAATTCAGCACGTTAATCCAATTTTAGCTATTGCGCTCATTACAGTTGAGCTTATGATAATAGCAGGCGGTTGGTATAAGAGGCAGAAGGGAAGAGTACAGACTGCAAATATTTGGGGTAAGGTAAAAATGTTTTTAGAGGTTTCTGGTGTATTGTGGCTACTTGTCGCGCTTTGGTTAGGTGTGGATTTATTTGTAGATTTTTCAAACGGTTCACTTGTACTTGCGTTGATTTTTGCAATTGTGTCGCTTTTGACATACTCTCTGTAATTATGCGTATCAGGACGATATTAATGGGGGTCATATTGGGCGCCTTTTTTCTTTCTACGCTCTGGCTTGTATTTGGTATACCAACAATTTTTAATTCTCCTGATGAAAATGCAAATTACTACTTTACTAGCGTAGTAGCATTAAAGGATGCGCCAACTGAAATTCTAAATGATGACCTTGGTGGATTGCTTCACCCTAGAAGTGTTGTTGCGATTGGCACCAGTCTTGCGCCTCGAAGTTTTCTTGGGTTGCCGATTATTTTTGGATTTATTGGCAGGTTGTTTAACTTATTTAATTCAATCGATGGCGTTTTAGTGCTAACTCCAATCCTAGCCATTTTAGCTTTATTGGCGTGGCGGTCCACAATTTTCAAATTATTTCACGATTCGATTATAGCTGATTTATCAGCATTATTTTTAATGTTGCATCCGGCATTTTGGTACTACAGTGCCAGAACCATGATGCACAATGTTGGCTTTGTTGCATTTTTGATTTTTGCTTTATGGTTTTTACTAGTATGTCCTTGGCAACAGTGGTCAAAAGGTTTGCTCAAATCTCGATATGTTGATTTTGCGCTCGCCGGTATATGCATTGGTTTGGCGTTAGCATTTCGAACATCGGAAGTTATATGGGTTTTTGCGTCATTTTCAATTCTTGCATTCATAGCTATTCGAAGAAAGTGGGTTAGCTTAGGACAGGCGTTGATAGCCGTAGTTTCAATCGTTGTTTTATTAGCACCTTTTGCTGTAGCGAATAAGTCGATCTATGGAGACTATTTTACAACGGGATACACTGTGGACACTTCTGTTGCGAGCGCGGTAGGAGCGTACGAAGGCGATGGTCTTGCTGCAACTCCACTGTTAGAAAGTGAAGTAATCGAGACAAGGATTTCTTTATTTGATGAACCAATGCCTGGAGTATTTGCTTATTTATTTCCCTTTGGAATTCACGAACTGGCAATAGTACGTCACATTTGGCAATACTGTTTTTGGCTTTATCCTTGGATGAGCGTGTTTGCGATCGTTGGGCTTGTGCTCGCTCTCACGCAGGTTCAAGGCCAAAAGCTAAAAGCTAAAAGCCAACAGCTACGCGCGTTTGCCATTTATACCTTGGTTCTCTCTACATGGCTCGCAGTTGTTTATGGAAGTTGGAGTTTTTACGACAATCCAGACCCTAGCGCGATTACAATAGGAAATTCATATGTTCGATATTGGTTACCAGTATTTGTACTCTCTACTCCATTCATGGCAGTAGGTGTAAAATGGTTAAGCGAACGTTTTAAACCCAAAAAAGTCCAAAATGTAATACTTGTAGCCGTTGTCCTTCTTTGTGCTGGCTTTTCTGGTTATAGAGTATTTCAAGGAGATGACGGACTAATTGCAACGCGAGAGCATCTTTTGGAGTTTTATGAAAAGAAAGTAATTGTACTTCAGGCTACAGAAGATGATGCGATTATAATTGTAGATAGAGCTGATAAGTTTCTTTGGCCTGATCGACGAGTTGTAGTTCCGCTTAGGAGCGAAGCGACGTACAGTGCCTTGCCGAAAATGTTAGAGAATGTAGCGGTATATTATTTTGGCATTACGTTGCCAGAGGCCGATCTTAATTATTTGAATTTAGATAAATTAGGCAAGGCTGAGCTAAGAATTGATTTGGTCTTAACTGTTGGGGACGAGAGTTTGTATCGGATATTAAAAATTGAATAGCAGGGGTCCGAAGATGTACAGATTTGTACGGATATACAGATGTACAGATAATTTCGATCCGTATATCTGTAAAAGATCTGTACATCCTTGGTTCCTTGTTCCTGTATGTTAACACGTATTGCACAACTAATTATTGTACTCATTCCGATTACTCTGTTCGGCCGGCTTTTGTATTTAGACATTGCCCCAGGTGGTGAATTTGTTGTGCGCTATGAAGTAAGCGATACATCGCCGTTTATTGATAACTTACTTCCAGATGAGCGCGTAATTAAGTCCCTCTATAACAGCAGTGGCGAATCTTACTCCACAATAATTAATGACCCGGTATATTTTGCAGTGCACACGCCAGAAACACAATTTGAAAGTGTAGAGGTAGAAGTTGAATTTCAAAATAGTGAACATCCAATAATTGAGTTTGGGCCACGCGCCAGTATATTTTCTGAAGCTTATGATTTAAGACCATTACATAATTTGTTACTTGAAAATTTGGGCTGGGGAAAGTTAGAAGATGGAGATAGAACATTGTATCAGCGCGAAGAAACGTTTGATTCTGTTTCAGATTTTTTTAATGACCTGCCAGATCGTTCGTCCATTGCAACTTATAAATATGATTTGAGCGATCCTTATAGAATTAGCAGTTATACTCCGCTCGGAGCGTGGCAAACTTTCGATGTTTCGCTTCGTGGATATCATAAATACGTCACATACATAAAAGATGAACCATTTGTTCTAAAGGCTGTTTTTATGGATATGAATAGGAACATTGGCGAGGATGAAGTAGTTGTTCGTGTGTGGAATGAGCGCGACGAAGTTATGCTAGAAGAGGTAGTTTCAGACGATGGAAATACAGTTACAAATCAAACAAGTTCAACGAGCGAGATATCAATGTCAAAAGATGGCTGGCCAGAGGGCGTATACACAGTTGAGCTTTCTGGTACCAGTGATATTTTCTGGCGCGAATTTTCTACAACTCAGCGTTACATGACTTTTGTGAATCAGTTATACATTGGAGACGATGTTGGGTATTTGGAAGCTCCAAGGCCAAGCGTGTTTTATACAAATGCAAAACATTTAACGCTTGAAACATTTCATGCTGATGCAACGCAACTTGTGACATTCGGAACAGATACTGCTGAAATAGAAAATAGTCATGAGAACATATATCATACAGTTCTTGACCCAGGGATTGTAGTTGGGTCCACGCCAGCCGGAGATGTTAAAATCGTAGGAGACGGTAAGTTTTCATTTTCAAGAGGAGCATATTTTGATCCGGATCCGGCTAGCATTAATACTCTAACAGACTTGGAGGCTTTGGATATTGATTACATAATCACAAGTTACGTTCTGCCAAAGCAGATTGGTAATTGGCTGGTTGGTTCGGATGAGTTTTCACTCGATGGCATAGTGGCCGAAGACGGAGCGATTACTTTTACGCTTTCTACGCCGTATATTAGCTTTTTACAAAACACCGTTGACGTTCATGCCATTAATCTTACATTTAAAAAAGAGCCTCTCACACGCTCTGGATTTTGGAAAGCGCTAAGAGAACGTTTGCCTTTTGGACTATGAGTAGAATTGCAAAAACAGGATTTTACACGTCGTTAATTGCATATGTGGTTTTTGCTTTGGCTGATTATTGGCGACCAGGTTTTGTAAGTTATGTTTTTTCTGTACATTGGTTTTTATTAGTGTCTTTGGTATTTGGCGTGATGTGGACGTTGAGTTATAGATCTGCGGATGTGGAAGACGAAGAGACTGGGAAGCTCAGAATGATTACAGCTACGCTTTTGAGATCGGTTGTTGGAATTTCTCTGCTAATTATTGTTTGGCGCGAAGGTGAGGTGTTTGGAGACTTTAGGATTTTTCTAGCGCTTGTAGCTTTCGCATTACCTTGGCTCTTGTCAGCTTCGAAAGAAAAGGGCAAGATGAGAGAAGAGAGACTAGGGGTTGGGGACTAGTCTTTCGATTCCCAATACCTAAAACCCAAAACCTAATACCTAAAACCTAGCAGTATGAACGAATGTCTTTTTTGCAAAATCATTGCAGGCGAAATTCCTTCGCAAAAAATTTATGAGGATGGCGATACTTTTGTTTTTCTTGATATAGGTCCGGTAAGTCGCGGACACGCTCTTATAATCCCAAAAGAGCATGCCTCAGATCTAAACTCAGGAACTGAGGAAGCTGCGTTAGCTACTATGCGTACGCTTCACAGAATTGCTAGCAGATTACTAAAATCATTGGGTGCAACCGGTTATAATCTTGGAATGAATCATGGGCTTGATGGCGGTCAGGATGTGTTTCACACCCATCTTCATTTTATGCCTCGTTACGCTGGAGATGATCGCAAGTTTATAAAAAATGAAGTAAGCCCTGACGAATTATCGGAAACAGCTAGAATAATGCGAGAAGGGCTAGAGTCATGATCATGTATTATAGATAGTGGAAAAACTTAGTGGAAAAGTAGTTGAGTAAAAGCGGTACCGGGAATACAAGATTGGCTATTTTAACTTCCAAACAGACTATGATTTTTCAATCCGCACTATTTGAGAGCGAGTTTTTGCCTTTATTGACCAGTTGAGCTCTAAAGTGTAGGATTGTGATACTTCAGGAAGTTAGTAATCTTGAGTAGATGGGGGTGATTGATCGGTAAATCGGTAACTATCGGTACATTGGTAGGAACCGGGAATTTGTAACCTAAAATTACTTTATTATGAAAGTGCTTGTCACAGGGGGATGTGGATTTATCGGCTCTCACTTTATCCGTACGATTTTTGCCGAAAGGCCTGACTGGGAAGTAGTGAACCTTGACGCGTTAACATACGCGGGTAATTTAGCAAACACGCTCGATATCCAGACTCATCCTAGATATCGTTTTGTTTATGGATCGATTACAAATAAAGATTTAGTAATGAAGCTCGTTTCAGAAGTGGACGCAGTAGTGAATTTCGCAGCAGAAACTCACGTTGATCGTTCAATTCAGGACAACGAGCCTTTTATTTTAACAAATGTTTTAGGAGTTCAAAGACTAATAGATGCCTGTGTTAAGCATGACAAAAGGTTTCATCATGTTAGTACAGACGAAGTTTTTGGTTCTCTTGCCCCAGAAGATCCAAAGTTTCATGAGGGTACACCGTACGATCCAAAAAATCCTTACAGTGCCACAAAGGCTGCTTCGGATTATCTTGTAAAAGCTGCGATTCATACTCATGGAATGTATGGGACAATATCAAATTGCACAAACAATTATGGACCTTATTTGTATCCCGAGAAGTTTCTTTCAATCTCCATTACAAATTTAATGGATGGAAAACCTATCTATATTCATGGCGATGGTAGGCAGATTAGGGATTGGATTCATGTGCGCGATCATGCTCTTGGAATTCTTGCAGTGCTAGAAAAAGGCAAGCATGGACATACGTATATGATGGGAGGGGATTCAGAATTTTCGATTGCCGAAACCGCAAGGACGCTTGTGCGTGTTATGGGCTTGAACGATAATATGATTGTTTTCATTTCGGACCGTCCTGGGCAAGACAGACGATACGCTATTGATTTTACAAAGATTCAAAATGATTTGGGCTGGGCGCCATCTTTAGATTTTGAACAAGGACTTAGCCAAATGGTTGCGTGGTATCGAAAGAATGAAGACTGGTGGAGGCCAATTAAGGAAAGCTCAGGTTACAGAAGATGGTTTAAGCAACAGTTTGGGAGTGTGGAGTAGGAGGAACTGGGGGATATTATCTAGATGCGATTGTTTATTAATTTTTTGTTTCTCATTAAAAATAGTGTAAAAAGCAAGAAACTATGCGCAAGACGACAGCATCTATTGAAGGATTAGTAGTTATTGAGCCCGAAGTCTATGGAGACGATCGTGGATACTTTTATGAATCGTATAACTTAGATAAGTTTAAAGCACTTGGAATTGATGCAATTTTTGTTCAAGATAATCATTCGTATTCTGCAAAAGGAATTTTGAGAGGATTGCACTTTCAGCTTCCTCCAAAGCCTATGGCAAAGCTTGTACGTTGTACTCGTGGACGTTTGTGGGATGTAGCAGTGGATATTCGGAAAGACTCGCCGACTTATTTAAAGTGGCATGCCGAAGAACTCTCGGAGGAAAATAAGAAGATGCTATATGTGCCGGTTGGTTTCGCACATGGTTTTTACGCGCTTGAGGATTGCGAATTATTGTATAAGTGCTCAAACATGTACGATGGTGATTTAGATGCAAATGTTCAATGGAACGATCCAGCTTTCGGAATTGACTGGCCAGTAGAGGGTGAGCCTACATTGTCGGGTCGTGATCAGTCAGCGCCGGCGTTTAATGAACTTGATTTACCATTTTAGTATGAAATTACTAATCACAGGTGCGGGAGGCATGCTTGGACAAGACATAGTGTCTGTCTTTAAAGATGCTGGTTGGGAAGTTGTTGCAACAGATCGCGAAGAGCTAGATATTACAGATCGTATGGACGTCCTTAGTTTTGTTCGTAATTTATCGCCAGATCTTATTATAAACACCGCAGCATATAACTTTGTTGATAACGTTGAAGATCCGCAAATGTATCCGATTGCATATGCTGTGAACGCGGAAGGTCCTCGAAATTTAGCAGAGGCAGCCAACGACATTGGTGTTCGATTTGTACACTACAGCACCGACTATGTTTTTGCAGGGGACAAGCCCGATGGATATTGCGAGCAAGACCAACCTGCTCCAATATCAAAGTATGGTGAAACTAAACTAGCAGGAGAAAGGTTTGTAGAGAACGTTGGGGGTGATTATTTGATTTGTCGTTTGTCGAAAATCTTTGGTCGTCCAGGCGCTTCTGAACATTGCAAGGAAAGTTTTGTGGCTTTAATGCTTCGCTTGGCTGCTGAAAAGCCTGAGCTTAAAATCGTTCATGAAGAAGTAGGAAGTCCAACTTACACTCCTGATGTTGCCGTGCGGACTTTTGAGATGATTAAGAATAATGTTGAGCCAGGAATTTATCATGTAGTAAACGACGGGGATGGCGTAACTTGGTATGAGTTTGCCGAAGAGGTGTTTGATCTTGCTGGTGTTACCACGCCTCGTGTTCCTGTAAGTTCTGCAGAATTTCCAAAGCCGGCAGCACGCCCTAAGTTTGCAGCACTTAATAATACAAAATTAGCCCCACTTCGTAGTAGAAGGGAGGCGTTGCAGGAGTTTATTGATTTACTGGATAGGGGCTAGAGGTTAGTGATTAAGGATTGGATTTTCTTCTCTGCCGTCCTGATCCTAAGCAAGCCGTAAGTGAGTTTAAGTTTAAGTATCTTTCGCCGTTCGATCAGATGGCCGGTTTAATTTTTTTTAAATAAAAATAATACCCCGATACGCTGAGCATAATCGGGGCAAGTGCGTCAGGCCGAGCAAGTTCCATGCTGGGGTAGGAACAAGCTCGACCTGACGTTTTACGTCGTTAGATTGGCATTGAGAACCACTCTCTCAAGGATTTCACTGCAACCTCCCAGAAGGTTACAATTACGCCCTCCTGCAGGACTGAGAGAAGGATACTACTACCGACCGATCCTTTTGGGCAATGCCTCACCCTCGTCGGTCCGAGAAGGTCTTGCGACCCAGCTGGCGGTAAAGTATCTTTTCACCAGCTTATATAAGAAATAATAGCATAAAAGCGGCTTTTTGTCAAGCCCAAATCAAGGATTCTTCGCTAATCTCAGCTAAATAAAAAAGGACGTCTCTAAGAGACGTCCTTTTTGGAGCTCAATAAAATCTCTTTCTAACCTCCTCGTAACATGAATAACCCCTCCGCTTCAGAGAGATCCTTCGTCGGCTCCGCCTCCTCAGGATGTCCGGCTCCGCCGGCTACCTCAGCATCAGAATAACCTCTATTAGTCGTAAGTATAGCCCCTTCGCCACCTGATTAACCTCTTCTATTCTCGCAAAATCTTATCTCGTCAGTGCCAGCTCGAATAAGCCAGTTATGCTGTCGAGCGTGCCGTACAAAAATACAAAGTCAGCATCTTCATCAATCCAAAATGATTCAATTTCCATATTGTCGATAAGCGTTGTCGTTACTCGCTGTTCGGCAATTTTTTGATACTCTATTACTTCAAGTTTATTTTCAGCTGTATAAAGAATGTTAGTGCCGATTGGATGCCACTTTATTGCACTAATAGCAGCTCCTTGCCTGGTAACCACTTCAGTATTGTGTGAAGATGCATCATAAACATCAATTTCATTACCATCACTGAATGCAAGCAGATCCTTATCTTCAAGCCAATCGTATAGCTTAACTTCTTTTTCGAGAAGAATTGGTTGTTCGGCATGAATATTAATTAGAATTATATGACTTTTCTCGTCGGTAAGTAACATGAACTCAGCGTCACGCATTGCAATTTTGTATTCAGCTCTTGGCAATAGTGCAATTAGGCTAGTTTCATCTTGTACAGTTTGCCTTAGCTCAACATTTGTACCGTTGTCGAAAAAGGTAATTATACTTGCATCGATTAAAATTGTTTCAGCATCGACATTGTTAAACGTTGTAATACTACCAGCACTAAGATCGAGTTGCAGTAACTCTTCAGTTGTAGACATGTATAAAAGATTATCCGTACTTGGGTGCCAGAAAATAGAAGTTGTTATGGCAGACACGGCTAGCTGTGAATTAATGGCGGTTCCATTTTTTGAAAAAATTTCAGCTTGAGTAGAATCGTGCAAAAGAAGATATCCACCTTTTGCAGACCATACCAATTCAGGATCTTCAAGATTAGAGAATCTACCTATCATGGAAGATTTTTCTTTTTCTAAGTCGTAAAGCCACAATTCATACCAACTGTGATCGAAGTTAAGATAGGCAACGCTTGTGCCATCTGGATTTGCTGAAAAAGCATAAGGCTCAACTTCCAATAGATTTTCAGTTACAGCGTCGGCAAAAAGAAGTACGTTATGAATTGTTGTAGTTTGACCGCTAAGGATTTCAACTTTACCTTCCCAGGTTCTATATCTATCTTTTTGAAGTTTAAGAGTGTAGTTTCCTGGGATTTGATGTTTCAGAATATAAGGAGATTTACGCTTGGTGTCTATGTCATTTAGGAATATATTTACGTTTCGAGGAGTCGTAGATACAGAAAGTACGCCAGTGCGCACAATGTATCCTCCGTTAAAGCTATATCGGTAGCCAGCAGTATAGAGCACAATTAAAGGAGCGCCAATAAAGAAAAGCGCTAAAAAGGTGTAGAATAATATTTTTCTAATTGTTGGTGTCATATAGTGCAGATGGTATCAGAATTTTAACATCTTTCAAGTACAAACGGGCGTTTATGGTTTATATAATATTGAAATGCAGTGATAGTTGCATGTTTAAAAGATAAACGCGCGGAACAAGTCCGCGCAGATGTAGTGGCAATCTATTTGCTCTAGGTACGTTTTTCGAAAAAACCGTAGTGCTCTAGGTAGGGAAGGACTGTTACTGCGTCCTTTTTGGAAAGAGGCGGGTAGCTTCCTTCGCGTGCAGAGAAAAGGCCCGCTGTCTTCCACGCACGCTCTACCCACTCGAGCTTTTCAGAGTAGGAATTCAGCTTCAAGTCATGAGCATTTTGAACGACTTTGAGTAGCGCATTTGCACCCATACGCCACGGAATCGCAGGCTCGTAATGAGGCATAATGAAGCGTTCGATATAAGCACTGGCTCCCTCGCGATCTGTCGATCCGAACAGCCAGTACATCAGGCGATGCACTTGCGCGTTTGGATCGAGCCATCCCCATGCATCAATTTCTTCAGGGTTTGAGTGCCTTGGGAATTTGGAGCTTGCCGGCAACGCTAGGTACACTGGTCTGCCCGTGCTTCCTTCTCGAAGTCTCTCAATGAGCGGTTTGTAATCAGAGTCCTCGCTCGCAATTACGAACGGGATGTGCTGTGGCTGGGATTGGTGGTCCTGCAAAGCCTTGTTCATTAGCACCAAATCAACGTCATCCTTGCCATCGCGACGTTCAGCGTGGACAACGTCAAAGCCGAAGGTTCTGGCGAATATTCTGACCGTCTCTTTTCTTTTATTGCTTGCAAGTTTGCGAGCAATGTCTTCGGGCGTGTCATCTGCCTTTTTGGGATGCTCCGTTAGGTCAATAAAGATGTACACGATAATATCAAGCGCTAGCGTTGCGCAGAAGTCGTGAAGCCAACGGATCTGGATTTCGTCTGTGACACCAGGGGCGAATGGTCTTCCTTCTGGAATAAGGATATTTTCCGCGTCAACGTACATTATGATGCGCTCCGCAAGGTTTAGATTACTTGGTTTTCTTGCCCAATACGGCATTTCAGCCTCCTTAGCTGTTTGTACGTATATTGCTGAACAACTATGTTCAGCTATAGGCGTCTCTTCAAAAGAGTATTAGACAGTACATAAATTATGTATTTTTGTCAAACGTACAAGTACGTTATTTCGAATTCGTTACTTTTCGCTAAGGATAGCGTGTAATTGAAGCGGGGGTGTTGCAGTGAATAGATGTGTGATAGAATAGGACTCAATGTTATACGAAAGCAAAGCAAATAAAAAACGACTTTCAATAGCTTTAGTTATGGCCGCAGTTGCCCTTGCGGTCGCAGTATTTTATGTTGGTTTTTTAGTTGGTAATGTAAAAGGAGCAAAGTCTCTTGTTCCAGAAGGTGAGAGCCGTGTTGTAAACGTTGGATTTGTACCAGATTTTCTATCTGATGACATTGATTTTGCGGGATTTTGGGAAGTGTGGGATTTGGTGAAGGATGTATATGTGGATCAGCCAGTTTCTGAGCAACAAATGTATTACGGAGCCCTTGAGGGTCTTTTGGGATCGCTTGGGGATCCATATTCAGTATTTTTCGACCCTGAGCTTACCGAAGAGTTTACGCAAGAATTAAACGGAACATTTTCTGGCATAGGAGCCGAAGTTGGCATGCGAGATGATTTTATTGTAGTTATTTCTCCGCTTGCTGGCAGTCCGGCTGAAGAATCGGGATTGATGCCTGACGATAAGATTCTTGCTATCGACGGCGTAGATACTTTTGGCATGACTTTGAATGAGGCTGTATTTATGATTCGTGGGGAAGTAGGAACCGATGTAACACTTACTATTACTCGTGATGGATTTAGTGAGGCTTTTGACGTTGCCATCAAGCGTGCCGAGATCGCAGTCGATAGCGTTACATGGGAGATTCGCGATGACGGTATTGCCGTTATCAATATTAGAATGTTCAATGAGGATACTACTGATTTATTCCAATCAGCTGTTCAGGAAATTTTAACGTCTGACGTAAATGGAATTGTTGTGGACTTGCGCAATAATCCTGGAGGCCTTTTGTCGGAAGCTATTAATGTTGCAGGATTCTGGATAGATGGCAACACTGTGGTGATTGAACGACTTGGTGGCGAAGATCATAGTCTTGCAGCAGCAGGAAACGCTCGGCTCGCTGGAATCGACACTGCGGTATTAGTAAACGGTGGTTCGGCGTCGGCGTCTGAAATCCTTGCTGGAGCTATTCAAGATTATTCAGCAGGTGTAATTATTGGTGAACAGACTTTTGGAAAAGGATCGGTACAAGAATTTTATGAATTACCAGATGGCTCAGCAGTTAAAATTACTGTTGCCGAGTGGTTAACTCCAAACGGTACATCGATTAACGAGGTAGGCATAACTCCAGATATGGAAGTGCTTTACACGGAAGAAGATTATGAAGCCGGAAACACACCGCAGCTCGACGCGGCGATCGATTACCTCACGTCGCATTAATGAAGATCTTCAGCATCGCACCGAGGTGTCTGCTGGAGGGCTTGTTTTTAAACGCACGTCCAAGGGCGTGTATTTTGCAATGCTTAAAGATCCATTTGGCAAATGGACTTTTCCAAAAGGGCATGTAAAAAAAGCTCGAGGGGAGTCTTACAGAAAAGCTGGAGAGCGCGAGGTTAGGGAAGAGTTGGGTCTTGTTGATTTAAAATTTATTCGTCCACTTGGGAAAATCGATATTTGGTTTCGTGATCAATTTGTGTTTAAAGGCAAGATGGTACACAAGTTTATTTATTATTTTTTGTTTGAAGTCCCAGATGGTACTGATTTGCCAAAAATAAAAGGAAAAGCTAAAGAAGAGTTTATCCAGGCTGCTGCTTGGGTAGCGATTGATAAAGTTGCGAGTAGATCGGGATATGCCGATATGGATCCGGTGGTTCGTCGTGCACTCGGGTATTTTAGGAAAATAGCAACTAGAGATTAGGGCCTATAGGGGTAATGAGTTGGGAGTCAGTATTTTTTGTCATCTCGAGCCTTGTCGATGGATCTATTGGTTGAATAACCCCTCCGTTTTTCGAGAGATCCTTCGTCGGCTTTGCCTCCTCAGGATGTCCGGTAATGCCGGCCACCTCATTATGCGGATTAACCTCTTTTCACCTCTATTATTTTTGGATTTCTGACTTTTTGACTCTCCTACCCAAAATCAGGTATAATACTGCCAGATTAAATATTGCCTATGAAAGTAATACTTCTGGAGGATGTAAAAAGTTTAGGGTTTAAGGGGGATGTTGTTGAAGTCTCAGAAGGTTATGCACGCAATTTCTTATTTCCACAGCATATGGGACTCGAGGCCAGTGCTGGGGCATTAAAAGAAATGGAACAGAAGGAAAAGTCGGTTATCTCAAAAGGTAAAAAAACAGAAAAAGAAGAAAAAAAGTTAGCTTCAAGACTAGATGGTTTTGAGCTCGTATTAACCGTAAAGGCAACCGATGGCAAACTCTATGGTTCGGTAGGCTCAAAAGATATTCAAAAAGCACTTAAGGATGCTGGATTTAAAATCGAGGAAGATTGGATTAATTTTAAATCTACAAAAGAAGTAGGAACAACAGAGGCAGTGGTCAATTTTCCAACCGGGTTTGACGCCACAGTAACGGTAGTAGTCGAAGAAAAATCAAAATAGAAGGATCGGCCTCCTTGGCCGATTTTTCGTATAAACTAGCAACTAAAAGCTATAAGCTAAATTATGAATCACAAATATCTGTTCGTTGTTGGGGGAGTTATGAGCGGAGTTGGAAAGGGAACTTCAAGTGCTGCGCTTGGGCTTACTTTAAAATCCAAAGGCTACAAAGTTACGGCTATTAAGATTGATCCGTACGTAAATGTTGATGCTGGAACTATGAATCCGGTAGAACATGGCGAGGTTTTTGTAACAATTGATGGCGATGAAACAGATCAGGATATTGGAACCTATGAGAGATATTTGGATGTTGATATTACAAAGGTAAATTACATGACTACCGGCAGGGTCTATCAGAGCGTAATTGAACGTGAGCGAAATCTGGAATATGGCGGAAAGTGTGTAGAAGTTGTGCCAGACGTTCCGGAAGAGGTGATTCGCCGTATTAAAACGGCTGCAGAAATGGCACAGGCAGAAATTACGCTAATTGAGGTTGGTGGAACGGTTGGTGAGTATCAGAATATTTTATTTTTGGAAGCTGCGCGAATGATGCGAGCCGAAAGTCCTGACGATGTTAGATTTGCGCTTGTTAGTTATTTGCCAGTGCCACCTTCGATTGGGGAGATGAAAACTAAGCCAACACAGTATGCTGTACGTACTTTGAATAGCGCTGGAATTCAGCCTGACTTTGTGCTTGGACGTTCAACTTTGCCAATGGACAAGCCCCGAAAGGAAAAGATTGCACGATTTTGTTCCGTTCCTTGGGACCATATTATTAGTGCGCCAGATGCTTCCTCTATTTACAACATTCCAAGAATGTTTGAAGATCAGGATTTTGCAGAAAATGTTTTAAAGAGTTTTGGCCTAACGGTCAAGCAAAAAGATTTAGCAGAATGGACTGCTTTTACAGATCGCATTGCCGCTGCTCAACAATCAGTTAAGATTGGAGTTGTTGGCAAGTATTTTTCAACGGGAGATTTCACATTGTCTGATGCGTATATTTCAGTTTTGGAAGCAATTAAGCATGCGTGTGCAGAAGTTGGAGTGAAGCCTGAAATTGCATGGCTCAATTCAGAAGAATATGAAAAGGATGCAAGTAAGCTGAATGAGTTAAAAGATTTTGATGGAGTATTGATTCCAGGTGGCTTTGGATCACGCGGAATAGAGGGGAAGATAAAAGTAATTGAGTATGCCCGTAAAAATAAGATTCCATATTTAGGGCTATGCTACGGCATGCAATGTGCGGTTATTGAGTTTGCTCGCAATGAACTTGGACTTCTCGGCGCGAATACTACAGAGATAGATAGTGCTACGAAAAATCCTGTTATTCATTTGCTTCCTGGGCAGGAGCAGAACCTATGCGATAGTAGTTATGGCGGTACACTCAGACTTGGTTCGTATCCGTGTAAGCTAACTGAGGGTTCAACTTCGCGGGAAGTTTACGGGTCAGAAACGATTAGTGAACGACACAGGCATCGTTATGAGTTTAACAATGACTATAGGAAACAATTAGAAGATGCTGGGTTGGTTATTGCAGGCGTTAATCCTGAAAAAGACTTGGTTGAGATTGTTGAAGTAAAAGATCATCCATTTTTTGTGGGGGTACAGTTCCATCCTGAATTCCAGTCTCGCCCACTTAGCCCGCATCCGTTGTTTGTAGGGTTTGTGCGCGCGGCCTCAAGTTGACGTACCTTGTTATACTAACGAGCCCCGGGTCGATTTAATCGATCCGTGTTTTCCTTTTATTAAAAGTTGAAGATTGAGTATCTTTGAATTGTCCTACACCAGGGGTTGGCCTTTTCTGAATTGTCCTACACCAGGGGTTGGCCTTTTCTAATTTCTCGCTCTTTTGATATGTATAATTTCGCTGGTTTCAGCGACAAAAAAGATGTATATATTCGCTAGAAATAGCGGATTTTATTGTTCGCCAGCCTCTTGACAAAAGGCATTTCTTGTGTTATACTACTTATGTAAAATACAGCTTCACAATTTGGGGAGAGAGCCATAGCCATCCATGGTCCCAATATGGGGTGGGCAATAAATCGGCTTATTTAAGCTGATAAACGTTAATGTTTGAGTTATATTCTCTTGAATATGAAGTAAACATTAGCGTTTTTCTTTTCATCACCTGTTTTGCGGGTTATGCCCATAAAACAGGTGGTGCAAAATTGTACCAAACCGAATCGTGTCCATTCGGATACGTCTGGGGAAGCCCAGGCTATAAAAGGAGCAAAACATGTTCAGTTCTCAGATTGGTTCTACTACGGTTATCTTTTCCAAGTTTTTCGCGAGTTTCGATAGCGAGGCAGTCCTGTCAGCCATCCCCAAGGGGACGGTGAGGGTGATCTTCATTGACACTCCAGCGACGCCCCACCTCGTGGCGACCATCGAGACGCTGGTCTCCAAGGGAATCGTGGTGGTCGTCCGCGACCACCACGACGTCCCCAACCCGCGCAACTCGCGGGAGATGGAGATCGCGGCCGCCGCGAACCGCGTGCGGGAGCTGTGCGGGGTCAACGCCCTGATCAGCAACCGCCAGGCCAACCCGGCCTGCTCGGGTCTCATCCAGGTCGGCGAGTTCGCCACCGAGGGAACGATCCTAGTGGCGGACAACGACCCGGACGGTCTGACCGCGGCGATGAAGGCGTCCGGTCTCGTCTACGACGGGTTGGACACCGACGCGGCGACGCTAGATGGCGCCCGGAGCGAGCAGACGGCCGAGCGGCTCACGCCGATCGCGCTCCTGCTCGTGAAGGGCCTCGCCACCCTGCCCCCGTTCGACGCCAACCGGCCCCAGTTCAGCGAGGACGCCAAGTCCAAGCTATTCCAGGAGTTCGTGGCGGCGGTGAGCGGCGAGCAGACGGCTCTCAACAGCCTCAACCGCAAGGTGGAGGCCTACGAGGCGAGCGTCCAGGTGGCGGAGGACATCGCGTCCGAGGCGAGCGAGCTCGCGCCGGGTGTGGTGATGGTCAACGCCGTGGGGAAGCCCCGGCACGACCTGACCACCCTGACGCAACGGCTGGAGAGCCGTCCGGGCTGCCGCGTGACCGTCGTCCGTAAGGACAACGGACCCATCGCGGCCAAGCACGGCGGTGTGCAGGTCTCCATGGCGGTGGTCAAGGCCGAGCAGGCCAAGATCAACCTGCAGGAGCTCCTGCCGACCGGCTTCGTGTCCTCGCCGGACACGGGCATCATCTCGAATACCACCTTCCTCCTCCACGTGAGCGAGGAAGTGTGGAAGGGCACGGTGCTGCCGGCACTCAAGGGCTAGTCCAGCCCGAACCCAAAGCTTACTGGGTGATAGAAAGCGACTTGGAGAACTCCGGCTCTGAATTGAGTCTGTAGAGTCCCAGGTGACATGGAAAAGAACGAGTAGATGTGTAAACTTTATGTCGCATCACCGCGGCTAGGCAACACTCCTCGTTATCCATATATCAACGAGCCCCGGGTCGATCTAATCGATCCGGGGCTTTCATTTATACAAAAAAACAGACCCTCAGGTCTGCTTTTTATTCTTAAAATCTTAGGTTTACGCTGCTATTACTGCAATAACGGTCTTTAGCCTTAGCGCACCATGAAAGTTTGGAAATTGTTTTTTGTTGAACTTCACAACTCCATCTGTTGCCGCATAAAGAGTGTCGTCATTTCCACGCTTTACATTCAATCCTGGACGATACTTTGTGCCGCGCTGGCGGATCAAAATTTCACCAGCTTTAACGACCTGACCATCTGCGCGTTTCAAGCCTAAATATTGTGGATTTGAATCTCTATTATTTTGTGTGGAGCCCTGCGCTTTTTTATGTGCCATATTTTGTTAAATGATAAATCCTAAACTCTAAATTCTAAGTAACAACTGGCAAAATAGTACCTAATTTTGATAATTTAGTCAAGAGCTGGTCAAAACCTTAAAAAAACGCTATTATTCTCAGGAATCCACAAGTATGAAATTGGCAATAAAGCCATTGATTAGCAATTTGCATATTTTGGCAGCCAGGCGCTTTTTTCAAGTTACTGGCTTTTTATCTTTGCTATGCGTAGGGTCTATGACACTACTGCCAATTTGGCAACTTTTTCCAGGGCTACAAAATAAGCTTGCAATTCCGCTTCACTACAATATTCACTTTGGAGTTGATTTATTTGGGGCTTGGTGGCAGATTTTTACTATTCCTGCTGTTGGTACTTTGATCTTGTTTATTAATTTTGTTGGCGCGCTTTATCTTTGGAGACGCGAAAAAGTACTAAGTTATTTTTTTGCTACTGGTACAGTGTTGATCGAATTGATCTTCCTCGTAGGTATGGTATTCATTGTGCTTTTAAACTTAGCTTATGGGGTTTAGGGAGTCTGCAAGGTCCGAAGTCTGTAGTTAAAAGTTAGGAGATCGGTTAGGAAAGATTTATTGTCTGACGTCTCGGTTTATTCGCTTTCGACTCAGTTTATTATCAAATTGATTTCGTATAAAGTAAATCTTACATTACGAAAATAAAATCCGTATATTTACAATAAACTGTCTTATTAGAAAATAAATTCAGTATTTCGATTTATGATTGAACCATTTATTCTTGCAAAGATTCTAACTCTTACAACCATTTCTTTTGTTATAGCATTTTTGTGGACACCACTTTTAACCCACTATCTTTACAAGTACCGAATGGGCAAGACTTTAAGAAGTGTTGCGCAAGCTCCAATTTTTAATAGGCTTCATGGCAAAAAAGCCGGGACTCCAACAATGGGTGGAGTTTTAATTTGGTTAACTGTTTTAGTCATTGCACTTGTATTCTTAGGCCTATCGGTATTATTTCCCGGTAGCTATGTTGGTAATCTTAGCTTTCTTACACGTGGTCAAACTTTGCTACCGCTTGGAGCGCTTGTGGCTTCTGGGCTAGTCGGCTTAGCTGATGATTTTTTTAATGTTAGAAAGATTGGTAAGAACGGAGGCGGAATTGACATTAGGCATCGTTTGATTCTTTACACTCTAATTGCCATAGTAGGTGCTTGGTGGTTTTATTTTAAGCTAGATTGGGACATGTTGCATGTGCCATTCCTAGGAGTTGTAAACATTGGTTGGTGGTATGTCCCTCTTTTTATTCTTGTAATCGTTGGCACTTCCTTTTCTGTAAATCAAACCGACGGCCTTGACGGTCTTGCAGGAGGCACTCTTGTTTCAGCGTTCGGAGCCTTTGCAGTTATTTCAATATTGCAGGAACGCTATGAACTAGCAGCATTTTGTGGAGTCATTATGGGCGCGCTTCTTGCGTTTTTGTGGTTTAATATTTATCCGGCAAGATTCTTCATGGGGGACACTGGCGCAATGTCGCTTGGCGTTACTCTTGGAATTGTAGCCATGCTTACAAATTCTGCACTATTTTTGCCTGTAATAGGTTTAGTTTTTGTAATAGAGGCATTTTCAACTATTACTCAAATGATTTCAAAAAAGTTTTTTGGTCGAAAAGTTTTTAAAATCGCGCCAATACATCATCATTTTGAAGCAATGAACTGGCCAGAGCCAAAGGTTGTAATGAGATTTTGGGTTGTTTCTTGGGTGGCAGCAGCTCTTGGTATTGCGTTAGTTCTTCTCGATATGTCAGTCGCCATGTAGAAACGATTGGTTGTGAGTGTGAAGAATCTAGCTACTCGTTTTGAAAGCTCGTATTAAATTGTTGGTGCAGACATGAATAAATCTTGTCGTCAGGTAATAAACCTTAGCTTGTCGATAATAAACTTTGCAACCCAAGAATAAACCATGTCGTAAGATAATAAACCTTGCGACTTAGAACTTCATGCCAAAGACGGAGAAGTGGAAAATAGACAAAACATTTCTTTTCCTTGTAATTGGAATCACTCTTTTTGGATTGATTATATTAACTTCAGCATCGAGTCCGTTGGGTTACGACAAATTTGGAGACAGTTATTATTTTATAAAACATCAACTTACGTTAGGTTTATTACCAGGCATTGCAGCATTTCTTCTTACCATTTCAATTCCGTACAAGAAATGGAAAACAGTTGCTTTTCCAATGCTTCTCATTTCCGTTGGATTACTTATTTTGGTATTTATTCCTGGAGTTGGAGCTGACTTTGGAACTTTTGCAAATAGTTGGGTTGATTTGGGAGCATTTTCGTTTCAGCCATCAGAAATTGTAAAACTTACTTTTTTAATTTATCTTGCAGCATGGATGGAAAAGCGTCGTGATGAATTAAAAGATTTTCATTCAGGCCTAGTTCCATTTTTAATTATTCTTGGAATTATTTCAACTCTAATGTTGCTTCAACCAGATCTTGGCACGCTTTCGATTATTGCAGCAATGGCATTTGTGATTTATTTTGTAGCCGGAGGACCATTGGTCTATTTGATGGGAATTGGAGCTTCTGGAGTTGCGGCTTTTTTATTAGCAATTCAGACATCACCTTACCGAGCGGCAAGATTTATGACTTTTCTTCACCCAGAGCTTGACCCTCAGGGCGTTGGGTACCAAATTAATCAGGCTTTGTTAGCGATTGGTTCGGGAGGTTTTTTTGGACGTGGATATGGCCACTCATTGCAAAAGTTTCAATATCTTCCCGAAGTAGCAGGGGACTCAATATTTGCTATAATGAGTGAGGAACTAGGATTTGTTTTTACTGCTGCTTTTCTTTTAGTATTCTTGTTTCTGATTTTGAGAGGACTTAAAATTGCAGAAATGTCTGACGATAATTTTGGGAAATTTCTTGTTGTAGGAATAATAGCTTGGTTTGGCGTGCAGGCATTCGTTAATATTGGCGCAATGCTTGGAGTTATGCCAATTACTGGAGTGCCTTTGCCGTTTATGAGTTATGGCGGAACTTCTCTTGTTGTGTCGCTTGCAGCATCTGGTTTAATACTCAACGTATCGAAGGGAGTAAAATAAGTTTATACATGGAAAAATCTACTCACATTTTAATGACCGGCGGAGGAACGCTTGGGCCAGTAACGCCTCTTTTTGGCTTAGTAGCTGAATGGAGACGTCGTGATCCTTTGGTTAAGGTTTCTTGGATTGGAACACCAAACGGCCCTGAAAAATCTTTAGTCCTAAGCCATAATGCTACTTTTTATCCTCTACTGGCTCCAAAGCTCGCACGAAATAAAAAATGGACATGGATTGCAATTGTCCCGGTATTCTTGTTCAGTTGTGTTAAGGCATTCATATTACTTCGAACCATTAAGCCCGATATTGTTTTTACAGCTGGCGGATACGTAAGTGTGCCTGTGGTGTGGATGGCGTTTATTCTTAGGATTCCAAGCTGGGCTCATCAACTTGACGTTAAGCCAGGAATTGCCAATAGATTAATGGCTCCGTTTACGCGTCGGGTAAGCGTTTGCTGGCAAGAGTCTGCTAGTGCTTTTTCGAAAAATAAAACCGTAGTGGTGGGAGGAATGGTAAGAGATGATATTTCAAATGGCAGTAAAGAGAGAATAATCAGGTTATTAGATTTGGATTCATCAAAACCTACGCTTCTGGTAATTGGCGGAGGCACTGGAGCAACAGCTATGAATAATGCTATGAATGCGATTGCAGATGATTTAGTACAGCACATCAATGTAATCCATTTGACTGGAAAAGGGAAAATGATTGATTCACTTCGGGAAAAAGGTAGAGGATATGTTGCGCTAGAGTTTCTTTCAAGTGATATGAAGGATGCGTACGCAGTAGCGGATTTAGTTGTTGCTAGGGCCGGCATGGGCACAATAACTGAACTTGCAGCTCTCAAAAAGGCATCAATAATGATACCAATTCCAAATTCTCATCAGCTGGAAAATGCTCATGCGTTGGACGATAGAAATGCTTCTGAAGTAATTTGGAATATGAATCCACAGATTTTAAAGCAAACAATTTTGAATTTAATAAATGATGACAATAGACGCTCTGAATTGGGTAGAAATATTGCAAGAATTTTTCCATTGAATGCAGCAGAAAGAATTGTGGACGACGCAATAAATATTGCACTGTAGGGGCAACTTTTATGGTTGTCCGTTAGGATAGTAGGGATCATACGCAATTTAGGTGGAAAATGCATAGAGGCCAAAGGTTAGCTCAACCGGTAAAAACAGCGAATATCTTGCTTTCTACCATCTCGAACCCGATTTAACTTTCTGCTGTCGGGTGAGAGATCTTTCGAACCCCACCATCTCGAGGAGCTTGCA
>JAUYIW010000053.1 GCA_030688135.1 Candidatus Uhrbacteria bacterium | reverse complement strand
ACCATTTCAAACCAACAAATTTATGACATACAAGAAAGACTCAACAACACCCCCAGAAAAGTCCTCGGTTACCTCACCCCAAAAGAAGTCCTCTTCGACCTACCACCAAAAGTGGTGCATTGAACTGTTGACTTCGTCCTTGTCAACGCTAGATGTTGGACAGTGTGTGTACCACTCCTTCCGAGGAACCGGAACAGAAGGGCGACCATAAAGGTCGCCCCTACGCAAGGAAGGTGTATTGGTCTTTCTGGAGAGCCATACCAATAAGCAGATATATGGGTCGCCCATACGTGAGACGACCATAAAAATCGCCCCACACGCGCCAGCGTCTTGTACGCAAGTTTTTTCTTTTTAATGCTTATATACAAAACCTTTATAAAACAAGCTACGGTGAAACTTGACAAAATGGCTATAATATGCTAAATTTATATGTCCAACTTCTACAGGGAGGGACAATGACGGTCGAAAACTTCCCAGCAAATAGCAGCGCTGTGCGTGAAGAGGAGGAGCCGAATTGGGCAAAATGCCCGGGCTTTTTCTCAAGATTGCACTTCGCAATCGTCTGGATCACACAAACGAGGTGTGATCCGGAAATCATTGGCAATATGTCAAACCTCGACCTGCTTGAAACCGGGTCATTTAACGAGGTCGTGCAGTATGTTCTGCGTCCAAAACGCGAGAATTACGAACAGATGATGCGACGCATGGACTTCAGGCTTGCCAAGCAAGCAGGCCGGCTCGTCCCCTTTCGACAAAAAAAAGCTGCCAAATAGGCAACTATGTCGCAAACGGACCCACCCGCTAAGGTGAGTCCGTTTTAATTTTGTTAGAATTTTCCCTTTCCTATTTGTGAGCTTTGGGAAGTTACTCTCTTTCGCCTCTCTTCAGCTTCCCTTCTCTTTGTAGCCCCATATCTTTCAGTATCTCCGGCCTTTGTGTCTGACGAAGACTGCAAAAGCTCATCGATACCGCTCATAGACGCGTCAAGGTCAGAAATCTCCTGCTTGAGTCTTGCTACGTCAGCTCGTGCTGTTTTTAATTCCTTCGAACCAAACATAAATCTCCATGCTTTTTGGACACCGGTACCGCCTAGAGACTGTATGGTCTGCTGAGCGTCTTCTAGCTGAGCACGTTTATCAATAAGTTCGGTTTGTCTCTCCTTGAATCTATCTACGTTAACGCCCAAGTCAGAGCTTTTGCCAGCCATTTTCTCATCAATACCGATCCTCTGCTTTACTTGCTCTGCAGACAAAACCCCTTCCCGAGCCGAAGCCTCGCTCTCTTTTGTAAGCTGTTCGCTCCTTAGTTTTTCAGCCGACTCCGCTACACGTTTATACTTGGCATTATACTGATCCATAGTATCTTGGATCTTTCCTTCATCATACCCTCTTTCTTCCAGCATAGATTTCATTTCTGCCGGAGTTTGTAGCTCCGTGCCTTCTTCGTCAAAAAGTGGTCCGGTGTCACGCCCTCTTACACTGTTTGGAGTTCGCCTATCTTCTGATATATCAGCGACCCCTTTCATTACTTCAGCCATATTAATATTATTATCTAAATAATTAAATATTCAACTTTTTTGCCAATTTTCACCTTGCCTAACTAACAGCTCTTCCGCTCTTAAAGGCTCAGCCATTAATTCCTTTACCACCTTCTCCATTCTACTAGACTGTGAGCCTTTTGTGTAGACAATATCTCCTTGTTGTACGAATCTGTCAAGGTACCGCCCTGCCTCCTCTGAAGTGGCAAACCATTCAATCGAATCAGAATGCATTCCTGCTTCTTTAGCTGATTCTACCGCAATTCGCATATTTTCGCCAACAGCAATGAATACATCGGCAACTTCTGCCACCCTAAAGCCAATCTGCCTATGTTCTTGATCTGAGTATTGCCCAAGCTCAGCCATACTCCCTAATGCCGCAATCCGTCTATCTTGCTCCTCACCGGGACTAAATATCTTCAAAATATCAAGTCCATTGATCATTGCAGCAGGCGCAGCGTTGTAAGAATCATCAATAATAAGTGATCCTTTAATTCCTGCAATTGGATTTAATCTACCAGGCGATGGCTGAAATTCACGATTCAACTCAGTAATAGCAAAATCAATGCTAACACCAAGCGCATCTGCAACTGTGATCGCAGCCAGACATGCCATTGCAGGTGCGTAACCTAAGCAATTTCGAAGTTTTAGCTCGCCAACCTTAGAATTGCTCTTCATAACATCTAGTGACGTTATTGCAAAAAGTTCTCCCGGGTCGAATTCTTCATCTCTTCGAGTGGAAATGCGCAATTCACTCATGCTAATATCATCTGATTTTATGCCAAAAGTCCTAACTAAAGCTTTGGTTTCTCTGCTCATTTGCGAAACTCGGTGATCGTCTGCATTTAAAACTACTATACCATCACTAGGCAAACACATTGCAAGCTGAGACTTTTCCTCAGCAAGCGCCTCGGAAGACTCAAAAAATTCAGCATGAATATTTGAAAGGCCCGTAATAACACCAACCGAAGGTGGCGCAAGCTCACACAATGCTTCTATGTCCCCAGGATGATCAGCACCAAACTCTAGAATGAGCACGTCTGGGAAAGACTTAATACTGTAGGAACGGAATAGTACCCCAAGCCAACCCATGATTGATTTACCTGGGCTCACCTCCCCCAAAATGGTTAACGGCACACCAAATTCGTTATTATAGTTCTTTTTTGCAACGCGCACGCTCATCTCATCTTTTAGAACCAAAGCAATGGCTTCTTTTGTAGAAGTCTTTCCAATCGAGCCGGTTATTGCAATAACCTTCGGCTTAAACTTAGCCAATATTGCCTTTGCCCGATTTTGAATCATCTTCATTACTAGTGCTTTCATAAAATTGACTAATTATATTTTCTCTATTTCCTAACCCCTCCGCCACGCAGAACGTGGGCGGACCACCTTCAGCTTGGCGAAAGGTGGTAACACCTAATCCCTAACACCTAATACCAAACTATCTTAATTTGTCTGTAATAACTCAGTTAATCGACAATAAACTACGCTGTCAGATAATAAACCACGCAACTATACCCCCTCATTTTACTCCACTGGCCTAGTTGGAGCAACCTCTAAATACTGTAGCAGAAAATCAGCAATATCGCCAAAAATTGGCGCTGCCGAATCGGCTGCCCATGGAACTGCCCTTTGGGCATTAAGAAGAACTAACATTGTAAACTTTGGATCTTCAATCGGACCAGAACCAACAAAGGTTGCCATTACTTTATCTGTCTCATAACCTCTACTGTTACTTTTTGCAACTTGCGCTGTTCCGGTTTTACCACCAATGTAATATCCGTCCACGCCTGCCTTTGATGCATGCCCATTTTCCACAACCGCTACCAACATTGCGCCAATGGTTGTAGCAGTCTTTTTTGAAACAACCTGCCGCACAACCTTTGGCTTTCTCTCTTCTACAGTTCCATTTGAGTATCTGACCTCTTCAACAATGTAGGGCTTCATTAGCTGGCCACCGTTTGCTAGCGCAGCATAAGCAACCGCAAGTTGCAAAGGTGTTACCATAATCCCTTGCCCATAACTCGCTGTTGCAAAATATGACTCAGCAAATTCATCAAGTGATGCAATCGTGCCACTAGACTCTGTGTTAAGTTCAATACCACTCAACATACCAAATCCAAATCTCTCTATGTAATCTTTCAAAGCATCACGTCCCATTTCGCGCATTACAAAAACCATTCCGGTATTCAATGATTTCTCAAGAACTTCGGTCATTGTTTGAATGCCATTGGCTTTAAGGTCTGAGTTTTGAATTGTATATTCATCAACTTGAACCTCCCCGGTATCTTCGTAGGTCGTAGTTGGAGTTACGTCCCCTGCGTCAATTGCGCCAGCCATTACAAGTGATTTGAATACCGAACCGGGCTCGTATGCTTCAAAAATAGCCGAGTTGTTATACACCGATGCGTCCTCTACTTCATTGTATTTGTTTGGATCAAAATCTGGCGCACTACACATTGCCATAATCTTACCGGTTGATGGCTCTATAATAACAAGCGAACCACCGTCAGCATCATAAGTTTCAACGCCCTCTCTTAGCTTTTGACAAGCCACGTACTGGATAGTTCTGTCTATAGTGAGTAAAAGATCTCCACCATCAACTGCCGGCTCAAAATTACGAGTTCCTACACCAATCCACCTGCCCGAAGCATCGGTTTCAGTATCCAAATAACCGTTAACTCCTGCTAAAAAATCATTGAAATAACCCTCAATTCCATAAGAGCCAACCTTCTGGCTATTATTATCTTGACCTACAAATCCAAAAATATGTCCACCAAGATTAGTTTCAGGATATGAACGAGCAGCTTCGAGAACGTAACCAAGCCCATCGATTTCCAGTGCTAACAGCTCCTCAAGCGTTTTTTCATCAATATTGCGAGCAATTGGTTCGTATGGATCATCCTCTTTGGAAAGTCGGTCAAGAAGAAGCTGATACTCTAGAGGGCCTTCCTCTTCTTCCTCGCTGAGGACTTCGGCTACTTCGGCAAGCTCTGCGCCGTCATTAGTAGACTCTTCGATGCCTAAGGAAAGCTCATCAGCAATCAAACTTAGCTCATCTACTTCACTATCTGAGTCACGCTCGTAGATAATTTCATAACCCAAAATTTTTGATATATCGTAGGCTACTTTTATTGGATCTTCAATCTTCCGAGGATTTGCATAAACAAAAGCGCGCGGCTCGTTTGTTGCCGCTAAATATTCACCACCGTCCTTCCAATCTCTTACAAAAATACTACCTCGCTCTGCAAAAAGTTCCTTGTAAAAATTATGCTGTCCAGACGCCAACGCATCGTAAAAAGATGCATTTATAACTTGAAGTGTAAACAAACGAAAAATTAGCACAATTACAAAAGTGCTAAAAAAGAACCTAAGCGCCTTTAAGCGCCAAGCATGGGACAGTGAAGAATTGCGCCCCTTATTGCCGACCATATTTCTATTTTACACGATCGAGAGGATTTAATCGAATAGTCTTGTCCCTCTGTTCGTACGGACTATGTAAAGGATCGAGAATTCCTCGTAACCGAGTCACGGGCGCGCAACGCACGCAACCCTAAGGGTTGCACACTGACGCTTATCTAAAACACAAAAA
This sequence comes from Candidatus Uhrbacteria bacterium, assembly GCA_030688135.1. Lineage (GTDB taxonomy): Bacteria > Patescibacteriota > Patescibacteriia > UBA9934 > UBA9934 > JAUYIW01. The sequence continues at coordinate 3,141 of JAUYIW010000053.1, read as the reverse complement.
AGACGCAATTGCTCGCGCCCTTCTATTTAAAACACTCTCTTGGTATTCGCGACCCTTAGGGTTGCATCAAACCTCTTCGCTAGCTGTATAACCCCTCCGCCATTAGAATAACCTCCCTAAACCTCTTGCAACTCCTCTTCCGGAATAACTCTTCCCACAGCTACAGACGTCTCCCCAGTTACCTCGAAAAACATAACTCGCAAAATTGATCCATCTGACGATTCATAATCTTTAAATGACACCTTCTCCGAGTCACCAGAGTCATCCAATATTGTTGCCACTCCTTCGTATGATGTTTCAAAATCCTGATTATTATAAAACACTGCATCGTCTTCCATGTCCATCTCTACTACTACGTCATCAAATAAAACTACTTCCTCACTTTCCGCATCAACAGAAAGCCATAACGCCTCCCCATCGCGCACCCAATAAACTACTTCGCCTGTTTCTAGTTTTAACTCATCAACCTTCTCGGGCTGAAAAGTTTTTCCAGATACGATAATCGCCTCATCATTTTTTAAATTTTCTAGTGCCTCTTGAATATTCATATTTTGTTTATTTACGAATGCAGTATAAAAAAGGTATCGAGAGATGTAAACAGTTGTGTGCCTACATATCCACAGGCTTAACTGGCGATTTGCCATTGGTCGCTAGCATCAATCATCAAAAGTTTTGCGATCTATAACCTACAAGCTAATAATCAAGACCTTCCCTAGCCTTAACGCCTGAATAAAAGTAATGCCCTTCCAGTTTCATTTCTGTAATCAAGTGCGCACGAGATTTTATCTCCTCGTGAGGATTCCTTCCAGTGATTATAAGTTCAACCGTTGGGTGTTTTTCGTCGATAACCTTAAGCGCTCTTTGAAGATCGAGCATTCCCAAATCAATGGTTGGACTTAGCTCGTCTAGCACAACAAGGTCATAATTACCGCATGTAAGAGCCTCGCGAGCCAACTCGAGTCCTCGTACTGCCTCGAGCTTATCGGTGTCCACAATCGAAAAGTCAAACCGACCTGACTTGGCATCAATCCTATCGCGCCCGGTTGCCCAATAGTCGATATTTTCGATCTGATCTAGCATTAAGCGCTCACTATAATGAGAGTCCCCTCCTTTGTCAAAATAAATTATAGCTACACGCTTGCCAGCACCGGCACATCGAACAGCCTGCCCAAGCGCTGAAGTACTCTTGCCCTTTCCGCTACCGTAGTAAAGCTGAACTAATCCATAGCCATCAAAACCTTTTACGCGAACGTCAGGCCTTAAAATCTTTGCATATTTACGATAATAATCAATTTCAATATCTGCTCCAATCATATCTTCCGAAAAATCAACTCTAGGATCAACCCAACGCAAGGCATCATGCTCTTCTGATAGTTCAATGTTCACATCTGCTGTCACTTCGATAACATAATACAAACCTGTGATTCTAGTCTGATCCCTGTCGCCAGGAATAGTCCAAGTATCTGCGAACAAAAGCTTAGGCTTGCTAGGTTCGATTTCAAGTCCGGTCTCTTCTTTGATTTCGCGAAGTAAGCCATGAAGAGGCAATTCGCCAGCATCCATTCTACCACCAGGAACGTGCCAGCGACCTTTGCTAAATTCATGATCATCGCGAAATCCGGTCTCGCGTAAAAATAAAATCTTGCCTTGCGGATTTACTAAAAAAGCTTTATTTGCTACGTACATTTTTTGCATACCCTGTAGTGAAAACTTTGATTTAGGTGTATCTACTAAAACTTATTAGACTAACTTAACTATGATGATAATGTCTTACTTTGAGTCAAATTACCAGATTTTCTACAAACTTCAAAAAGTTTTTCAAAGTTTCTACTACAGGGCATTGTGGGTTGATTCTAACACAATCCCATAACGCAATCTAGTTGCCTTAAATCCAACGTACTTTTGTTATATACAATATTGTTCACTGAACTCGGCCCCACGCCAAACCGCAAGGCGACCCCGTAGTAGAGCTTAAAATATCATTTAGTATAATGAGTAAACTTTGCCCGAATCCGCCTTCGGCTACTGTATTTTCAGATATTTACTCATGCCTAAGCTCACTACGGGGCACTGCGGGGCTCCAATATTTTGCGATCCAGATACATCTAACCCATTGACATATCCTTCAGTTTGCGCTAAGGTTCTTCCTCAGCCTTTCTCGCCCTTTAACACCGGAGGAATCATGAAAGTCGCACAACTTCTACTTCAATACCTTGAGGACGTGCATCAACTCGGCACTGACGAAGAAGAAATCCCGTCAGAATTCATGCTACTCGACTGGGAAGCCGCTGGTGACCTCGATGTTCCAGATGACTTTGACAGGACAGTCAAAAGTTATTACAAGCTTGTGCTAAAATGTGGATTTGCCTCAGATATAGTTTTGCAAACTATCGATCCGGCAATAAGACACATAATTCAGCGCATGCTAGCGCTTGGGATTCTTGTGAAATCAGCATGTTCTGGGCACGTAGGAGAGGATGAAGAAGAATCACAAAGCCCAATTATCGTGATGATATTCCCCGATGCACGCTTCGGAATAGATTTCTTGAGCGTAATCGAAGATGAATTCAGTGAGTGGAAGCAGAGCGGTGAGGCCATACTTCAAATCCGAGATTCGGTGTATCTTGAGTGCATCGGCTCAATGGGCCCAAGGCTCCCATGGAATCTGTGCGTACAGCACCACCTACCGATCGAGCTCGAACCGGAAACACTAGATCCATATAGGATTCAAGAATTCTGGTCTCTAGTAGCCTGCACGTTAAACCTCTTCGATAGACTTGGAGAACTCAGCGAACCGATCCAACTTGACTATGGAGACGAAGATCCTGTATGCGCCCATGAATTCCGGAACATCCTGGAGTTTGTAAGAAGGCGCTGGATACATAACAACGGCCTACTAATAACACCTACAGACCAATCAGACGACTTCGAAAATTGATGGCACTTCTACCTGTAGAGTACGGCGTTAGCCGAACTACTGCAGGTTTTTTTTATTAGAAAACCCAAAGCGGTAAGCTACGAAGAAATGTCAACGCTAGATGGGATCATACGCAATTTAGGTGGAGGAGTCGTCCAATCTGCCAGGTTAGGATTTGTTTGATCTATGTAATAAGTAGAAAGTTACCATTTCGACGAGTCTGT
>JAUYIW010000049.1 GCA_030688135.1 Candidatus Uhrbacteria bacterium | reverse complement strand
TCGTGGATTGCAAGCTCCTCGAGATGGTGGGGTTCGAAAGATCTCTCACCCGACAGCAGAAAGTTAAGTCGGGTTCGAGATGGTAGAGAGCAAGATATTCGCTGTTTTTACCGGTTGAGCTAACCTTTGGCCTCTATGCATGCTCCACCCAAATTGCGTATGATCCAGAATAACCCCCTCGCAACTAGAGAGATCCGTTCGTCGAGCCCTGATGACCTTATCGGCTCTCCTCAGGATGACGCCAGCCCCCTGACAAATCTGTCGTGACCTGAATAACCTCTTTCGGTCGACAGATAAACCCCTCCGTTTATCGTATAACCTCTCCGCTTGTCAAAAGATCCTTCGTCGGCTCTACCTCCTCAGGATGTCCGGCAATGCCCTCCACCTCAGCGTCAGAATAACCCCTCCGCTACCTGCATAACCCATACGCAGCCAGCCTAAATTCTCACAACAACAACTCTTGATTTGCCTGAAAGGTCGCGTTCAATTTTTATTTGTGCGTTAGGGAAGTACTCGCGTATCATTGACGGCGCTCCAAGTTCCTGCGAAGGATCAATTTCTAGTATCACATCTGTTTCAATAGGAAAAATATTTCTATGCTCATGAATTTGACGCATTAGTTCGCGGTAAAATTCCAAACCATCAACTCCTCCAATCAAAGCAGACCTTGGTTCAAAATCTTTTACATCAGGATCGAGGTATTGCCAGTTCGCTATTCGAATGTATGGCAAATTTGCGCAAATTATTGCATGCTTATCGTTTGAAACTTTTACATTACTTTCAAAAAAAGGTTCAAGTAAATTTCCATTTAAAAATGAGATTAAATATTCTACTTTGTGTCGTTCTGCATTGCTTCTTGCTACCTCAAGCGCAGCTTCACTAATATCAATCGCAACAAGTGGAAGGCTAAGTTCAGCCGCGAGCGTTACTGCAATCGCGCCTGATCCGGTTCCAATATCGAGTATTACCGATTCAGGACGTGCAATTTCTTTTATGATTTCAATCATTGCTTCGGTATCTGGCCTCGGGATCAAAACGCTTGGATTTACTTTAAAGGCACGGTTATAAAATTCCTTCTCTCCAGTTAGATATGCAACTGGCTCATGTTTTGATCGTTGATTTATTAAATCCTGAAATTTCTGTAGCGACCCGTCACTGATTGGGTCATCAAAGTGCGTGAATAGAAATGCAGTTGGTTTATTTATGCAAAAGGCAAGAAGCACTTGGGCATCGAGCATTGTGTTCGATTTACCAAAGTGCTTTTCAGTTTCGGTTTTTTTTAGTTGTTCTCGGCCCCAATTTAGAGCCTCCATTATGGTCATAGTGTTCTGAATTTCTAAACTCTAAATCTGAAAATCTAAATAAGATTGAAATTTTTGAGCTTATTTAGGATTTAAAGTTTTGGATTTATGATTTTTGTCACTCGATCTCCCGATCTGCTAGTTTTAACTTTGAAATAATCTGTCCAATTTCGCCATTAAGAATTCCAGGTAGGTTATGCCAAGATTCTTTTATACGATGGTCTGTGATTCTATCTTGTGGAAAGTTATATGTTCGAATTTTTTCTGAGCGATCACCGCTACCGATTTGGCTTCGTCTTTTTTCATCCAATGTAGCTTGCTTTTTTCTATGTTCCTCCGCATACACTCGTGCACGAATAATAGAAAGTGCTCTTTCTTTGTTTTGTTTTTGCGATCGTTCATCTTGGCAGTACACAGCAGTCCCGGTTGGAATATGGGTTATTCTAATCGCCGAATATGTAGTGTTAACGGATTGCCCTCCAGCGCCAGTTGATGTTGTTGCTTCGATTTTTAAATCATTTGGATTAATTTCAAACTCTTTTTCTTCAATTTTTGGCAACACTGCTACGGTGGCAGTAGACGTGTGAATTCTTCCTTGCTTTTCTGTTTCTGGCACGCGCTGCACCCTATGCACTCCAGATTCATATTTGATATCACCGTAAGCGCCCGAACCTTTTATATCAAAAATGATTTCTTTTACTCCACCAAGGTCATTTGTGCTTTGCGATGCGATTTCAACTTTCCATCCCTTTATATCTGCATATTTTGAATACATTCGAAAAAGGTCAGACGCGAATAGGGCAGCTTCATCTCCTCCAGTTCCGGCGCGGATTTCTACAATTGCATCATTGTGATCCATTGGATCCGGAGGAATTAGCGCTAGAAGGATTGCATCTTCAAGTTCCGGTATTTTACTTTCTAGACTCGTAACTTCTGCTTCGGCAAGTTCTCTCATTTCAGAGTCGGCATCGCTAATGGATTCTCTTGCGCCAGCAAGGTCCGTTTGCGCTTTTTGAAAGCTTTTTATTAGTTCAAGTATTTTTTTTGTTGTCTGATACGCTCTATTTGTTTCTTCGAGTTTTTTGGAGTCGTTAATTACAGCTGGGTCTACTAGCTTTAATTCTAAGTCTTTAATTTTTTGAGAATTTTCATCCTGAAGTTGAGAGATGTCCATAGTTATATTTTATCACAATAATAAAACGCCCTGCATTAAAAGCTAGGGCGTTGTATTTTGCATACTAAGAATTGTCAGCTTTTGCTTTCTTTTCAATCTTTTTCTGAGCTCTTTCAATTTTTCGTTTAGCCTTAGCTTCGCTATCCATAACTGCATCAGCTTTCTTTGATACTCGAGTTTGGAATTTTTCAACACGACGAGCTGTGTCAACAATCTTTTGTTTTCCTGTATAAAATGGGTGGCACTGAGAACAAAGCTCAACCGAAGAGCTTTCAGCGGTCGATCCAGCCTTAAATGATTGCCCGCAAACACAGTTAACTACTGCGTCTTTAAAGTATTGTGGATGTATTGCCTGTTTCATATATTTCTATTTGACCTTGAATTACGAAACTCGATGAGATTTGCATGAACGGGCTGTCGATCCCCGTGAACCCTACTAAAATGTAGGGAGAATGGGGGCGACGGGTGCCCGTGAACGCAAAGATTGCGAGTTTCGTAATTTAAGATATTTGAGATCCCTTTTAGTGCCCAAATGCTAACATGAGGCCTTAGATTTGTCAATGAATTTGATTGTGGCAAATTGACAATCAGCCATATATAGCATATCTTTACAAGTCCGGACGGACCTTTGTACCTTCAAAAAAGGAGACGAAAATGAGACTGAGTTTTATCGCTTTTTTTGTGCTTTGTGGCTGTTCGCCTGTAAGCGCCAAGATTGATACCGATTTCACTGTGGACGATAGCGGAATCGACACTGCTGACGATACCGCTGTGCCTTCGCGTACCGACCTAGATAGCGATAATTACTTTGCAGAGGTTGACGATTGCGATGATGTAAATGTGGACGTGAATCCTGGGGCTACAGAAGTTTGCGACGAAGTAGACAACGACTGCGATTTGCAAATCGACGACGCTGACGATAGCGCTTGCTCGTGAATATGCGACGCTTCTTGGTGTTACTGGTAACTGGCTCGACGTTCTTGGTTCGGCAAAAAAGAGATTTTACAGTATTGACGATCTGTTTGAGAAAGGTGGTGCTTTATTTAGCGATCGAGCTATGCGGACACTAGGTAACGCAAGCGCACAAATCGATGGAGTATTGGACGATCTTGCTGCGACTGCTGTTGAGTATGGTTATAAGGGCGCGACAGACTTCAATGCAATGGCGAATTGGGCGAATATCATTGAAAACGCATATGGGCTAACAAAAGGCGGAAGTCTCCAAGGTAGAGTTAAGAGCGGTATTCAGCAAGCAGGTGAGGCCGGTGTTGCAGCGGCTACGGGTGGAATTGGTGGGGTATTATTAAAGGCAGGTCAAGCAGTCGCGGGTCAAACAAATAAAAACAAACAAAAGGCGCTGGATCAGCTGATAGATTTTCTGCATAAATCAGACGACCTCCCAAAAGCTCCAGCCGGTAAAGCCGGCGGAGTAAATGTTCCTGAAGCGGATATAGTCGGTGATGTAACTACCTCAATCTCCAAAGCTAAAGAAGCGGTAACTTCTAAAACTACATTTACTGATACAGTAAAGAACTCTTCCATTCTTGCGTCGAAGATTAAAGAGATAAATGAAGGTAAAATCTTTGGTCATACGTTGAATCTTGACGGGACTGATTATATTGGCAAAGATGCGATTCCAACTATACGATCCAAAACTCTGACATTTGAAGAAGCGACACCGGAACGAATAAACCAAGAACTGATTAAAGCTGATCGGATAGTGCAAGAAAATAAACACATAAAAATCGGAGTATTCAAAATGGAAAGTGGAGAAGGAGTTTCGATTGATATAAACATAGCAACGCCAAATAGAAAACTTGCAGAGCGTATTGCTAGATTGAATAATCAGGAATCTTATTGGGATGCAGAAATAAAAGCTACAGTCCAGACAGGAGGTACAGGAGTGCAAGTCTTTTCAGATAAACAAATCCAAAAAGTTTTGGAAATTCTAGACGACCCGGATTGGGAAAAAGTCTTGACAGAAAGAGGATTATTAAAATAAAAAACTAGCCTTGAAACTAGATAGTTTTTTACAGTTGAATCTTATTTGGATTCTGTCGACAACAATTTTTCTGCTGTTGAGACCACTTTCTCTAAAATCTCATCATCGGAAAGCCCATCCAAGGCTCCTGATTCTTGCAATCGTTCCCAGACTTTCAGGATAACTGGATTCGTTGGTTTACCTGTAGGATAATTTTTGATTTCTAGCATAAGTTAATTACTTTGATTTAGCTCCTCTTACCTCTTTCATTATATCATGTATTTCTTTCTTTGTTTTCCAAATGATCGTAACTTTTGCAACCCGTTTGCTTGTCGCCGGACTTTCGCCCTAATAAGGTTACATACTACGGATCATTCAGAAGTGTGCGAAATAATAGCACTATTTCGATTCTTTTTCAAGGTCCATGACTCTCTTCTCCAATCTTGCTATTTCTTGATCAGCTAGTTCACAGGTTTTATTGATTTGCGCTTGTAGTGATTTGATTCATTTATGTAACAAAATTGGCTAATTTTGGTAGAAAATAAAGCG
>JAUYIW010000048.1 GCA_030688135.1 Candidatus Uhrbacteria bacterium | reverse complement strand
CGTTATTCACAAGACGAGACGCGCTTGCTCGCGTAGGGCTGTTTGATGAGCGATTTTTTCTGTATTATGAAGACAACGACCTATGCAGGAGGTTTTGGGAAAACGGATACAGAGTTGTATATCACCCGGGTGCAAAGATGTTGCATTACCACAGACGAATGTCGGCGGACGGTGGGTTATTCGATCAACTGACCTCAAAGTTTACATGGATCCATATTCATAGTTTTATAAAGTACTGGAAGAAATATAGAAAATCATCTAATCCTAGACTTTCATTTCAAAATAATAATCAAAAATCAGATGTACGAATCGCCTCAACATAATTTAATCAATCCAAGCGTAAATCCTGAAATAGAGCCACAAACTTTCGGGCCAGAATCTGCAAAGAAAAAAAGGCACTGGTTTCGTAGAATAGCAATTGTGCTTATAGTAATAGGGATTGTGCTTTTTGCCACAAGCATTTTTGGTATTGGAAGGTTTGTTAGTGGAGTATCGAAGGCAGAGGATGCTTTTAATTCTGCTCAATCTGCAGCAGTTGAATTAGATTTTGAAAGCGCCAATTTAAGTCTTGTGGATGCAGAGGATGGGTTGGTTAAGGCTCGCTCAGGTTTAACATTTTTGAAGTGGACAGTTGTTGTGCCATGGGTTGGTGATCAGGTTCAGGCTTTAATCGCAGTAGTTGATGCAGGAGTAGAGTCGGTTCGTGCGCTGGAGCAGGCAGTTCAAATTGCAGGTGAAGTATTAGATGTGGTTTCTGGCATCGAGGAAATATTGGCTTCTCTTGAGGTTGATGGCGGTGCAACGTTTAGGGATTTACCAAGTGAAACAAAGGCTGAATTATTGCGTGCACTTAGCAACGCTCTGCCTAATCTTCAGGAAGCTCAGGTTAGTCTAAGGCTTGCAGGTGATGATTTAGACCGTTTATCAGAATTAAACGTACATCCAAGATTGCTTGCGGCAGTTCAGCCATTTCAAGAATTACTTCCTAGCTTAATCGCAGGAGTTGATGTTTTAGTGCCTTTTGCTGCAACAGTCGATGAAATTGCTGGCGTGGATGAGGACAGACAATGGCTAGTACTATTTTTGAATAATACGGAAATGCGTCCAGGTGGAGGATTTATGGGAGTGTACGGCCTTTTACAGATTCGTGATGGTGAAATTGTAAGTTTAGAAGTTGATGACACTTACGCGGTTGATGTTTTAGTTGCAGAGCTAGATAGCTACCAAGTTGCACCGCCTGAGCCACTTAATAAATACGTTGGTGTTAGCAAGTGGTATTTCCGAGATGCGAATTGGTCGCCAGATTTTCCTACTTCTTCAGATTATTCAGTAGATCTTTTAAGACAAGAGCTTTCCGCTGCTGGAAGACCTGTTCCTGAAATTCATGGTGTTATTGGTTTTACTCCAGATTTTGCAGCATCACTTTTAGATATTGTAGGTCCGGTTACTGTAGACGGCATTACGTTTAATAGCGACAATCTTACAAGTCTGCTTGAATATGAAGTTGAGTTTGGCTTTGCAGATAAAGATATTCCATTTGAGCAAAGAAAGGCAATAGTAGAACGCCTGTCCGACACGATCCTTGAAGAGCTATTATCACTTGAGGTTTCGAGATTTGGCGAAGTATTCCAAAAAATAACAGAGTCATTTATAGAAAAACATCTTGCAATTTATAGCACTGACGCTGGAGCTCAAGATGCATTTGTGGAAGCGGGTTGGGCACAGAATCTAGATGTTAGTTCAACCGACGATGTGCTAATGGTAGTGGATGCTAATATGGCTGCTTTAAAAACAGATCCAGTTGTAGATCGTGAGATAACTTATTCAATCGAAAGTGACGGAAACGACTACATTGCTACAACATCAATTAAATATACAAACAGTGGCAAGTTCTCATTACTCACTACAAGGTATCGAACTTATACAAAAATTTTTGTGCCAGAGGGTAGCGAGTTTATTTCTGCCTCAGGTACACTTTTGAATGACAAGTTATCAAATCCTAGTCTTACCGAGGGTGAAGTTACAGTATCTGACGAGCTTGGAATGACTAGCTTTGGCGCCTTTACTTCAATTGAGCCGGGAGATGAGCGTACGCTTTCGTTTACATATCGTTTGCCAGAATCGGTGTCAGATGCGATAGATAGAAAACTTTATCAACTTACAGTTTTTAAACAGATTGGTGCTGCGAATCATTCTTTGACACTTGACCTTAATTTTGATAAGAAGGTGAAGACAGCTTTACCTTCTGAGCAATCAGATGAATTTGGCGACAATAGTTATCATGTTGATACAACACTCCAGGAGGACAGCGTATTTACTATAGAGTTTTAATTCCAGCGCCTGTCACCTATGTTTGCAAAAAAGATCGGTATTGATTTGGGTACCACGACCGTGCTTGTTTATGTTCCCAAGCGCGGTATTATTATTAACGAGCCATCGGTAGTCGCAATTTCTAAAATAGATAAAAAAGTTCTTGCAGTTGGTAAAGAGGCAAAGGATATGCTTGGACGAACTCCAGACACGATCGTTGCAAAACGTCCGCTTAAGGATGGCGTTATTGCAGATTATCGAACAACCGAGGCAATGCTACGGTATTTCATAAATAAGGTTTTAGGAGGCTTTAGAATTTTTCGACCAGAAGTTATGGTTGCGGTTCCTGGAGGCATTACATCTACTGAGCGCAGGGCTGTAATAGACGCCACGCTTTCTGCTGGGGCAAAGGCGGCCTACATAATCAAACAACCTATCGTTGCGGCTATTGGCGCTAACATACCAATTGGAAGTCCTTCAGGGCATATGATTGTTGAAATCGGAGGAGGTACAACTGAGATGGCCGTTATCTCTCTCGGAGGCATAGTTGCTTCAGATTCTGTGCGTATTGGTGGCGTAAAGTTTGATCACGCAATAATGGAGCATATTAGGAGGACTCACAACTTGGCAATCGGCGAGCGAACTGCAGAAGAAATAAAGATTACCGTAGGATCGGCGATGTATTTAGAGGAAAAACTTGTAATGGAAGTTAAGGGTCGAGACATGATTACAGGACTTCCTAAAATTATGGAGGTAACGTCAGATGATGTTACTATGGCGATTCAGGCGCTTCTCGAAGGAATTTTAGCAACGTTAAAAGAGCTACTTTATAAAACGCCACCTGAGCTTTCAGCGGACGTAATGGATAAGGGAATTGTAATTTCTGGTGGTAGTAGTCAGTTGCGTAATTTAGATAGATTAATTGCAGAGGCTACAGGTGTACCGACTTACGTAGCAGACGAACCTCAGATGTGTGTTGCTCGCGGAACTGGACTTGCACTTGAAAATTTGGAAGCATATAAGCGTAGCGTGTTTACGCAATAAAAATCGGCATGCAGGGTTTATTATCTGTCGTCTAAAGTTTATTTCCGACGAACTGGGTTTATTGACTTATAGCGAAGTTTATTACCGCGGTAAAACAATAAACCTTGCAATCTGATAATAAACTAAACGCTTTCATTTTCCTATGTTCACAATCGGCATTGATGCGAATGTTCTTACGCGTAAAAATCGAACCGGAACTGAACGATACGTGTACGAACTTCTTACTGAAATGATGAAAAACACGCTCATGGAAGGCGAGCGGGTTTTATTGTATTCGTCAGCACCGCTAGATGATCTTGGAATTATGCCAAACGGCTGGTCAGTTCAGATTTTAAATTGGATTCCAAAAAAAGCTTGGACTCACGCACGACTAAGTTGGGAATTAATTCGCCGAACACCAAATTTGTTCTTTACTCCAGCACACGAAATTCCTGCCTTCCATGGCCGAACACAAATTGTATCCACTGTGCATGATGTTGCTTTTAGAAAAGTTCCAGGTGTTTATACATCTAAAATTCGTAAACGTCAGGAGTGGGCGGTAGGTAGAGCTATAAAAGAATCGTCTCACATTATTACTGTGTCTGAAACTACAAAGGCAGATTTACTCGAGCTCTACAATGTGCAAGGGAATACAATTTCTGCTACGCCACTCGCAGTAAGGCGTCAAGATTTTACAGTTCAAGAAAATACTTTACAGGCGACACTTCAAAGATATGGTGTTTCGAAAGGCAAGTATTTTGTAACAATTGGCAGGATTGAAGATAAAAAGAATATTTCTACTTTAGTAAAAGCATTTGAAGAGTATAAGCGTTCGGTAGGTGTGGGCGATTCGTTTAAACTTTTTCTTGGCGGAACTTATGGAAGAGGGGGAGAAGATTTGAAAAAAATGATTGATAGTTCTCCTGCGCGTAGTTTTATTTTAACTCCTGGGTATGTTCCAGAAGAAGATTTAGCACCATTGGTTGCTGGATCAGCTGCGTATGTATTTCCAAGTTGGTATGAGGGATTTGGCATTCCAGCACTTGAAGCATTCGCAGCAGGGACTGTTTTGATTGCGTCTGATATTCCAGCATTGCATGAAGTGGCAGGCAATGCTGCTGTTTTTGCAGATCCGAAAAGTGTTAGCCAATGGGCTGATAAAATGATAAGAATTTCATCTGAAGAGATAAGTAGGGAAGAAAAGATAGCACAGGGAAGCGAAAGGTTAGAAATGTTTTCATGGGCTACAACTGCAAGTAAAACCTGGGAAGTGCTACGTAGTTTTAAGTAGTAGATTTATGGATGACTTGATTCGAGATTTGCAGTCACTTGGATTTAATAAAAAGGAGGCCGCGATTTACATCGCGGTTTTGGAATTAGGAAGTGCTGGTGCGGTTGAGATTTCAAAACGTTCTCTGATCCACAGAGCAACGGTTTACACAGTTCTTGATTCGCTTGCACAAAAAGGTTTAGTATCTGTGTTTACTCAAGGAGGGGATAGGCGATATCTTGCAGAAGCTCCAGAACGTATTCTAACACTTCTTGATATGCAGCTTCAGGAATTAGATGTTAGGCGTAGGCTTGCAAACAACATGCTACTAAGGTTGAAGGTATTCCACAATTTGGCAGCGCGAAAACCAAAGATTCGCTACATAGAAAAATTAGATGGCATGCGTGCGATGCAAAAAGAGTACGAACAAATGGACGATGATATTATTCAGATTGTTGGTTACGATACTTTTTTACAGCTTCATGATCCGGGTATTTCGCATATTCATCAAAAGCAATTGTCGGTAAGGAAAAGAAAGATTCGATCAATTTTAGTTACTGATCGCAGTGTTAATTTTTCTGATGATTTAGATATTGAGTATGTTACTATTTCTCCATCACTTTTGGATGTACATGGTGAAATGAGCGTATGCGGAGATAAGTTAGTATTATTTTCGTACAGCGGTGGCATAATTGCAATCGAGATTCATTCGAAGGCAATAGCCGATACAGCGCGTGCGACACTTGAACTAGCGTGGCGTGAAGCAAAAAAATGGGGGACCGGAGGTAATGTTGCGTGTGACGTAGATGAGAATCGAAATATTGGTTAACGGAAAGGGCATAGAATTTTGAGTAGGCCAGATAGATTACGATAGTTAGAACAGGATAGGTAAATTAAGATCGTTAGATAATAATAGTTGGATCAGAATAGTTCAATAAGAATTGTTCAATCGGAATAGTCAGATCGGGCTATGAAAGATAACGGTAGTATAAAATAATGGTGTGTCATATTTTGTCCGATCGGACAAAATATGACACACTATTAGTGTATGAATACTTTAAAGAAATTATCCAAGGTCTTGTCTCTCACTGGGGAGACGTTGGTTGCGCTTTTAGGTGCCGTTAATGATATCGGTCCTAGTAAAGTTTATCGTAAGGCTTTTGGAGGGGTGCCTCTAGAGGAGCTACGTAGAGATCGAGAATTTTACGACGAGCGTAAGCGGCGACGAGCGGAGTATTTTAGAATGAAGAGACTTGAGGGGCAGAGACTTGTGCAATTAAGGCGCGAAGGTAACGATTTGTGGTACAAATTAACAGAAATAGGTTATAAGGAGGCATTAAAATTGAAAATAATATCCAAACAAGGGGAATTACCAGAGGATGAATATTGCGTTGTTGTTTTTGATGTACCGGAAGACATTCGCCATGTTAGACGAGCTTTAAGAGTATTATTAAAAAAAGCAAGATTTCGAATGCTTCAAAGAAGTGTATGGGAATCAGATCGAGATGTTGTGTATGAGTTGAATGAGTTTGTCAAATTGTTAAATGCAGAAAAATTTGTGACAGTTTATCGGGCTACGCGCATGAGATGAGCATGTGTCATATTTTGTCCGATCGGGCATAGAGTGACACATGGAGTCAACGTAAAACTTTAGTTAAATTATAGTTGTACCGAAGCATGACTCCAGTTGCATCGTAGTAAGGTTCTAGTTGAGCCAAAATAAAGTCTTAATTCGATTATAGTTCAATTTTTAGTTAAGTAACTTGCAAGATTATTATAACGATGGTACTTATATTTTAATATCAAAAACAAAAACTCCCGACTAAATCGGGAGTTTTTTAATTCTTCACAGCAAGCTGGAGAGAAGTTGCGCCAAGTAAACTTAACGCTGGATTCAGTGATTGTCCGAAGACGATATGGGTCCAATGGTGTTCTGGCGTGTGCATAGAGTCAGCTAGGCCGAGTCTAGGCACTTGAACACCGTGAGCCGCAAGACTTTCCTCCAAGTCTATATGCGGACTCGCTCTCTCCCCTCCAGATTGCTGCGTAGTTTGTTCAGAATTCACTCATCTACTTTGTTGCGGGGCCCCTGCGACTTGTCACCGTACTTTTTAGTACGCTTCCTCGTCACATCCCCGCGCCTCGTATATAAGTAAATTCTGAACAAACTAGATTGTGGTCTAATCCGTGATATTTTTATGCATCTGCGTTGTTAGAGCTTTGTTCCTCGCTCACCATACGCATTGGTACGGCTTGCTTTAGTACTCGCTCTTCCTAGCATCTGACCTAATATTTAACGAATTAGTTCGTGGGATTTGTCTGAGTGCTTTTAACGGTTATATGTAAGTTACATCACAAATCATGATAAACGTTCATAATTTGAGAATAACCTGCGTGCAGGGTTTGCGAAGTATAAATACTTGCAAACCCTGCACGCACAGTACGCGTGACCTTAGGCCTGGACAGTCTCTTCATCGGGCTGTACGCCCGACGAGTTGAGAGCGGCCTGCAGGCCGGCCAGATTCAGGTTGGTGCCGTTGTTGCCGGCGGCCTTGGCCTTGGTCTCGGTCTCGACTTCGGACGCGGGTGCGTCCTCGATTTCGACCTCCGTTTCGACTTCAGGCTCGGAGCCTTCGCCTTCGTCTCCGTTGTCGTCGTTGCTTAGGGCCTCAATGACCTCCTTGCGGATCACCTCGGCTTCTTCAGCCGTGATGAGTTCCGCGGCCTCCAGGGCCTGGAACGTCACAAGGATGCTCATCCCCCCATCCACCGGATGGGTGTGAGCTCGGCGCAACAGGCGCTGTGCTGCCTTGCGAACTCCTTCGGTTCGCTTCTTGGCGGCAACGACAGCCTCCTTGGTCGACAGTCCCTTGGCCACCTGGATCAACGTAGCCTGCGCCCGCTCGGTCCACACCTTCCGCTCCGCGTTCGTCTTTGCCTCCGGCTTTGTAGCCTCGGGCTTGGGCTCTACCGCGATGACTTCGGCCGGCAGGAGACCGGCTTCGTCGAGGATTGAGCGAACGAGCTTCTCACGGTTGTGGCCGGAAGCGGCCACGAGGATGCGCTTGGAAGCATCCTCGAAGCTCTCCACGCGGTTGTCGAGGATCATGAGGGCGTGAACCCTTTCCGATCCGGTCGACACCAACTTCGACGCGGTAAGCACCGCGTCGCTCTTGGGATGGCCCTGCGCGGCCTGTGCCTCGAGCAACTTGTACAGCTGCGTGAGAGCGCGCCGGATCGAGATGCCCGAGAGCACCTCAATTGCCATCAGGTTCGCATCGAGCAGAGCGAATCTGCTCTGCAGTCCGATTTCCTCTACCATTCCATTGACCGTGGCGCGGAGAATGATTTCTTCCTCCGTGATGCCGTCGATCGGCTGGCGATTGCGGTCGACGTGGTACTTTGTGAGTACCATGAAGAGGAAATCGTGGACCGCATTGTCGATGTTGCGCAACTTTCCTTCTGAATTTGTGAACCTACTCATGGTTCTTCTCCTTTTTTGTTTGAAGATCTCTGCCATCGCGTCAACACTGTGTCAACGCGAATCCGGGACAATTCGTACCCAAAACAGGTGCGAATCGAACCGCAAATAATAGCACAAACTTTCGGTTTTGTCAAGTGGCGTATTTAATACAATATTTGAGTTTTTCGCTAAAATTAGCCGAATATTGTAACATTTTAGTGATTTTGTTCATAAAATTTGTACGAAAAGGGGTACTAGCCGTTGTTTTTTTACTAACCCCTAGTCCCTATCCCCTAACTCCTATAACCTAAAACCTACAACCTAACAAAACGATTTTATGTTATAATTCGTCCAGTATGACTCCCATTTTTTCATCGATCATTGGTCACACTGCTCAAAAGGAGTATTTAGGGCGCGTGATTCAAAAAGAAACATTAGCGCATGCTTATTGTTTTTCCGGTCCAAAGCATGTTGGGAAGAGGGCTGTGGTAGAAGAGTTTGTTCGTGAGGCGCTAGGTGTAGATTTGGCAGGAACTCCCGATTCTCTTAAAAAGAGAGGGATCGAAACAAATCCAAACGTCACAATAGTAAAGCCTTCGGAAAAGGGGTCTATTTCAGTTGAAGACATTCGAATTTTAAAAGAGCGACTTTCAATGTCATCATTTGGAAGCGGCAAAAAAGTGGCAATTATTGAAGACGCGGACACAATGACTATTCCGGCGCAGAACGCACTTTTAAAAACTCTTGAAGAACCAAGCGGTGAAAGTTTAATTATTTTAGTTGCATCGAGTCCAGAATTATTACTTAGAACAATATTGTCTCGTACAGTTCATATTCGATTTACACTTTCACAGCGTAATGAGATTGAAAAGTTTTTATTAGCGCAGGGCAGTACAAAAGAGCTTGCACATGAACTTGCGGGACTTGCAGGAGGTCGTCCCGGGGTTGCAAACGCATTGATAAACAAAGACTTACGAGCAAGATTTTTGGAAGACCTTGGAGAGGCTCTTCAATTTGCTGAAGGATCGCTTGCATCACGTTTTGCTTTTATTGAAAGGATTGTAAAAGATAAAGAAAGAACGTCAGATGATTTGGAAAAAACGATTGATGCAATACGCCAAGTTTTGCATGATTGCGCGCTTGCATCGTTAGGCGCTACGGATTTTTCAACCTTAAAAGCAGAAGAAGCTCGCGTCGCACGAATTGTTCAAATGAAGCCGGTTGGAGTGTGGGCAAAAGCGTTAAGAACTTTGGGGGAAGCAGAATATGCAATGCGCGCGAATGTGAACGCTCAGTTAGCGCTTGAACACTTTGCACTTGCGCTATAAATTTTAATAATTTTTTGATTTCAATTATAATTTCAAACTTATGAAAACTACAAGTAAACTTGTGATTGCATCGTTGTCCTTTGTGCTAATTGGCCAAGGATGCCTTGGTTTTGGAGGTAGCACTTCATCTTCAGGAAGTGGAGGAATGTTTGTAACTGCTGACGCTGGCGCTAGTTGGACTCAGCTAAGTGCATTGCCATCAGCTAGTGGAGTTGGATCTATTGGTGGAGTAAATGTAATCTCGATTGAGATTGACCCAACCGATGACGCGACAATTTACATTGGAACTACCGGAAACGGAATGTTCTTTTCCTATGACAACGGAGTAAGTTGGCAGCGTCCTGGTGATGCGGATGTGCGAGAAGGTGCAGTGCTAGACATTGAAGTTGATCCAAGAAATATTTGTACGTTGTATGCATTAAAGTCTGATAGGATTTTAAAATCATACACTTGTAGCCGAGAGTTTTCATCTGTTTACATTGAAACCAGAAGCGACGAATTATTAACTGCTTTTGCACTTGATTGGTTTAATCCAGATATTATGTGGGCAGGAACAAGCGCTGGAGATATTCTAAAGAGTACAGATGCAGGAGATAACTGGTCTAACGTAGGTGAAGCAGGTAATGACGTATCGGCAATCATGATAAGTAATGCAGATAGCAGGGTCGTGTTAGTTGGAACCGAAACAAGAGGAATGGTTCGCACAGATGATAGTGGTGAGACATGGGTGGAATTTGAAGATTCGTTAAAGAAAGAATTTAAGGCATCAGATGACGTATACGGTTTTGCTCAGACAGAAAATGGAGATACTATTTTAATGAATACCAAGTATGGACTTCTAGTATCAAATGACGATGGAGAAACATGGGATGGAGTGCCACTTGTTACTTCACCTGGAGATGTTAGAATTTGGGGATTTGCAGTAGACGCAAAAGACGGAAACACAATTTACTATGGAACTGGTTCAATTATGTACTCAACAACTTCTGGTGGAAGTTCGTGGTCCACAGAAGAATTGCCATCTAGTAAAGCGCCTTATGCGATGCAGGCTCATCCAACCAATACAGACCGTATTTATACTGGTTTTGCAACTGTAGAGGATTGACGTTGGCGATTCAAAATGGCAGGATAGGGGAAGTAGGTTTATTGTTGATTACGCGGTTTATTAGCGGATTGCGAATGTTTATTGTGCATAGGCTGAAGTTTATTAATAGTACAATATGGAGCCAGAGGAACCAATGGAGCCTTATGCTAGCATAGGAAATTTACAAAGAATGCCCGTGTATCAGTTATCTAGACAGCTTGGGAGGCTAGTATGGGAGATTGTTAGCAGGTTCAATTATTTATCTACTAAGACAATTGGTAGTCAGTGGATTAGCGCAACGGATTCAATATCAGCCAATGTGGCAGAAGGATATGGTCGATTCTTTTTTAAGGACACGATTAAGTTTTACTACTACTCTCGGGGCTCGTGTTATGAGTCATATGACTGGTTTCAGAAAGCAAAGGAGCGCAACCTGTTGATTGAAGAAGATATTGCCAATTTTGAAAGATTGTTTTCACGTATACCAATAGAACTCAATAAGCTAATAAAGCTAACCGGTGACAATGCTAGAAGGTATGGTCGAAATAAAAAATAAGCGTTCTAAAAATAAACCCCAGCTTTAAACAATAAACCTTGCAACCCGTCATAAACCCTCGCTCCTCATAATAAACCTCACAACCTGACATTAAATCTTAGCTTGTCGACATAACATCTTTACTATGACCATTGTTCTCGAATCTAAGCCTCAGTTCCAAAAGGTACTTGAGCATTTAGCAGAGGAATTATCTACAATTCGAACAGGAAGATCTACTCCTGCGCTTGTGGAGAATTTAAATATTGAAGTCTATGGGGCTAATCAGCCACTGAAGGCTCTTGCTTCTATTTCTACCCCAGACGCTAAAACAGTTCAGATCGATCCTTGGGATGCATCGGTAGTAAAAAACATTGAAACTGCAATTCAAAAGTCAGATCTTGGAATGAACCCTAACGTAGACGGTAAGACAATACGTTTGATTATGCCTCAGATGACCGATGAAACTCGGCAGAAGATGGTAAAAATAATGAAAGAAAAGCTTGAGAATGCCAGGGTTGCCATTAGACAAGTTCGAGAAGAGGTTAAAAAGCAGATAGAGAAAATTGAGAGCATTGGCAAAGACGAAAAGCATGATCTACTGGATTCTCTTGATAAACTCACAAAAGAAATGGGAGTAGAAATTGACGCAATAGGCCAGAAGAAAGAAGAACAAATAACCACAGTTTAATATGAGTCAACCTTCGATGGACACGATTGTTAATTTAGCAAAGACCAGGGGTTTTGTTTTTCCCGGTTCTGATATTTACGGTGGGCTTGCAAACTCATGGGATTACGGTCCTTTGGGAGTTGAGCTTAAAAATAACATCAAACATGAGTGGTGGAAACGTTTTGTTCACGGACGTATTGATATGGTTGGGCAAGACGGCGCAATAATAATGAATCCAAAAGTTTGGGAAGCTTCCGGGCATTTGGAGAATTTTACCGATCCGTTGGTTGAATGTAAGAATTGTCACGAGCGCTATAGGGCTGATCAAATCGACCTTACTAAACCGTGCGCAAAATGCGGTAAGAGCGAAACACTTACCGAACCGGCATCGTTTAACATGATGTTCAAAACTTTCATGGGGCCTAAAGAAGAGTCGGCCAGTACTGTTTATTTGCGACCCGAAACTGCACAGGCAATTTTTGTAGATTTTCCGCAAGTACTTATGACTTCAAGAAAGCGTATTCCTTTTGGCATTGCTCAAATTGGTAAGGCTTTCCGAAATGAAATTACACCAGGCAACTTTATTTTTCGAACACGAGAGTTTGAGCAGATGGAAATAGAATACTTTGTGCATCCGGATGATTGGAAGGAAAAGTTTGAAATGTGGTTAAAGGAACTTCATGGATGGATTGATTTTTGCGGTATCAAAAAAGAATGGGTCCATGAATATGAAACACCGGGTTCGGAATTGGCGCATTATTCCGAGCGCACGGTAGACCTGGAGTTTGACTTTCCATTTGGCAAGAGCGAGCTTTATGGGTTGGCATACAGAACGGATCACGATCTTAAAAAGCACAGTGAGTATTCCGGACGTGATTTAAGCTACACCGATACCGTAACAGGCGAGAAGTACATTCCGCATGTTATTGAGCCTTCGCTAGGCGTGGACAGAACTTTGCTTGCGGTAATGCTTAGCGCTTACACTGAAGAGGAGGCGCCTACTGCAGATGGTGGAGTTGATAAGCGAGTCGTTATGAAGTTTCCGCATGCGCTTGCGCCAATAAAGATCGCAGTGCTTCCACTGTCGAAAAAGCCCGAACTTCGTGATGTCGCGCTTCCAATTGTAGAAAAGCTATCTAAAAAGTGGAATGCGGAGTATGACGAAACTCAGTCAATCGGTCGTCGCTATAGACGTCAAGATGAGATTGGAACACCGTATTGCGTTACTGTGGATTTTGATTCACTAAACGATCATGCGGTAACCGTTCGAGATCGAGACACAATGGTTCAGGAAAGGATTGCGATAGGTGAATTGGAAGATTATTTTTTCAAAAACTTGAAATCATAATAAACAAATCCTAAATAATACAAAATTCAAATTTAGAGCTTATTTAAAGTCTCTAATTTAGAATTTAGCACTTATGGCTATAAAGGCAAAAAAACTCAAAAACGGAATGCGGTATCACTTAGTTCCTTTTCCTGGAACAGACGCTGCTACTGTTTTAGTACTAACAAAAGTTGGCGCAAGATATGAACCTTTGAAAGTTTGGGGAGGTTCACATTTTATTGAGCACTTAATGTTTAAGGGAACTAAAAAGAGACCAAATACAATTGATATTTCGCTTGAGATAGATAGGTATGGAGCAGCATTCAATGCGTATACTGGCAAAGATCTAACAGGCTATTATGTTAAAATAGCAGGCAATAAAGCTCATGTAGCAATTGATCTTTTGCATGACATGCTTTTCAATTCAAAGTATGCTCCGGCAGAGATGAAAAAAGAGAAGCAGGTTATTATTGAGGAGATTAAAATGTATGAGGAGAATCCAATAATGCACATTGATGATTTGATTGAGCGTGCAATGTTTGACGGCAACCCACTTGGTCGCGAAATAGCTGGAACTTCAAAATCAATGATCGACATGAAGCGAAGCGATCTTATTAGCTTTCGTGATAAGTACTACATACCATCTGAAATGGTGGTAGTAATTGCCGGAAACGTTCCAAAGGGCGCAAAGGCGCTACTAGAAAAGACTTTTGGCAAGGTAGCGCAAGGTACTGAGCCGGATAGCTATTTGCCATTTGGAGACATGCCTGAGCGTAAAACTCCACGCGTTTCCATTCAATACAAAGAGTTAGAGCAGATTCAGCTAGCGCTTGCTTTTCCAGCACCAGGAAAACATGATGAAAAAACACAGGCACTAAAAATTTTTGCAAGTATACTTGGCGGAACAATGAGTTCAAGATTATTTATTGAGGTTCGCGAGAAAAGAGGATTGGCATATTTTGTACGCGCAAGCTCGGAAGCATATGAAGATGTTGGAATGCTTTTGATTCGTGCTGGACTTAATCGCGAACGATTAGATGAAGCGCTCAATGCGATTTTTAAAGAACTTAAAAAGATTAAACGTGAAGGTGTAACTGTGCAGGAACTTAAGTTTGCTAAAGATCATGCAGAGGGTGCAGCGAAATTGAGTCTTGAAGATTCTTCTAACCGTGCTGAGTTTTATGGAAGGCAAGAGTTATTTTTTGACAAAGTGGAGACGCTCGATGAAAAGCTGACAAAAATTCGCGAAGTAACTGTGAAGGATGTTCAAGATATTGCCAACGAGATATTGAATTTTCAAAAATTATCTATTGCTGCAGTAGGTCCATATAAAACAGATGCGGCTTTACTGAAGCATGTTCCTGTGATAAATTGATTACTTAGGAGTAAGTTGTAAGATTAGTCTTAGGAGAGGTCCCGTTAGGGGCGGGGTAGGCAGTGGTTTGGAAGCTTGTAGGCCAATCTCTATATCTGTAGTGAATCTGTAATCTGTAGATGCTTTGAAATTAGCTTGCCACACATATGAAATACATAATTGGAAATTGGAAAATGCATCTTGGGATTCGCGAAAGTGTTGCGCTTGCACGCGGTGTTTTGCGTTCGCTTCGAGGTAAGGAGGTGGCTCCCGAGGTTATTATTTGTCCATCATTTACAGCACTTAGCGAAATACACAAGGTGACTGCAAGAAGTAGGGTGCGTATTGGTGCACAAAATTGTGGTCCAGAACGAATGGGGTCTTTTACTGGCGAAACTTCAACCTCAATGCTTGAAGACATTCCTTGTTCATTTGTAATTGTTGGACATTCTGAAAGGCGCAATCAGCTTGGAGAGACTAATGAGCTTATTAATAAAAAGTTAAAGACTATTTTTGGATTGTCTAAGCTCACTCCAATACTATGCGTGGGCGAACCTATGGATGTTCGTGATTCTGCTAATGCTATGCAGTATGTGGCAGGCCAGTTAAAAACTGCATTAGACAAAGTCAGCATTTCAAAGAACCGTCAATTGATTGTTGCATATGAGCCAGTTTGGGCCATTGGTACAGGCAGTCCTGCCAACATTGGTGATGTTGTAGAGATGCATCAATTTATACGCTCCGAATTGAATAAGATTACTCAGCTTCCCGCAAGGCAAATATCAATTATTTACGGTGGCTCGGTTGATGCTGATAATGTTTATCAGTTTTTGCGTGAAAGTCAGATTGACGGAGTATTAGTTGGTGGAGCAAGTAGAAAACTTCAACAGTTCGATGCTATTATTAAAGCTGGCATTGACGTTATGGAGGCTCAGGCAGGAAAAGTCTAAGCTTTCATTTTTATGACAACAGTATTACTTATAGCACTCATAATTGTTTCTGTGGCAGCGCTTATTTGGTTATTTTTAAAGAAGCTACCACAGCTTAGAATATTGGATCCTGGAAGTCTACCTGAATCACAAACAAAACAACTTAAGTATGAATTGCTTCGTCAGCGAGTTGAAAGGGCGGGAACAAAACACGTTAAGCGTGCTCAGGAATCGGTTATAAGGCCGGTGGGTAGAGGTCTTCAGGATTTGGTGCGTCGTGTGGCTGGCAAGTTAACAGCAGTTGAGCGGAAATATCAGGCAAGGCAAAAGAG
This sequence comes from Candidatus Uhrbacteria bacterium, assembly GCA_030688135.1. Classification (GTDB taxonomy): domain Bacteria; phylum Patescibacteriota; class Patescibacteriia; order UBA9934; family UBA9934; genus JAUYIW01. The sequence continues at coordinate 5,596 of JAUYIW010000048.1, read as the reverse complement.
TACGAGTGGAGAAAAGGTAGATAAGGCGACAATCGAGCAAATGTTGGTTGATGGAGAAAAGCTGATGAACGACCAAGAGTGGGATAAAGCAGAAAAGAAATTAATTGAAGTAATTGGAGCTGACCCAAAAAATAAGGATGCTTATGAAACCTTAGGTCGTTTGTATCTTCAAAGAAAAGATTTAGAGTTAGCTCAGGAAACGTTTACATTTTTAAAGAAGCTTTCACCGGAGGACGCAAGCGTAATCGCGAGTTTGGGGGAGGTTGCAGAGCGTCGTGGTCAAGATATGGAGGCGTTTGAGTTTTTTAAAGAAGCGGCCAAGCTTAGTCCAAAAAATCCAAAATATTTAGATTTTCTTATTGATAGTGCAATAAATGTTGGCGATGTTCATACGGCTCAGACAACTCTTGATAGATTGTCGGAAGTCAATCCTGAAAATAAGAAGATTGAATTATTTGAGCAGAGGTTAATGGATCTTGTTAAAACAAGAAAGGAAACAAAATAACCGGCTAGCCGGTTATTTTGTTTCCTTATGCATTGAGTGCTTTGAGCACCATTTGCAAAATTTCTTGAGTTCAAGTCGGTCTTTAATGACCTTTTTATTTTTCTTTGAGTGGTAGTTGATTTTTTTACACTCAGTACACTCGAACTTGATTAGATTATCCTGTGACATAGTTATATTCTAGATTTCTGTTTCAGAGTGTAATCTAATGCCTGAATTTTGTCAATAAATCGTTGTTTTGCTTTGATATTTGACATTTATCATATTGCATGTTAGTCTGGATTGTCTTCTCGCGAAGGCATTTCACAAGGGAGAAAGAAATGTATTTGGAGTGTAGCGGGCAACAAAGCGGTAGGTGCGAAAACTCCTTTCACAAAGGATCAAAACTCGGCACGGACGGAAAATGCAAGTTTGGGCGTGCCTGGGAACAGCGGGCAGAGCCATGTGTGCTTTGTAGCGTATTGGTACCAGAGCATCTTGGCATGCGGATGAATCCTCGTGTCGTGATTGCACTCGACCTAGAGAAGTTCGATTCTGATCTTATCGGGCGAGTCATGCGTGGCCAAGCCGGTCTGGCAGAGTGCAGCGAGCGCACTGTATGGCTTCGGTTCAGGAGTTCCAGCTGGGAGTCTATTGCGCGTAGTTGCGACAACCGTCGAGGGCGGTTCTGCGAAAAATGCGTTGCTGACATCTCGGGTCAATTGAACGCTGGCCGTGGTGACAGGGAAGGCAAGGTAAGCGTGCAGGGAGAATACATCCCGTTTTGCGTGAGCATTGCCAGTGCCATGGAGATCATTTCGAGCCTAGGGCAACGGATCGTGGAGTTAACGAATAAGATCGTGCATGGCTGGGAACCTCAACATGCATTTCCGCGCTATCCGTTAGACAAAGACCAATTGCCGAGAACCGAGTGCATTGTGCACTTGAATGATCGTGCGGGTTGTTTTTGTGGAGGTTGGCATAACTATGCCGATATGCCAGCACTTGAGCGGCCAGGCAAATCCGTAGCCTTTGGCTACGGTCCAATGTGCGCGGTCGCTGCGCAACAAGCTGGTTTCAAGCTCGATAGAAGTCTGAAAGAGGCGCTTGAGAGTTACAAAGAGCGTAGAGGCACGAGAAGAGACGTGCTTCCTTTCAATGGTCAAGCTGACGAAGATGGGCAAAAAAAATTAGCGACTAGCTAGTCGCGCGAACCGTGCTCTCACTGGGTGCGGTTTTCTTATTTTAAAACATTTATTATTTTGGGATTTCACGATAGCTCCGTATTATGGAGCATAAACTAAAATTGATAATTTATCACTCCAATCACCGGTTCCAAAGTCATTCATTGCACGAATGCGGTAGTAGTAAGTAGTGTTTGCGCTTACGGTCCGGCTGGTTTCATATTCAAATATTTGGTTTCCAATAGCAGCTATATATGAACTTGGATTTTCGCTAAAGGTTGAGGAAGTGTCCCACTCAATTTCGTAATACGTCGCCGCTATTTGCCGATCCCAACTTAGAACGATTGTTTCTCCGCTAGCTACATCAGACACGCTTGAGAGATTGGGTTTTCCGGTTGGAGCTGTGCTTTCATTTGGCGAAATAAGAACCGCATAGCTAAAATTATCCCAAGGAATTGCAAGTGGATTTGGAGTTGTTGGCCAAGTATCATGCACAATAATCCAGTCCTGTTCGCCATTACCGTCATCTGCATCGTAATTTTCTATATACCCAACGGCTGTTACAGCATGCCCAACGCCATTATTGCCTTGCTCAGAATTCCAGGTTTCAATGGGCGCATTTGTACCAATGTTTGAGTCTTTAGAGCTCTCCACCGCGCTACCCCAGCTGTAGAGATTTATATCATTATAGACTTTGTTCAATATGTTAGGATTCCAATAGTCAAAAACTACAAGGGCAGGACTACCAATTTTTAGTTGATTTTTAATTCTAGTCCATGCTCCACTTTGTGCCGAAGAACCGCTTATTGTAGAAAATGTCCAACCTGTGTAGCTATCTTTGTCGATTAGAGAAGCGGTTGTAGGAAATCCATAATCGCTCGGATGCGCACCGTCCCATATTGCGAATTCTTGCATTCCAGAAGCTATGTCTGAATTTAAGGTTCCTAAATTTTCACTATTGCGTCGCTCGCTACTACCATAATTGTTTGTGTCCATAAACCATCCTAGGTAGTCACCTAGTTTTTGGTCGCTTGAAGTGCCTGTAATATTGGTAGCGAATTCATTTTTTGCGTCGTCAAAATATTCAAAGATGTTTGCAGCTGCCATAGGTGCTGACCATCCGTTTGTAATTGATGCTCTAAAAGAATTAAGCGGAGGTTGATTTATGTCTGGCACGCCATCTAGTATTAAGAGGGGTTGAACAATGACCTGTACTGTATTGCTCCAATCGCTTAATCTCCCACTTATTCTTGATTGTATTCTATAGTAGTATGCTTGATTTCTAGAAACTGATTTCGTAACCACTAGCTTTGTTTCATCTTCTAGTTCAAATTCGGTTGATGTTGGACTTGAGAAATCAGCATTATCATCTTCTTGAAAAGTGTAGCTACTTACGTTAGTAATCGTTGACCAGTCAATAGTATAGCTTTCATTACTTACTACTACCGGTGCTGAGCTAACTAAGTCAGGAACTGCGACATCTGTTTCTTCATTGATCTCTGCTACAACTTCAAGTTTATCTAGCGCAGAGCCAACAGAGTAAGAAGGCCAAATACCAACATCAACGTCATCAATTAGAGTGCTCCAGGCGGAGCCGTATCTTTCCGTAGCATCAGCCTCAGTCTGGACCCAATGCAAAACTCCACCTTCGGCAACAGAATATACTTTATTATCTGATTGGATTTTAACAAGTCTAGAATTTGGCGCATAAGTCATAACTCCTGCCAAGGAATGCTGTGCCAACTCGCTACAATCGATTTCATGAACGTCATCAAAATCGCTGTACCATGTAAAAAAAGTGGCACTATTTGGAAACACCCATCTGGTAGAGTCGTCCTGAATCTTATAAACTGCTTTGGAATCGGGACATGTTAATAAATCGCCAGTACTAGCTGCCAAAGCGCTTTGAGTTAAAGCAAAAATTGCAAATATAAGCAGTAGTATAGTAGTAGATTTCATATTAATAGTATAGCACATCAAGACTGGACAAATTAGCAATTTTATGCTAGTATTTAGTCTAATATTAAACTAACAAATAAACATATGTTTGGTGGAATAAAAAATGCATTGTTTGGTGAACCAAAGCGATCGCCAGAGGAGCTAAAGGCTGCAATCGCAGAGCATAAAAGAAAGCAGGGAGGCGAAGTTGAGCCTAAGCAAGAGAGTGAACCAAATCTTCCGGATTCTGCAAATGAAGAGGTTGTAGAGCTGGATAAAGTAGATACTGAAAAAGCTTACACCGAAGCTCTGGATGTTCTTAGTGGAGCTGATCCCGAAAATATAGATTTGAATGGTGATCCTAAAACGATTGCTAAACAGTTGCTTGGAAGAATCGTTCTTGAAGAATCGTTTTCAATCGAAGCGCTTGCCAAGCAGGCAAAGGACCGTGGAGTTTCGGTTCAGGAAGCAATAAACGGTCACGTTGAAAATATCGCAGCAACAATAGCTGAGCGTCAAAAGCTCGGAATTGGTGACGAAGAGAAGTACTTAGATTTTATTTCGCAAAACATTGCAGAAAGATTATCACCAACAAAAAAGAAGAAAGTTGCGTAGAATTTATATAGAAAAAGAAAAGCCCGACCTAGCATACGCCATGGTCGGGTTTTAGGTTTGGCATGAGGATTTGGCCAAACACGCGAATCGTATGGTGCGCAGCACCAGCGCAATTTTCAATCGTACGGCTCGTCTACGGCTTTTGTCGCCGTTTACCGTTGTGGGCACAGCTTGTAGGTGCCACATGAGCTCTGTACGGATCAGTTTGAACTCTCCAAGCAGTTCGTTGAGGTCGCCTGTGAAAGCGACATCAACGTGTTCTGCCAGGATTTGTGGAAACGAGATTGACTTTAGCCCTCTGTAGAAGGCGCGGAGCTGATCGGGTTCTAGATCCGAGAGCTTGAGTCTTTCAAACAGCTCCGGAGAAATCACCCGAAGCTCACGCGCTTGTCGCACCATTTTGGCCTCATTCTCGGGAAGCTCGCGCTCCGCCGGTGTTCGAAAGGCCAGTATTGTGCCTTTGCTCATTATGACCTCCAATTTTGAGCACATTCAAAAGTACCATAAATTGCTAGTTTTGTCAACTATGCGTACACTTTTTTGTTTCCGAGCCGTGCAACCCGACCCGGACTATATTTTTCTTTGCCGACCCAAAGAAAAAATCCGCGTGCAAGACTCGGGCGCATAGGGCGACTTTCACGGTCGTCTCACATAGGGGCGACCTTTATGGTCTCACTTCTGTTCCGGTTCCTCGGAAGAAGCGGTGCATACACTGTCCAACATCTAGCGTTGGCAAAGTGTGTATGGGTCGTCGGTTGTGTTCGGGGTGAATGCGGATAAAATAAAAAAAACTCTTGGCAGGGATGCAGGGATTCCTTTTCCTCCGTCGTTTCGCCGTGCCTTTGGCACATGCTACACGACTCCTCCAAAGCCGGGGTCAGAAAAAGCGTGAAACTGTTCACCCTTTTTCTGTACCCTTCGAATCCCTGCATTTTCAAAACAAAAAACTCTTGGCAGGGATGCAGGGATTCGAACCCTGAATGAGGGTTTTGGATCCAGCCCTTCGCGAAGGGCTGGATGGAGACCCTAGTGATAGCCATTTCACTACATCCCTATCAAGAGATTTTTATTTGAGTACAGTTCAATATCTGAATTGTGCAAGAATAATAGCAGATTTTACCCCACTTGTAAAGCACCAAGGGTTTACAGGTTTATAGCTTTATGTTATTATCTTGCCGTGCCTGAACATATCGATGAGCGAAGTTATGTTCTAGAATTTGGATGGACTGCAAGGAGTTGCGTGAGTAAAGACGAGGCGTACTAGATGTATCTTGAATTACGAAACTCGCGATCTTTGCGTTCACGGGCGCCCGTCGCCCCCATTCTCCCTACGTTTTAGTAGGGTTCACGGGGATCGACAGCCCGTTCACGCAAATCT
>JAUYIW010000027.1 GCA_030688135.1 Candidatus Uhrbacteria bacterium | reverse complement strand
ACGTTTTAGTAGGGTTCACGGGGATCGACAGCCCGTTCACGCAAATCTCATCGAGTTTCGTAATTCAAGGTAGATGTACGGTGAGGCTGACGGAACTCAACGACAAAGCAGGTCGCCAAATTATAGGTTATAACGCCGATGTAGCTCAGTTGGTTAGAGCAACGGTTTTGTAAACCGTAGGTCATCGGTTCGAATCCGATCATCGGCTCCACCAGACCGCCACAATGTTGGGCATAAGGTACATATTTGGTGTGGTAAAAAGTTAATTATTCATCTAATATAAGCGCTTAAAGCGTGTTTTATTATTTTTGAAATTAAGTAATCCGGTTTATGACCAAAAAAAAGAACCAAATGTCATCGATGCGGATCATTAAAAACAATTAAAAATGGGAGTAGACGAGGATTGCAAATATATGTTTGTAAAGTATGTTCACATTGTTTCGATTCCGGTCGCAGAACCAGAATTTCACTCATTAGAAAACTTTGGAAATCATATATCTTCGGCAAACAAACCATTAAACAACTATCCGTTGAATTTGGTCTGGACAGGCGTCAGGTGCGGGAATATTTGAATTCATATAGTGCTCCTGACAAAATCCATAATCCCAGACCTATCCATCTCATCGTAGACGCCACTTACTTCGGAGAACGAAAAGAAGGTAGAAGCTGGTGCGTTATTGACGCTCGCGATCCGGTTAAAAAAGAAAACCTTATTTGGTCGTTTGAGGACACGGAAACAACTAGCGGTTATTTATATATTCGCGAAGCACTTGAAGCTTTGGGATACACAATCCTTTCCGTGACGGCAGACGGCTTTTCCGGCATAAAAACAGCCTTTTATGGTATTCCTTACCAAATGTGTCAGGTATATATGGAAAGGCTTGTCATACAAGGAACGACCAGGAATCCACAGACAGAAGCCGGACAAGTGCTGTTGGCTCTCGTAAAAACTCTACACTGTACAGATAGCTATACTTTTCACATAAGATTTAAAAAATATATCGAACGATACCAAGACTTTCTCAATGAGAAGACCGTTCATCCTCTTACGGATGAACGGTCCTGGACACATGAAGATTTAAGGCGAGCGGTTCACAGACTGGCACGGCATAAGAGATATCTTTTCATATTCGAACATAATAAAAACATCCCCAAAACAACCAACAGTCTTGAGGGACATTTCGGTCATATTAAAAAGCTCATTCGTACTCATCACGGAGTAAACAAAGAAAACACTCAAAAAATACTTAATACGATACTATTTGCTTCCACAACGGCTCCAAACAAAAAAAGACTTAATGAGATTCTTTAAAAAATGGTCTAAATACCACACCAAATATGTACCTTATGCCAAAATATTCCGCAATTTTAGCGGAATATTTTTGGCAGTCCTTGTCGGACGAAATTCGAGGATTTTTCTCGAAAAATCCATTTAATAATTAGTACATTTGGAGCGCCCCGTTGGGGCGCGAGCGAGCAAAAAGGAAGGGGGTTGGGGGGAAGGAATTTTTGCCCGCTCTCTTCTTCTCCCTTTTTTTGGTTCGGATGGGCTCGGGCTGCAGCCTTTTCCCTGTATTGTATTATATAACAATGCGGTGAAATAGCTTTTTTGGTTACGAACTAGAACGCCGCAATACCATCAAGTCTGACTGATGAAACAAGCCGTTGATAAACTTCGTCAAGGTCTGACGAGTAGTCGCCGTCAGGCTTCAAGCCAGTGCCTACTAGCTTGGTGATTGTGATGTTTGCTAGAGGATGTGGTTGTAGGAAGTACGCAGCGGTATGTGCAAAGCCATTTTCCGAATAGACAGTGATGTTGTCGTGATTGGTAACTGTCACTTCGCCTTCATCACGACTTGCCCACGCCAAACTAATGTCTCCCCGTGCTTCACTGTACAAGATCAAGTAGCTATTCTCATTGTAGATAAACTTCCAAAGATCAGGGACACCATTCACATTGTCGGCAACCGTCACATCATTTGGTATGTCGAATATCATTCCCGTATCGCCTGCTGTAAATTGTTTGTAGGTGATGACATCGGCAGTAGATGTCTCCGTAGACTCCTCAACCACTTGCTCCACGCGTTTAAAGCTATTGTAGAATTCATCGAACGAATCATTTTCAATTGCGCCATTCGTGATGAAGAAAACACGATCCTCCTGTTCAATGAGGACTGCCTCGTACACCCAACTTGGATTCGATGGCGTGGTGATGACAGCTTTAATCGCAGGAATGCCGTTGATGGTGATATTTTCTGTTTTTTCTGCCCTGTCGCTAAACTGTGTACCTGTACCAGTGATCAACCCGGCAATACTCTTGGAAGGCATGTCACCATTATACACACTCACAAACCACTCTCCGTCAGATGCACCCTCACTGCTTTCTCCTCGAGCTTCACTACCGAAAGAAACTTTAAGCACAGCGTCCGTTGGGTAGTCTACTGTCTTCGAATCAATTTCGAGAATCACTCTCCAATCCTGTGGGTATTGAATTTCAAATCCGTAATCGCTTGTGTAGGTTTGCGATGCAGACGCCGTTTCCTGTTGTACATTTGTATTTTCCGTTGTCGTACAAGCAGCTCCAGTCAGAATGATAAATCCGAGAAGGCCCGCAATGAGATAGGTTTTTTTGTTCATAATTATTCTGTGTTAATCGGTTAATCGGTTTATTGTAGAGCCCGCTGTATTGTTTTTATGATGGCCTGAACGAATGGATTATCATGTTCAAGTTTGGGAAAAACCTTTTTCCCGTCCCGCTCCTTTTTCAATAAGCGAGCATGGACTAATATTTTGATGTGCTGCGATGCAAGCGGCAAGGAAATATTGAGAATCCGTGAAATGTCACTTACGGTTAATTTTGGTTGTTTCGCAAGAAGGCTAAAAATTCGGTAGCGATTGACGTCACTGAGTACCTTAAATACAGCCGCCATCGTTTGATCAGTCTCAGTGAACGTTTTGCGATTCCGTAAAATTTCCTTTTGGCTAAGCATATCTATTGATATCAGTTAAACATTTGTTTAATAGTTTATTTATATAACATCGTGAATAATCTGTCAATGGCACATGGCATGTATTGGCTACCGTAAAAGAAAAAACGCTAGTGTTTACTATGCGTTCTCCCTTTGATTTAGTACTGCAAACTGCAGATCAACGTGTACTTGTTGGCAGGGGCGGGAGGAATCGAACCTCCGCTAAAGGTTTTGGAGACCTCTGTGATACCATTTCACTACGCCCCTATATTTCTTGATTTTATTATAGTGCCTACTTACACTAAATCGTAGCCGCAGGATAACACAAAAAAAGACTGTCTGGCAAGGGGTATCGTGAGTCTTTACATGGCAAAAAAACCATGCTACTATTTGGCCACATTCACAATAAAATAGTATTGGCCAACGTAGCTTCCCACTTCGCTCTTCGAGCTTCGAGGGACAGGCAGCTGGTTCATTCAACCAGCCTCGCTACAATATTTGCCAACGTAGCTCAGCTGGTTAGAGCAGCTGTTTTGTAAACAGCAGGTCATCGGTTCGAATCCGATCGTTGGCTCCACCAGACCGCCTTGCAAGAGGCGGTTTTGTGTTCTAGCTCATATTAATATTGAATATTTACAAACAACTTGCAGCTAGGGTACAATAATATCATTCGATGGTTTTATGTAAAAATAATTAACCAGAAGTCAAAATAGGTAACGATTATGTTAAAAGTAATCACAAATATAAAATTCGAAGGATGGAGTTAAACCTGATGGATTAAAATAAAAATAATATGAAAAAAGCAAGTGCAGAGCATGGACTAATGAGTGAAAATAACCCAGAGACCCGTGAAATGCATGAGTCTCCTACAAGACGTTTTACATTTGTAACGCGCGATCGAGGAAACTGGTTAGGAAAAACTGAATTAAATTTTGATTCAAGATCAACTAATATTCATATCGACTATCTGACCGAGGCTCATAACGATCCAAAAATAAATGATGATTACTTTTATGACGATCATATCCGCAGTATTAATAATAATTTAACCCGCGCAGATCGACGTAAAACCGGAGGAAGGGACGATAGAGACTTTTATATTCCCCGCACAGAAGAAATGGAACAGGAATTTCAAACACTCCTAAATCAACTAAATGAGATGCGAGAATCAATTAAAGAGCTCTATGGTAAAATGCAGCCCTTATTTAAGCCCGAGCGTGTAGAGCCCAAAATCCATCAATACAGTCAATCATATAAAGTAGAAAACGAAAGTGGAAACCTCAAAAGTGACGTAGAAACAACATATTATATCGGGTGGGTTGTAAGTGATGTTAATAGAGTGGGGACAAGCGTGCTGTTAGAAGAGCGTGTGCCAAAAGAAATTACAAATGGACTTTATGGAACAGGCAAGGCAAAGAGCGTCAATAAATATTTTGCAACTATTCTTGAAGCAGATACCCCAAAAAATGTTCAAGAAGAGTTAGAACAGTTTGAAGAGAAATATTTTAATAAAAAGGATGAAATTGGACTAACTGCATTAGAGACACGATTTGAAGAACTAAAAACTAAGATTGGGGAGTTTGAAAAAGTGCAAAATCTCGATGTCTCTTTGCATATTTACGCTCCAAATACACCGGAACATAAAAATTTATCTAAACTACTAGGAGATGAAAGAAGTCTCTTCATAAAAGACAAGCGGTTAGATATAGGTGACAGCGAGCGCCTTGATGCAGAAAAATTAGAACAAGATACTGTAAAGGTGCAAAGAAGACTACAAGAAGAACAAAAGAAGAAGCAACTTGAACAGATACGCTCAAAAGAAGCCGAGAATACAGCAAGTGCAAAACTTGAAAAGGATCAACGACAAATCGATGAAGAAGCAGTAAGTAAATTAGAGGAACAGCAATTGCGTGCAAAAATAGAGGCTGAATTAACTCCGGAAATTCGTGAGCAGATAGAGTCGAAATTAGTAGATCTGCAGTCTTATATTGGCATCCTTCGAAAGATACCTAATACAAGTGCAGAATGTATAAAATTTGTTAACAGTCTACCGATAGGAGTTGCTAGTCAGCTAAAATTAAGTTACGAAAATAACAAAAAAGGTATAGATCTACTCGACGATATAAAGAAACAAAAAGAAGCCCTCAAACAATTTGCCGATAGAACAAGAATAAATGCCGTGCTACCCAACCTTAAAAACCGATCACTAGAAATCTTAGAAAACTGGCAAAAACTTAAAACTATTATTAGCTCTGATGATGCAGCACAAATGATATTAGACGATGGTCTTATTACGCACGAAGAACTGCTTGCTCGTACATCTGAACTTTTCCTATCCGATCCATGGAATTCATCGCCCGAACAAGTGATTGATTCAATAGTTGAATCAATCGTTGAATCTGCAGATCTCTAATGCCAAGAATTTTTTATCAAAAGGCCAACCCCAGGGGTTTGCCTTTTGTGTGATAGAATAATCAAAACAAATAAAGTGTTGATTATATGATTTATGAGCAGAATCAATAAAGAGCGGGCTGAAGGGTCGGCAATCGAGCGTGAACGTTCAGAATTTACAGCAATAGTTAGGCGCACAGTTAAGGAGTTTTTTAGCGATGTCTTAAGCGACGACGAGGTTAGCAGGCGTTTGACAGAGATGAGAGCCGTTGAGTTTTTAACACAAGAGCAGATGGAAGAAGTGGCGCAGAAAAATCCCAAAGAAGCAGGCGCCGATGGTTTCATTCGTTACGAGGTGAGTGCGAACAGCGTGAGTAAATATCCTGTAGTTTTACATTCGGAATCAAGAGCCGAAACTCTACATACTCTAGCTCACGAGGCAACGCATCTCATAAGTCCAGAGTCGGTCTTTGTTACAAACCCAACCAAGGAGCCAGATAAGCAGACATTTTCTGATTATTTGGGTGGGATTGAGTTTGAGAGAGATAGGCTAACAAAAGAGGTCGATCCAATGTCTGTAATTTACGATAACCCACGCGGAAGAGCATTATTTTGGGAATCGATTACGGATTGGATTGCTCAATCGTGCTTGGATGAGGTTTTGTCACAAGAGGAAAAAGATGAAATTGCTACGGGTGGATATTTTGAGCGACACTGGATAGATTATTTAGTAAATGAATCAACCGATAGAGATGGACTGATTAGAGCTATTAAAGAATCTTACGCGACCGGTTACGAAGACCCACTTATAATTTGGTTTAGGGAGCACTCACAGACACATGATGACGAGATGTACAATGCATTAATCTCTATAATAAATCGTCCTCGAACGGAGGAAGATCGTGTAGATGACTGGATGTCTGTTGTTGACGGGAATTTTAAGGCGTAATTCAAGGTAATGAAGACTCTAGAGAGTATGAAAGCGATTGATTTTATAAGCATTTTTCTTACATTCGTGGATTGAACCATAAATACTAAACAAAATTCCCGCCGTTGGGCGGGAATTTTTGTTACCAGCGTCCTTTACCGTTTGGATCATATCCGTTGGCAATTTCTAGCCCATCGTTATATCCGTCACCGTCTGTGTCGCTATTATAGCGGTCAGTCCAATGAATTGTCATTTCGGCATAGTCAGTTAATCCGTCTGCATCCGAATCTAGTTTACCGTAGCCATTTGGGTCGTAGCCATTAATTACTTCGGTTTGGTCTTTATAACCATCTCCATCGGAGTCAGAATTAATCACGCTTGTGTGCCATGTTTCAGTTTCTTCCCAATCCGTTAGTCCATCGCCGTCTGTGTCCATATACTTTATGGTATTTTCAACGCTAGATATAACTAAATCTTCGGTATCTTGAAACGAGTACTGTTTAATATCTATAGCGTCCTTTGGTACGTTTATTTGAACAGGCTCGTTAATGCTATTAAACAGAATCGAGAACCTAGAGGTTGTATATGTCGTGTCGTTTGTATGGTTATCAATTTCCAATGTGAACATTTTTGGCTGTACGGATGAAGTATCAACCCATAGATATCCGTCAATTACAACGTTTTCTGAAAGGTAAACACGAACTTCTTCAATCTCGGCGGTATCTGTAACAACACCATGCGTAGCCATAGAATCAATAAGCTTATCTGTATCTATGCTATATGAATATTTCGCCGTAATTGTATGATCGATATAATCAATTCCTTCAAAGTTGTATTTGATCACACCTTCATCAAAAAGCATTTGAAACAATTCTTTTGTGCTTTCTGTAGTGCTATCGATTTGTTGCTGATTTTGATACTGCTCTGTGGTTAAGCCTTCTATGAAATACCAGATTTCATCTGAATTGGAAATGTATACACGATCAGGGGTGGCGATCATGCTACCGGAAAATTCATTGTATAGACCGTTTTGATCTTCAGACCAGTAAAATAGGTCGAACTTACCGTTCGCATCACTGTCCCATGCGCCATCAATGTCTGCATGCATAGTAAGAGAATTGTCAAATTTTTCGTTCACGGTTTCAAAATCAAGGTCAATGCTAAAATCCAAAGATTCAATATCTCCAATGTTATCTATAAGCGTATTTAATGAGTCGTCACTGTATGCTAGCGCATAGTTGCTATTCGTTGGTAGCAAAAGCATTGCAAAGAGTGGCAAAATTATTAGTTTTTTGATCATATTTTTGTATATTAATAAGTGACTAAAGTAGCATAAATTTAGTATTTTGTCAATATGCTGTACGGTTTGTACTGTACGGTTTTGTTTCCGAGCCGTGCAACCCGGCTCGGACTATATTTTTCTTTGCCGACCCAAAAAAACCCGCGTACAAGACGCGGGCGTATGGGGCAACCTTTACGGTCGTCTCACGTAGGGGCGACCCATATGTCTGCCCATCGGTATGGCTCTCCAGAAAGACCAATGTATCGTCTTCACGTAGGGGCGACCTTTATGGATCATACGCAATTTGGGTGGAGGACTCGTCCAATCTGCCAGGTTAGAATTTGTTTGATCCATTTAATAAGTAGAAAGTTACCATTTCGACGAGTCTGTAGGTCGCGAGGAGAAATCTTTCGGAGATCTCAGCGAACCGC
>JAUYIW010000023.1 GCA_030688135.1 Candidatus Uhrbacteria bacterium | reverse complement strand
ACTAAAGAAATAATTGCGCGACGTAGCGCTGTTTGTGCGTCGGTATGCGCCATTGAGTGTCCGCTATGTTCTGACCCATGCGCCTTTGCGCCCGCATGCTTTTCTTCCATCTTCACAGTATAACCGGAATCAACAATAACCTTATGCAAATCAGACTCTTGCGACTTTGTCTCATCAAACTCTACAGAAGCTCTTGCTAAAGTATAGTTAACATTTGCATTACTAACACCGGGAAGCTTTTTGAGCGACCCTTCGATTTGCACAGCGCAACTTGCGCAATGCATTCCTTCTATATTGAATTGAGATTTTAACATATGAAACTATTATACTCTACAATGAATAGAGAGGCTCACAAGGAACCTCTCTTTTTTAATCTACTATATTCCGCAACCGCCACCGCCACTCGAAGTCGAAGGTTCAACCTTTGCAAGCACGCTTTTGTATCCAGCCGAACTAGAGTAGCTATTTCCTAACATTTCCTTTGAATCTACATCGGTCCAAGCAACTCCCTGCTCACCCATATACTTTGCAATTGTAAGGTACGTGCTTGGGAACCAGAATGAGTTAACTTTTAGTGCGTAATCATACATATCTTCTGCTGACATTCCTTGTGACGCCATGATTTCGAGAAGTCCAAGCATTGCCATTCCGTGGTTGCAATCAGGGAAGAATGTTGAATTGCCACAACATGGCCTATAAATATTCGATGACACTTCTTCTACCAATTGTTGTTGAGCTTCTGTTAGCGAAACAAATGAATGCATGCTGAAATGATCCATTGAATCCCCAGTAGCAAGTGACCAACCACCCGTAGCAGCGAACCGTCCAGCGTCACCCGAAGTTGTGATTGGACCTGATTCGAGAATGTCATTCTTGTTTCCAAGCCCGAAAGCCCAGAGGAGGTTTAACAAATAACCGGAGTTCTCTGCAGTAATTGTTAATCTGCCGTTATTTTCTCCATAAAGCAGACCGGTCATCTCATCGTCCAGCCCACCACGACGGTCATACAGTGCTAAAAATGCCTCTTCATCAATCACACCAGAGTCTAACATTTGTTTACCGAAATCTCCCCACTCAATAGGAATCTCAACTCCCTCTTGAGGCAACACTGCGTCTTCTATAAACAACTCGTCTGTGAGCGACACTGCCGTGTCTTCATCTGAATCTATAGTAACCCCGGAACCTAAATCAACTCTGCTAATTACCATTACTGCCAACACAATAAAAAGCAGTGCAGAAACGCTTTTCCAAAAATTGACTGGCTCTTTTTTAGGCTTCTCCGGCTTATCGCCTGAAGGGATATTGCTCGGATAATTTTGTTCATGCATACGATTAATCTAATTAATTACTTATTATAGGCCTCGATTCCTCCATAAAGGTTATATACATTTGTATAGCCGTGTTCAACTAATTCGTCAGCTGCAACTTTGCTCATATTACCACTTCTACAGTATAGAACAATCGCTGCGTCCTTACTTGGCAACTCATCAAATCTATCCTCGATTTCATTAAATGGGATCACGGCGTCGGTCCCATCAATATGATCTTGCTCTGGAATATGCACGTCAACAAGAAATATGTCATCATTTTCTAGCATATCTCTTAGTTCATCTGAGCTAATAGTCTGATACCCCACTTTTTCATCCTCATCTTCTTCATCACCAATATTTTTGTAACGCTCTGATCCAAGATCCAAATCAATTTCTTGCCAGATTTTGATCTCTGCAGGATCTTTGAGTTCAGGATCGGTAATCAGATAAACTGACCTATAGAACTTGCCTTCCGGCTCTTCATGCAAATTTGGATCAAATGATACTGTAAGAACGCCAGTGTCCCCTGGCTCGAGAACATTTAAATCTATCTCTGCCGAAGTGCAACTACAACTAGTTGGTAAGCTAAGCACGTTAAGTGAACCCACACCGTTATATGTAAATGTAAAATCGTGAGACACTATTCCACCACTTTGTTTAATAACTCCAAAATCGTACTCAGATTCATCAAATACAATCTCGCCTTCTGAAAATGCTTGTGTGTCACCCTTATCATCTCCTGTTGAAATAAGATAAATTCCAACAATAGCAGCAGCGACAATGATTACAATTAGGATATTTTTCATATTTATTTAGTTACATTCCCAAAAAACTGTAACTCAATTTCCGGTTGAGTTACGCTGTCGGTTTCTAGATATACCGATCGCGAAATTATACCTGTTGCATCCTGGCCGTGAGCATTAGGATCAAATATAATCTCAAGTAACGCCGTAGCACCAGGTTCGATAACTTCAGATACTCTGGTTATACCGCTGTGCCCCGGCATCCCCTTAACTCGACTCTTCGAACCATCTTCATAAATAAGCTGAGCGGTTGTACACATACAAGACGTGTACAGTTCAGTAATAGTGACAGCTAAGTCAGAATCATTTCTAAGTTCTACTGTGTATACGCTGTCTCCATCAGCCATGGAAATTTCACCTAAATCCCAAGACTCTTCGGACACTGTTAGTACTCCGGAAGCTGATTCGTCATTTTGACCATCTGATGTTTGGCCACTACCCAAAGCGCTGTACCCAATTCCAATTACAGCTATGGCGATCACAAGAACAACAAATGGATTTTTTATAATCTCCTGCATGTTATTAGACATAAAATCCGTACATTAAGAATAAAAATAAAACGACCTAATCTTACTTAAGTAAAATTTAAGGCCGCCTGGTCTATTCTCGCTGAACGGATATTATTGATAATTGCTTACGCGGTGTCAGCGTATTTTGTTGAATCTTTGGAACTACCGATGATTCCGGAGTAGGTAAAATCTGCTTTGCTGCCCTCATCAGTACATTTGAAAATGGATTTGCCTGAAGCACTTGCGTTGCCTCTGCCTTAACGGTCTTAGCGAAACAATAAGCTTCGCAAGTACCCATATCAACCGGCATGCATCCACCAGTTTCGCAGTCCATTTCGTGCGATGTTTCTGCGTGGCTATCCATGGATGCAAACGCAAATACATCAGGTGTAAAAATACCCGGGAGAGCAATTGCTATCATTATGATCACAAACATTAACCTCTTCATGCTTATTACTTTACCAAAAAGTAAGATTTTAGCAAGCTTGCTAAACACAGCTCTGGTATTTATGAAAATATTCAGCTAAAATGTATTCATATGTTGGAGGAAATATTTACCTATTACAATACAGTCACTGCAATCCTTGCGCTTGTGTGGCTTCTTACTTACACGACACACTCAGAGGTTAGGTGCGAGCTTTGGGTGCTTGGATTGTTTGCGATCTTTCTAATGCCACTTGCATTCACTTTTGGTGATCCAAATGCGCTTAATGTTGCAAGCAAATTCTCGCAAATAGGCATTGTAGATATTATATTTTCGTTCGTTCTAGCCGGACTTGCCGGCACAAGCTTTCACGCAGCATTTGGAAAGCACTATCACAAACTACCAAAACCAACGCGCGCTTCTCTACAAACTAAAGCCTCATCGCAAATTTGGTTAATGAGATTGTTTATAGCATTCCTGCTTTTTATTTGGGGCATAGTGTTGCTAACCCTTATTTTTGAATTAGCCATTCCGCAAGCAGTATTTATTTCTGCGTTCGTAATCGCAGTCTATATTGTAAGCCATAGGCGCGACCTTTTGGCAGACGCGATATGGAGCGCGTTTATTACAACATTTATTGTGTTCATTGCATCACTGCTTGGAACAATATTTACAGGCACTGACTTTAGCATTGGTCCAATATCGGGAACTGCTACCTTTCTCGATGTTCCAGTAGACCTGCTAGTGTGGTCAGCAGCTCTTGGACTTGCGCTTGGCCCGCTTTATGAATTCATCCGTAGATTAGAAGTTAAGTAAATATGGAGAACAATTTAGAAAATGCATTTAAATGGGAAGCTAGCGAAGGCCAGCTCGCAGTTGATGTACTCGAAACCGAGGACGCAATCATTATTCGTTCTGCCATTGCAGGCGTTAAGCCTGAAGATTTAGACGTTAACGTAACAAACGACGTTGTTACTATTCGAGGTGAACGCAAAGGCGGTCGCGAATACACCGATGCTACTGCACATTTTCAAGAATGCTTTTGGGGTACATTTTCTCGCTCGGTAGTTTTACCTCACCATGTAAAACCAGATGAAGCCGAGGCGAATTTAAAGAATGGTGTACTAACATTGACTATTCCAAAACAACATGGTGAGATGAAAGTAAAGGTTCGAAATGAAGTATGAAAATAGTCTTTCACCACAATGCGTTTGATCATATCTCGGAAGGTTTTAAACGCAATAAGAAAATAATTCTCATAGCCACCAGTGCATCAACACTAACTTTCCTAATAGTTGCCGGTGGCATTTTTGCGTATGAAAAAGCATACACACACCGAATATATCCAAATGTTTATATAGATGGCACGTCGGTTAGTGGTCTAACGCAAACCGAGGTGAATCAAGTTCTACAAAACCGATACCAGGAAATGCTCGACAACGGACTTGTTCTGAAGCTTCAAGGCGAGGAAAAGAAAATCGATCTCTACGCAAGCGGATCAACAGATCTAGTCTACGATTTAATAGACCTAGACACAGACAAGCTTGCAGACGAAATTTTTAAGCTTGGCCGTTCGGGAAGTTCTGCTGGAAATCTTTTGTCATCACTGTCCATGCTTGTAATTCCAACCAAAGTTGAACCAAAATTTACAATCCTAACTAGCCAGCTTGAAAACACTATCCGCGAAACTTTTGCAGACTTTGAAGAGCCAGGCGAGATTACTGATTTTGAAATCACCCTATCCGACTCACCTGTAGTAGTGGTTAAAGCTGGAAAAGAAGGAACAACAATTAACACCGAAGAGGCGATTCAAATCCTAAGCGAAGATTTATTAGACTTTGAACTCTCTACCCTTTCACTTTCCATGATAGATACAGACGAACTTATCACAACTGCCGAAGCTGAGGGTTTAATTGCCGAAATCGAAGCAGTACTTGCGGCAGCGCCTTATACATTAATTCACACTTCGGAAAGTCAACGCGATTATTCCTGGTACGTTACAGACGACGATCTAGCTGACTGGCTTACACCAATAAGAAATGAGGAAGGCGACATAATTCTTGATCTACAAGGTGAGGCTTTTGATACTTGGATCGAAGTATTAACTGACGATGTTAACATAGCTCCGCAAGATGCACGTTTCGCAATTGAAGGAAACAAAGTTGTAGAGTTTAATCCAAGCCGTTCAGGAGTAACATTCGACTCAGAAACAACAATAGCGGAATTGATAGAACTCCTTGGAACAGAAGACGTTGAAATAACTATTACAATCGAAACAGTAGAACCTGCCGTTAGCACAGAAAGTGTAAACGACCTTGGTATTACAGAAATTCTTGGAGTTGGAACCTCTGACTTTGCCGGATCCCCATACAACAGAATTGAAAACATAAAAAATGGAGCATCAAAGCTAGATGGCTTGTTAATTGCGCCAGGCGAAACCAAGTCACTAATTGATGAGCTAAAACCATTTACGTACGATAACGGATATTTGTCTGAACTGGTAATAAAAGGTGATGAAATCAAACCCGAAATGGGAGGAGGGCTATGCCAGATTGGTACAACTACATTCAGAGCCGTAATGAACGCTGGACTTGAAATTGTAGAGCGCCGAAACCACTCGTTGGTAGTGTCCTACTATAATGATCCATCAAACGGCAACCCAGGAACCGACGCAACAATCTACGAACCGGCGCCTGACTTCAAATTTAAAAATGATACAGAAAACTACGTGCTACTAAATACCTGGGTCGATACCTCGAGCATGACACTTTACTTTACATTCTGGGGAACTTCAGACGGCAGAAACGCTTACTATACGCCTCCACAAATTCTATCCTGGAGTGGATATGGAACCACACAAGAAGTTGAAACACTGGATTTAGAGCCAGGTGAACGTCGTTGCCAGTCTGGCCATCCTGGCGCTTCAACAAGCTTTAACTACATTGTTGAATACGCAGACGGCACAGAGTTTAATAAAACATTTACCTCGGTCTACAGAACATTGCCACAAATTTGCTTAGTGGGAGTCGCAGAGCTAAGCGCGGAAACCGAAGACGCAGAGGAGCTAACAGATACTAAAGTTCTGGAAGAGCCAGTTGCCGATGCTGAAGAGTTGGATGTAAGCGATGTGATAGTGGAATAATTATTAGCTTCTAGTCAAGTCTAGATCTCACCAAAAAAACAGACCCTGCTTTCGCTAGGTCTGTTTTATTTTGTCGTTCTCCATTCGAAACTGCAGCCAAGAAGATATGTCAGCTGTAAGGGACCAGCCTAAGCCGGAATCTGACGGTCAACATACCCCCATGCTTGTCGTGGCTGCAGGTTTGAAAGGACAACCGACGGATAAGAATATCATTCTTTATGAATGCTGTCAAGTGAATAACTTTCTATTTTGTCAAGTTCAACTTGACAAAAATTCGTATAAACACGTCGAATGCCCTTATTTTCATTAAAAATGGACCAGTTAGATTGTTCGGTTGCTGAGTATACCGTCTTTTAAGATCGTTAAAATACCCATTTCGTTTGCTCGTTAAAATTACTTATCTGATCGTCTTCAACGTTTTAAACGTCTTAAACGTTTCCTAACCTTATCAAATTACTTTCCAGATTGAATCACAGTATCAACAAGTCCGTACTTTTGAGCCTCAAGTGCGGTCATAAAATTGTCACGCTCAGTGTCGTCTGTTACTTTTTTTAATGCCTGACCAGTGTGATCTGCCAATATCTGATTTAGCGTGTCCTTAACCTTTAAAATATGTTCAGCATGAATCTTAATGTCTGTTGCCTGACCCTGCACGCCACCTAAAACCTGATGAATCATCACCTCGGAATTAGGTAGTGCAAACCGCTTATTCTTAGCGCCTGATGCCAAGAGAACCGCTCCCATAGAAGCTGCAATGCCTACACAAATTGTAGAAACATCTGGCTTTATATACTGCATAGTGTCATAAATCGCAAGTCCTGCAGTTACAGATCCGCCAGGTGAATTTATATAAATCTTAATATCTTTCTCATTGTCCTGACTTTCTAAAAACAAAAGCTGAGCAATTACGGCATTGGCAACGTTGTCATCAATTGGAGTTCCCAAAAAGATAATTCTATCTTTTAAAAGGCGAGAATAAATGTCATATGCTCGCTCCCCGTAATGAGTCTTCTCAATAACAGTTGGAATAAGAATTTGAGATTTCACTTCCGAAACCTCACTTGTATTTTCGTTTGTCATAACTATTTATATTAGTCCAAAGTCTAAAGTCTAAAGTTAAAGTCGTAAAGTGACAACGGAGTTGTCATCCTGAGTAGTCCGTCACCTGTGACGAATGGATCTTTTGTGTCATTGCGAGGAGACCGTTTGTCGTGACGAAGCAATCTTTTCGTTGAGATTACTTCGTCGTAGTTTACCTGCTCCTCGTAATGACAAAATGGTAAATAGCAGTTTATTCACTTTGGGGACGCGATGCATAGCCCTGCTAGCCCTTCTAGCTCTACATTCCCATATCTGATATTAGCAGTCTATCAAGTCGAGTGCTAAACGTCAACTTATTGTTTTACTATATTCCAAGCCTCACTGCTCTCTACCAATCGAGCGCTATCCACCTTAAAACCAGCAGCCCTCGTGTGCCCTCCCCCACCAAATCGCGAAGCTAACTCGCACACATCTCGCTCGTGCGAACGGAAGCTTCCCTTAACCGCACCGTCGTCAGTTTCACGCATTACCAAAACCGCATCTTCGCCCTCAAGCATTGCATTCAAAAAGTTAGCAAGCGATTTTGTTTCCATTTCCTCTACTCCTAAAAGCTTAATGTCTGCTTCTGTGATTGCGGTTGCCATAATTTGAAACTCCTCATTCCAATGAAGTCGCTCAAAAGCCAAACCCCAAAGCCGCAAAGTAGAAAGCGATCGGTTCATCATAGTTTCACGCACAATGTCCTGCAACCTAGCGCCATACATTGAAAGCTCGTGCGCAGCATCTAAACTTGCAACACTAGTATTTGACGTTAAAAAGATGTGAGTGTCAGTACAAATTCCTGTTAAAAAACATTGTGCTGCGAGTCTGTTCATTGAAAACTTCATTGCTTTTACAAAACGCCATGCAATATCAGCAGTTGACGCGGCATCTGATTCGATTAAGTTTATTGTTCCATAGCGCGGATTGCTTTCATGGTGATCAAGCACCACAAGTGGAACAGGACGACGCATGCTAGGAATATGTTCTCGAATATAACCGCCATCGGAGCAATCAAAAATTATAACCAAATCAATGGAATCATCTTGAAAAATTGCCGAATCCCTACCAATATCTTCTACGCCCGGAAGGAACTTTAAAGTATCAACAATTGGCTGGGGTGAAAAAACGCTAACACGCTTCCCCATTTCGCAAAGTACATGATACATGCCTAAAGTTGAACCAATGGTATCGCCATCAATCCGCTCATCGGTCAAAAGCAGAATATGCTCTGCTTTATCGATCGAATCTTTGATTTGTTTGTATATAAGACTTGTCATACCATGTAGTGAAAACTTTGATTTGTGTGTATCTACTAAAACTTACAAAATTGTCTGCACAATTAATATTATACCTTTCTTTGAGCCAAGTACCAGAATGACTATAAACTTCAAAAAAGTTTTTCAAAGTTTCTACTACATGGCATAAATAGTCTGGTAGCGTACATGGTAACCCTGCAATTGTCAATCGGTACCACTGGTCAATCCCGAGTTCATCGTTAAGTCAGTGCAACCCTAAGGGTTGCACGCACTGTGACTAACCAGTAAAGATTAGTTTTCTGTTGTGCAACCCTTAGGGTTGCACAAAGTCTCTGGGGTCTGTGGGGGTCCACAAAACACATAACAAGGTCTTGGCTCAGTCAGAGGTGGGTATTAAAAACTAGAATTCATAAAATGAGGCCTGAGCCTCATTTTATTTATAACTGCATATCACCTGTTGGTTTGGCTTTCTTTTTGAAAGCGTCCCGCCACCTTTGCGGCATTGCCTCTGAAAGGAGTGAGAGACTTGCTCCAAAAATAGCAATGTCTCTAACGGTGATATTATCAATTCCTGACACCGTAAGAACTGAAAACATATGCAACGCCGCTAGAAAACCAGCCCAATGCGTTTTTAAGTCGATAAGAAACATCAATCCAAGGAGCGCGTCGAATACGCCGACTATATAAATTAATGTAATGCCATCAAGCGGTGAAATCCTTAGAAACCATGGATCAATGAATCCGCTCCAAAGCATCGGTTCTCGAAAAATAAGCACCGCTATCCAGAGAAAGGTTATTGCCATTGAAACGCGTAAGATATGGTAACCACTTCGTTTAATCATAAATCATCTACTAATTTCATAAATTGAATGGTAATCGTAATCGCCATAACGAAAATCGTACACGCGGACATAAGACACCAAAAACACCACGTCTTAATCACCTTCCACTGGATGAAGATAAGAATAAGCGACATAAGTGTTCCGCCGGCAATTGAGATCAATAGAATCCGAAACACGAACGTTGAAATATCGACCATGCCGACAAGTCCGCCAACTGTTTGCTCGAAAATTACAAGGAAACCCGTTAGAAAAAGCGCTGACAGATAAAAGAGTAGGCCAAGAAGATCGTTATATACGCCAAAAATGTTATTGTACTTACTCTTCAAGACCAAATCACATCCGCCGCCAATTGGACAGATCGGTTTTTCATTTTCTATACGCGTGTGAATCAGATAAATGGTTTCTGAAACCCCAATCGCCGCCATGGTGAATAAAATCGCGTAGGAAGTCATACTATTTCACAATCAGCAGACCCTTCATTCCAAGTGCTCTGTGAGAACCTATGTCACAATAATATGCATAGCTCCCAGGAGTCGACGGCGCAGTAAACGTAATGTCATCGCCTTCTACGACGATTTCCTTAAAACCAATCTCATCAATTACAAAAGTATGTATACCGCTATTTTCGGTAAAGTTAATTGTGACTTGCTCGCCAGTAGAAGCGCTGATCGTATTTGGCATAAAAAAGAAATTACCTGACTCCATTTGGATAGCCGAAGACATGTCACCCGTGTCCTCAACAACGCCAGCTTCATTTACGATCATCACGCTCGTTGGTACGCCCATTCCGTCGCTGGTAACTAATTCGCCTTGAATCTTAACCGGTTCACTTATTTCTTCAACGGTAACCTGAGTGGTTAATTGCTCACTTTCATCAATTGATTCATTATTGTCGCTATCTATCCCCAAACATCCTGCTCCAAGCAGAAAGAATAGTGAGCTAACAAATATTGCTTGTTTCATAAGAAAATGGTTAATCTTTCTCTAGGATACACTATGCACTATGAAATAGGAAGGTATTTTGATACAATTCTCCCATGCATCTTTCAAGATTAGAAATACAAGGATTCAAAACGTTTGCCAAGAAAACCGTTGTAGAATTCACTGCACCAAGTAAAAACCGTCATGCCCTGACGGTTATTGTAGGTCCCAATGGTTCTGGAAAGTCTAATCTATCCGATGCTATCCGCTGGTGTTTAGGTGAACAATCCATGAAAATGCTTCGCGGTAAAAGGTCAGAGGATATTATTTTTTCTGGTTCAAAAGGAAAGGCTCGTGCAGGATTTGCAGAGGTCACAATGACCCTAAACAACGAAGATGGAGCAATGGGAATCGAATATGCCGAGGTGGTGATTACAAGAAGAATGTTCCGTGACGGCGAAGCTAACTACTTGCTAAACGGTAAGCAAGCACGTTTAGCAGATATTCAACTGCTACTTGCTGAAGCCGGAGTTGGGCAAAGAAGTTATTCTGTTGTTGGCCAAGGCATGGTTGATCATGTTTTAACATCTTCTCCAGAGGAAAGGAAAATATTTTTTGATGACGCAACCGGTGTTCGTGGTTTACAAATCAAGCGTCACCAAGCAATGCTAAAACTAAAGAAATCTAGCGAAACGCTTGTTGAGGTTGAACTGCTTTTGGGAGAAATCGAACCACGCCTACGCATGTTAAAACGCATGGTGCGAAGACTTGAACAAAGAGAACAAATTGAATCTGAATTACGCAAAATTCAATTATCATATTATGGAACCGTGTGGTTTAAAATGCAGGATGACAAAATAATAATCGACCAAAAAATCCTAACTTTAAATGACCAGATAAAAACAAAACAACTCGAACTAAAAAAAGGAGATGATGAACTTCTTGCAATGGAAAAGGCCGTAAGTGCCGGTAAAGAAGATTCAGGTGAAATGCAAAAAGCTCAAACAGAATACAGGCAGGCTCAATCTAAACTTGGAGACGTAAGACGATCCCTCTTCGAAGCTGAGCGCGAACTTGAACTTG
Organism: Candidatus Uhrbacteria bacterium; assembly: GCA_030688135.1. Taxonomy (GTDB): domain Bacteria; phylum Patescibacteriota; class Patescibacteriia; order UBA9934; family UBA9934; genus JAUYIW01. The sequence continues at coordinate 11,458 of JAUYIW010000023.1, read as the reverse complement.
CCAAAGTTAAGGCTCAGTCAACGTGGACCCCTCTACCGTTGCCAGAAATAATAAAAGCACTCGATGAAATGCTCGGTCTTGATGAGTCTGTGGGATTTGTAAAATTGTTTACGCTTGCTCGTAATCTAAAAAATAAGCTCACAAAGCCAAACCCAGATGACTTTAAGCCAGATCCAAAAATGGTAAAAGCAGTTAGTGACGCTAAGGCTGAAATCAAAATAGCCGAAGATAACATTCAGAAATCTGAAAATTATATTGACGAAATCAATAAGAAAGCAAGTTCGTCCAAAAGTGAAGTTTTTGTTTACCAAAGAAAGTTGCGCGAAGTTCAAGGCGAATTACATAAACTTGAACAGCGTGAAAATGAATTAAAAATTGAACTTGCAAGAGTTGAAACGCGAATCGAAGACTTAAGTCGCGAAATGCATGAAGAGCTTGGGAATATATTCGGAGAAGCAATCAAGCAAGCTCCTGAAAATAAACTGCACGACTTGGACGACGCGCGAGTGCGTATGCTTCGACTAAAAAATCAGCTTGAGTTGATTGGAGGTATCGATCAAGAAACAGTCGATGAATACAACGAAACAAATGAAAGATTCACCTTCCTAGATGGTCAGCTTAAAGACATTCGCGAAGCTATAAAATCAACAGAAAAAGTTGTAGACGAACTTGACCAACAAATTCAGGTTCAATCTGAAAAAGCATTTAAGGAAATCAACAAGGAGTTCCAAAAATACTTTAAGATTTTATTTGGCGGAGGAAGTTGTTCGCTGGTCAAAATGAAAGGAAGTGATGAAAATGTAAAAGATGAAGATAGCAATGAGACACGCGTTGCGCTTGACCGACCAATGGAAGAACTTGCAGAAGAAAAAATCGAAGAGGATCTAGACTCGGCAACCGCTATTTTGAATCGATTTAAAAAACGACGTGATAGCGTAACTGGAATTGAGATTACTGCAACTCCTCCTGGCAAGCGTTTGAAGGCATTGAATTTACTTTCTGGCGGAGAGCGAGCATTGACTTCGATTGCCTTGCTTTCTGCAATCATGGCAACCAACCCGGCGCCTTTTGTTGTGCTCGACGAAGTGGACGCTGCGCTCGATGAATCAAACACGGTGCGATTTGCAAATATTTTGGATGAGCTTAGGAAGCTTTCGCAATTTATTGTCGTGACTCACAACCGCGCAACAATGGAACGCGCTGATTTGATGTACGGAGTTACAATGGGTGATGACGGCGTATCGAATCTTTTGAGCGTTACGCTTTCCGATGTTACCAAAAACGGTACAGCGAGGCGGTAGCAGTGGCAAAATTATAATGCTCGGATCTTGCATGCAACATCCGAGCGAAATAGGACACGAGCAATCGCGTTCTTTTCTTTTTTCTAGATTTACGGCACAATGGAGGAACTAATAATTTCAACTATGTTTGGAACTCCAATTATACGTTTCTGCTACAAACGCGTTGCAAAACCAATATTCTTTAGGCAAGACCCTGAGGACACTCATGATCGCGTGCTTGGAATGGGCAAGCTTTTTAGTCGATCACGGCTTATACGCAAGGCAACCGAGTTTAAGCTGAGCTATCAGCACCCAATGCTCGAGCAGGACATACTTGGAATTCATTTTAGAAATCCTGTGGGGCTTACGGCAGGATTTGATAAAAATGCCGAACTCACAAAAATCATGCCGGCCGTTGGATTTGGCTTTATGCAGATCGGATCAATAACTGGCGAGCCGTGCGAAGGTAATCCAAAGCCTCGTTTATGGCGTTTGCCAAAATCGCAAGGTTTGGTGGTTTATTATGGGCTAAAAAATGACGGCTCCGAAGCAATTGCTGAGCGTTTAAAAAATCAAAAATTTGAAATTCCTGTTAGTACTAGTGTGGCAAAAACAAACTCGGCAGACACGGTTGAATTGAATGCTGGAATTAATGATTATGCAAAAGCATTCCGACTTCTTGCAAACATTGGCGACATGACCACAGTTAATATTAGTTGCCCAAATACTCATGGCGGTGAACCTTTTGCTGATCCTGTAAGACTCGAAGTGCTACTAACCGAACTTGATAAAATTGAAACATCAAAACCAACTTTTATAAAAATTGCCTGTGATATTTCAACAGACGAATTAGACGCATTGCATGCAGTAGCAGACAATCACAGAGTAAACGGCTTCATTCTTACGAACCTTACCAAGCAGTACGACCAACCAACAATTCACCGTGACGAAATCGAAGGGATTAATAAAGGCGGTGTTAGCGGCAAGCCAACTTACGAGGCTTCGAACAATTTAATTTCACACTTGTACAAAATCGCTGGTGACCGATATGTGATTATCGGTGTTGGAGGTATATTTAACGCAAATGATGCTTACGAAAAGATTGTCCGCGGCGCATCGCTTGTGCAACTTGCAACAGGAATGATATTTGAAGGTCCGCAGGTAATTGGCGAGATTAATAAGGGACTTGTTGAACTACTGCGACGGGATGGATTTGCTAACATCTCAGAAGCTGTAGGGTCAAAGCATAGAAAACTTTAATAATATATATTTGAGCCGGGCAAAAAAACTACCGAGGTTACTGGAACTGTTGTCGAAAGTGACTTTTGTGAAATGAAAGAAGACGACACAATGACGCGAAAAATACTCTCAATCACCAGCAACCAAAGCTAATGACAAATCCTGCCAAACGGCGGGGTTTTCTTTTCTGGAAGATTAAGACTAATCATTGTAACAGATCGAAATGGATGCGAGTAATACTAATATTGACAAAAACATCAAATCAAGCTAAATTATACCGTACCCTCAAAGGAGTTTGAAATGGCAAAATCTCGAAAAGCGCAAAAGCATACAGAATCTGTAAAACAAGCTGCCAGGATCCCAAAAAGGTTTGGCCAGAAAATCTGTATTGAAAATACATGCGGAATATTCCCAGATGACTTCCAAGAACATGTAAAGTCTGCAATGGCTCACGGCTGGACTGATGCAGATAAGTTAGGACAGGTTTCGTGTGACACAATGCGTACTTCTGGGGTTACTCACCCACAAGAACTGGATCAACTGGTACCTGGAAATAATGTAGCGCAACATGTACTCCGCGCAGCTTTTTTCTTTGGGGCAATGCAAAAAATCCTTCCTAACAGTGCTCGTACATCAAATAATGCCATGGCTCTCTCTGGCGTTCGTCTATCTGCGATGGGCCAAAAAGATCTTACGCTGAGTTTTCTGCGCATGCCAGACAATGTACGTAGAAGTGTAATTCGAACAGGAAGGCCTGCCGGTTTTTCTCAAATCAAGCCGTTAGGATGGCGTAGCTACTGCGTTGGTGCTATGGCAGTTGCAAGGACCGCATATGCGCTAGATACCCTGGGAGTCAAAATGGGGCATGCCTGTACAAAGCTAGACACTGCTGCCAAAATCGATCTATTCGTAGGTCCGTTTGACGCAGGACGCGGTCTGGCTCTTCAAGTGAAGGCCGTAAGTGGATCTGATACTACTTGGGAAGTTGTAAGAAGTGGTGCAGTGGTTTACGGGATCTCTGCAAAAAGTAATAGGACACGCATTGGACTGTACAAAGGAGTGCGTTACTTCAACTCTTCGCAAAATGCCGACTGTACAGCCGCGATCTTGCACGTCGGAATGACCGAAGGACTCATACACGATCTTCACAGCAAAGAACTTTACGATTCTCTCACCCTGCTCATAGAGCAGGAAATCACAAACAAAACTCGCAGGCTGTAAATCAGCCCTAGCCCTCGCCTATTGGCAGAGGGTTTTCTTTTTTGAGAAACAAAGGAGCTACAAGAACTAGAAGAGCTAGAGGAGCTAAAGATACTAATGAAGCTAGTAACCCCGCGTTGCTAAAATTGGAATTATTAACCGGTGCTTTCGTGCGAAAGCACTACGATTGACAAAACTATATAATTAGGCTACATTAAGCTGTATCTTCACAACAAAAAGGAGGTAAAATGATCGTTCTTGTCATACTAACAATCCGCATTGCTTGGGCAGAGTCGACGGAAGAGTCTCTAAACTTCTCGATGACCTGTAGCCAAGTTGTGAATGAAAAAGGTCTAGCAGATGCCCAAGAGCTTATGGCCTACGCTGGGGGCCGCGTTGCAAAACTTGGAAGATCAGCCACCGTGTACGGCATATATCTTGATCAGATCACAGATGTTGAGGTGCGCCAGCAACTCGTAGTAGAGCTCACCGCCCTCAATAAAGCGCTACCTAAACTAGAGCACTTCGTAACAACAATAAAGAATCGCGGTCCTGAAGGAAGCGAATCCCATGAGGCGGTTTGCAAAAATCAGCAACAAGAGCTCGAAAAGCTCAGTGATGGCATAAAGCATCCGATTGTCCGAATCTCAGACATCATCGACAGCTATGCAAGACAAATAAGGGCATCTGATGAACGATTGGAAAATGAGTCGGGGATCAAGAACGGTGCAGCCAAGTTCTCGCAAGACTCTACGCAAAGCGTCCACATAGGACCCAAACCCTAGACCGAAGCGTATCTCGCCTTAGCTAAACCCTGAGGCGGTTTTTTTATAACTAATGAAGAAATAGTGAATATTGTTGTAAATTTATAGCTATTTGCCCCGACAGGGGTTGACAAGTATAGGTCATTCAGATAACATATTCGCATCGTTCGTAGCACTCGCTACGCTCGCACTGTTCATTGGTAGCTAACGACAGAGTTCTACCGCCTGCCTGCCGGCAGACAGGTTCGTCTGGCGACCTATTGTTCAATATATGCAACTTGGTTACGAAAAACTTGATGTTACTAAATTAGTAAGAGACTTGGTTACTAATACTTACTCTATTACTGGTAAGTGGCCAATGCAGGAACTCGGATACGGAGGTCTAGGTCATCAAGCTCGTAGATCATCAGTTTCTGTGTCTCTGAACATTGCAGAAGGTAGCGCTGGTACAAATCCTGATTTCGCGAGATTCGTAAGAATATCAATACGATCATTGCTAGAAACCAAGGAGTGCATGTTAATAGGTGAAAGCCTCGGCTACGAAGTTCATAAAGATATTGACCAAAAAATATCAACCCTTTATTCAAACTAATTAACCTACGAAACTCGCTCGTTAATTAAGCGAACGAGGCGAAGCCTCATGAACAGGCCAAAGGCCTACGAACAGCCCGAGTAAAATGAGGCCTACGAACAAAACGATATAAATAATAAACAAATTATGCTAACTATCCGACTATCACGAATGGGAAAGAAGAAGCAGCCACAATACCGAGTGGTTGTAATAGAAAAGCAGAAAGATCCATGGGCAGACGCACTTGAAATCGTAGGCAACTACGATCCCCGTGCAAAAAAAGACAATATTGTTCTAAACAAGGAACGAATTGAGCACTGGCTAAGCGTTGGTGCACAGCCATCGGCTACAGTACAGAATATGTTGATCAATGCCGGTATTGTAAAGGCTGACAAAGCTAGGTCAGTATCAATCACAAATAGACGTGCCGATAAAATGGATAAGAAGAAAACCGATGCAGAAGAAGTTAAGGCAGCTGCAAAGGTAGCGGCGGAAGCTGCGAAGACTGCAGAGGCTGAGAAGAGCGCCGCAGAAGCAGAAGCTGCAAAAACCGCAGAAGAGGCAGAGACTCCTGCCGAAGCTCCAGTCGAAACAGCTCCGGAAGCTCCGGCCGAAACTAAAACTGAAGCGCCTGCCGTAACCGAGGCTCCGGCAGAAGCTATAGAAGCACCTGCCGAGGTAGAGGCTCCAGCAGAAAAGACAGAGGAATAAAATATAAACAAAGAGTGGCTGGAAGGGTTGTTTCAAAACTCGATGATATTGGCTTAAACGGGCTGGCAGTCTCTGAAACGTACTAAAACGTACGTTGAAGAGATGCCTGGGTACCCGTGAAAGGTAAGATCGCGATTTTTGGGACAGACCGGTAAGGGCTGCACTTTTCTATATCTTGACCACGGGTAATGCGATATGTTATTGTATTTATCGTAATAGCCTGCGCCAGGAGCTAAAACCTGGAGTCGACGCGGATACTGTTGCAGTTCATTCAGTAATTCATAAGAACCAGAATACTCATATGGAGTTTGATCAAGAATTCGTTGAGTACATCGTTCGGGCGATTGTAAACCACCCAGATGACGTACGAACAGAGCGAACCATCGATGAGCGCGGTGTCCTAATCACCTTGCACATCCACCCAGAAGACATGGGATATGTTATCGGACGAAGCGGACAGACCGCACGTTCAATCCGAACGCTTCTAAAAATTGTGGGAGCAAAGAGTAACGCTCGAGTTAATCTGAAAATCTACGAACCGGAAGGTTCCCGTGGACCACGCGTACGTCGCGAGGACACTGCGTCAGCACCAGCTGAAGAAGAAGTTGAAGCAGACACATCAGTTGTCGACAACTTGTCATTCTAAATTAAAACAAAAACCGTAGCTTAACCGCCGCGGTTTTTGTTTTATATGCTTCTCTAGAACCTACGCACACTTTGTCAACGCTAGATGTTGGATAGTGTCGTAATTTTTCGCTGCCTTGTCCTATTTTTTAGATACCGCTCAACGGCTTCTTTCGTCGTTAGCCAATCCCTACCCTCTTTGTGTGCCTCTAGTTTTCCTTGTCTAGCCAATAAGTTTAAATATTTTGCAGAAAAGGGGGTGGTTTTGGATATTTCAGTCAGTGAGACAAATTTTTCCTGTTTTGTGGTGGCAGGCGTTAAAGTTTTTAGATAAATATCAAGCGAGCGCTCGATGGATTGAGCGACAAATTTTACCAGCGGTTCATATTTTCCACTGTCCGCTTTATCCAATACGTCGTAGTATTTTTTTCGGTCGGTTTTCATAATGACTACGAGCGGGTATCCGGCTTGCATCAGAAATAAGTTCATTGTCAAACGTGCGGTTCGGCCGTTGCCGTCAAAAAATGGGTGGATGTGGACTAATTTATGATGTAGCAAAGCAGTCATTTCAATGATATTCATTTTACCTTTTTGTGTGGTAAGCCAGCTAATTAAATCTCGCATTTTATTCGGCACTTGTAGTGCGTCTGGCGGCGTATGTTTTGCTCCGCCAATAATTACATTGGCGTTTCGGTATCGGCCAGCCCATTCTTTGTCGGTTTCTTGCACAATAATTTGATGCAAATTTTTTATAAGCATTTCGGAAATGGTGTGTTTTTTGTCTTTATCTATCAGGTCGTACAAATATTCCAGCGCGGCATGGTGGTCTTTCGCTTCCAAATGATCTTTCAAAGGTTTGCCTTTTACCGTTATGCCCTCGTTAATAACCAAAAAAGTTTCTTTTAAGGTTAAAGAGTTGCCTTCAATAGCATTTGAATTGTAGGTCATTTCAATCTGAAACTTTTCACGAAGTTTTTGTACCGCAGATTTTGGCAAGGGGCGAAGTTTGTTGAGTTTAGCCAATTTTTCTTCCAGGCGGGTCTTTATAATTGGCGAAAGGTAGGACATAGAGGGAAAATCTTAATATGGTTTAGTTAGATATTTACAGTATGCCATATTAAGAAATTAGGGTCAAGTTGAGATAAAATCGGTCTTTGCCAGTTTCGCAACGGACAAAGACACCTAATTCCCCTTTAAAAATATTAAAACAAATTTACCTGCCTGCCGGCAGGCAGGTTCCCCTTTTTAAAAAGCCTGTCAAAATTCCTTATAAAAAAGAAAAATATTTTTTGAATTGCGTAACGTGCCGCGGTGATAGCCGCGGCACGTTAGTCAACGAGCGAAGCGATATTGACAACGTTTGCTGCTGATCCGACGTTTTAATGTTGGATAGCAGGTGTTATCAGAAGTTTATTTTTTTATTCGTAGTCTAGCAATTGGAAAACATCAATCGGCACTTCTTCGTATGGATGTGCTTTTTTGATTGCTTCAATAACAGACTTAGCTTTATCCTGTTCACAAACGAACTCTATTTTTATTTCCGCAACTTTTTCAATCTCACCCTGTTTGCCAATCGTGGGATTAGAGCCTTCCATTGGTAAAAAATATCCGTGTCCTTCACTCAAAAAAGCACAATAAGAATAATTACCAATTATACCACCACCGGCTTTCCCAATTGCTAGACGGATATCATCCGTAGATTCTTTTGGGCAGTAAGTCACTATTTTGACAATTTTACTTAGTTTCATAGAAAAAATAAATTTCTGATAATGTTCGGTATATCTGATGTCTAGGCTCGATACCAAATTAGTTGAATATAGAAGAGCATAGATATGGGTCGAAGAAATATGACAAACAATAATCCTTAAATGCGTCATATTTCTGAGCCAGATATACCGTGTTCTGCGACCCAAAGGGCTTGAGTCGCAAAAAATTCACATCTTAATTATTGGAGGCAATTATTCCAGGTTATATTTTAACCGTCGCACAGGCTTCCCTTGCTCGAGAGCTTTGGCAACAGTGTCTGCTACACCTTCACTGTCATTTACTTGAAAGGCGGCGAGGGCGTCTGACGCGTTCATTACAGCCGTATTGCGTTCGTAATATGTATCTTTATTTACTTCGGTATTGTTTGGGTTTTCGATTAATGCGTCTGGGTTAGCGTTTTTAAGTTCAGTTAGTTGTTTAATTAAAGCTTCAGCTTGGTCGTGAGTAATCACGCCCTCGTCCGCCCGTCTGCATAATAAAGGTAAAGGGGTCAGGTCGTTACTTGTAGCATTATAGCGAACTGTTCAAGATTCTAGTAATCATGATACCAGAAAATGCTACAAGTAACGACCTGACCCCGTACGCCCCGTACCCCCGTACGCGTGCCCGGATCCCGCCTTGGCGGGAGACGGGCATGTTGGATAGCTGCTGTTAGCTGATGTTGCGCCGACCTTTATTGGGTGAATTTGATACTTTTGACAAGTCTATCGAGTGTGTTCTCAAGATTGAATAGGTTGTTTTCGTCTAGCCAAATGGAGGAAATTACTATTCCTGAAAAATCCGCATTAGGATTGAAGAGGTAATAATTATGCGCAATACCTAATAAACCACCCTCGGCTTGCATTTCCTCTAAAGTTTTGACGTAAGTAACTCCATTTGTATTTGTAAGGACTTCGCAATCGCGAATGTTGTTTTGTGGAAAAATCGGATTTTCACAAAAATTATCTATGGATTCCGATCCTTCTATTAACACGGCCAAATCCGTCCAGCCAAATCCACGATCTGGGCCTTCATACGGATAGTTGTCGGCCGATAGAAAAGTATCATCACCGGCTTTAAGTATGAAATGACCATGATCCGTATCTTCTGTGATTTCCTCCCATTTGGCTGGGTATTCAAATGAGAGTCCAAGTTCCTCACCCTGATAGATCAGAGAGCCAGAAGCCACTACCTCAGAGGGTTCATCAATTACTGTTGGCAGTTCCTTATCCTCCGTGGTCTCGCTTGCTTTAAGGGCTGTTACTTCTTCCCGCAAAGTATCAATTTCATTTTTTTGAAAAAGATAAACGCCACCTCCAATAATTAGGGCTGTGATAATTACCGTGAGAAGGATAGGCCATATTTTGCTCCATTTGTTTTGTCCCACTTCGGGACTTTGTTCTAGTTCCATAGTTTTAGGTTAGATATGAATTATTTTTAGTATAAAGGTCGGCGCAATTTCTGACAGCCTGCCTTGTTATACGCCCCGACGACTGAAAGGAGGAGAGCGCAGCGGGGTTCGAGCGAAGCGAGAAAGTCAGAAGTCGGCTTTTTTCTTTTTTATGAGCGCACATCATTTATTTTTTCTTAACAATTATCATCATATGCCCACTTAAATCAACAATTACTGGATCAGTACAAATTTTGTCATGAATTGCTAACCAATTTTTCCACGCTTTGGGATATTTTTTCGCAAAGTCATTTGTTGCTTCAGGACTTACATTTAATCCCTCAAGTCCTACTTTTTCAATAATTTGTACAGCTTTTTTGGCAAAAATGGCTTCAAGTTCTGTGGATGTAAAATAATGACAATAGCCATCTCCTCTCCATTTATAATCTTCGCCATTTGATACAAGATTTTCAAAATGTTTTTTATATCCCACTTCTTGAGGCCAGCCAAGAGGAGTGGCTAAAAGTACTCCATACTTACTCATCACAGAAACAAAAATTAAAGCTCCTTTTTTCGCGACTCTAAGTAGTTCATTTATTGCTTTTTGTCTTTCTGATTCTGGATTAACATGAGAAAGAGGACCACCTAAACAAAGAACGACGTCAAAAGAATTATTTTCAAACTTAGATAAATCTGTAATTGATCCCTCAACTATATCTTTAATTTTTGTTTGAACTTTTTCTTTTCTTATTTTTTTCTTTGCTATTTCTAAATGTTCAGGGACTAAATCAAAAAGCACTACTTTATGGCCCATTTTTGCCAATTCTATAGAGTATCTTCCGGGACCACCACCCGCGTCCAGAATAAATGATTTTTTCGGAAGATACTTTTTCAGAAATTTTATTGTTGTATCAAATTCAATTTTATGAAAAGGATCTTTTGCCAATCTATTCCATTCCTGAATAGCATCTTTTTCATAATTTTTCTTGGTTAGCTTAACCTCTTTGTTTTTCATAATAATCTATATAAAAAATAAATGATTTATAAATGTTGTGTTTTGCGTGCGCTCATTTTCTTTCTAAAAAGCCGACTTCTGATTGCGTATAACGTTGCCGATATCCGAAGTTTTCGCGGAACGTAGTGGAGTGAAAATTTGGGTGAGCATTTGGCGTAGCCAAGCGCGAACCGGATATCGTGCTGTTATATGATGTACATGTTTTCCTTTCATTTGCGATAGCAAATGGCTCTTAAAAAGAATCCGATTTTGTTTTTCCGTTTGGGGCGAAGGGCAGAGAGGAATTAAAGGGGTAAATGCCCCGTAGTCATATCGCCCGCATCCTTTCTACTTGCTATTATTGCTTTCTTGGGCAACCCCAATTTTCCACACGCCTTTTTCTAAAAAGGCCTCTATTGTTTGGCGGGTTGCCTTATTGATCAAATTAGAGTGTGATATTTTATTTATTTTCCCATATTCAGCGAGCGTCATAATCTGCGCGCCTTCCAAATAAGCTAGTCGTTTGTGGTAGCTACTAGTAAGCGCCTTGCCAACTATCTCTTCCATAATAGCAGTAGCGCCTTTGGCATCAAATTCCTTAAACGCTTCGTAATATTTATTTCTATCAATAAATTTTATGTTGATCGGCACAAATCCTTCTCGTATTAGTAGATAATTATTTATTACACGTCCAATACGGCCATTACCATCGCAAAATGGGTGAGTGTATTCAAAAGCCAGATGCAACCTTGCAATCCTTTTAATTATATTTTCGTGACTTGCAGCATTGTATTCGGATAATATTTTTTCCAGCCGACCTACCACTTCTTTGGGATTGGGGGCGATATGACTGCCAACGCGCACAAATTTATCATTTTTTCTAAATCTTCCGGCGATATCGTCGCGAATGTTTGAAATTAACATCTTATGAAGTGATAA
>JAUYIW010000019.1 GCA_030688135.1 Candidatus Uhrbacteria bacterium | reverse complement strand
TGCAAGCTCCTCGAGATGGTGGGGTTCGAAAGATCTCTCACCCGACAGCAGAAAGTTAAATCGGGTTCGAGATGGTAGAAAGCAAGATATTCGCTGTTTTTACCGGTTGAGCTAACCTTTGGCCTCTATGCATTTTCCACCCAAATTGCGTATGATCCGTAGTTTCCTATCCAATTTACTAAGGAATTTGTAAAAATACTCGTTTATGGTCCGTACGGACTATAAACGAGTGGGGTGTTATTGAGTATTGGCTCAAGTAAAGGAGATGGAACAAAAAAGTGATCTTGTAAGATAGTTTCTATGACTTGACAAAAACGTCAAATCAAGTACAACTAATGAGTTCTTGAGCGTGTTCCTTATAACTCAAATTTGGGGGTTGAAATGGATAAGTTCCTAGAGCTTCCGGATTTGCCGGAATATATTATTGAAGAGTCTAAGAAGCCAATCTTTAATGTTGAATTTTTGGGCGCGATGGCTTTTATGGAGCTAATGATTCTTCCACTCACGGTAGGACTTCTACACGGAATCCTAGTTTGGCCATCTTCTAGTCAGCGTTTCGTAGGATTTTTCGTATTACTAGTCATCAACCTTATTCCTTTCGGATTGGCCTGGCTAGAGCTGGAGGATCCCCAAATTCTTTATAGAAAATGCTGTAAGGAAATAGTTTGCGCGTATAGAGAGCTTGAGAAACTCGTTTCTTCGCATCACTTTGAGCGCGCAGCTAGTGAAGTAGCTCGTGGAAAAGTGCAAGAAACACTTAGCCAGAGAGCTTTCTATTTGGAAAAAGTTCTAAAAAGGCTCTCAGAAGGCATTGAGAAAATTAATTCTTTGAGTCCCAATGATGTGCCTAATCCCGCAATTCAGTACATCTGTGAGATTAAGGTTCTTAGGCGGGACTTGAAGGCTCTTTGCTCTGTGTCGTCGCTTGAGGCTATGAGGTCGTCGAGTGCATTAGAAGCTGATACTCCAGAGTCGAAAAAACGAGCCGCTAAAGTTGCTCGTAACGTTACCACGTCATAATGGCGTGGTTTTCTTTTTGAGTTGAGAATAGATAAAAGTGGATGATTAGTGCGTATCAAAGCGGATCCGGTAGCGAAAGATCCATTCGTCTCTGCAGGGTCCTCGCAATTATAGTTATTTATAACCTCTGCGTTTGTCGCATAACCCCCTCGCATTCCGTATAACCCCTCCGTTAATCGTACAGCCTCTTTACGCATCAGACCTTAAGTTGATTTTTTCAATTACGGTAAGATATGCTACACTAGCAATCGTTACGATCAAAAAAAGTCAAATTATGAGCAACGAAGTAGTATTAGACATTGAGACACGAACAGCCATTGGCGAGGTACCTTGGGATGAGTTAAGGGTATCTGTCGTAGTGGCTTATTATTATGATACCGATGTTTACGAGGCATATTTAGAGGAAGATCTACCTAAGTTATTTAAACGGCTCGAGGGATGTAGTAGGATTATTGGCTATAATTCCGTAGGATTTGATATGCCAGTTTTGAATAGATATTATCCAGGTGATTTATTACAGATTGCACAGCTTGATATGCTTGCAAAGATTTATACTTCATTGGGATTTCGAATTAAATTAGATTCTGTAGCATCTGCAACTATTGGAGTAGGAAAGAGTGCGCACGGACTTCAGGCGGTTCAGTGGTGGAAAGAAGGGCGTGTAGAAGAGGTTATAGAATACTGTAAGCAGGACGTTAAGGTTACAAAAGAAGTCTATGAGTTTGGTCGAGATAAGGGATTTTTATTGTTTGATGACAGAATGGGTGAACGTCGGCAGGTAGAGGTTGATTTTAGCGTTCCGGCAGATGAGAAGTCGTCGATTAACCTAACTATGGGGTTTTAAATTACTGCTAGCCATTAGCTTTTTTGCATTTAGCTCGATAAACTTCACTAAGCTTGTCGAGCTATTAGCTAAAAGCTATAAGCTAACAGCCAGCCGGTATATTTATCCACAGCCGAGTCATACAAGACACAACATATTGTGGTACAATCTCTTTGGTGACACAACATATAGTGTTGCAAGGTATTGACAAATATCTAACAGTCGGGGAGAGAAGTGGGATCCCAAAAGGGGATTCTTTTTTACCCCTAAAAGCTGCATTGTAACCGTAAGGTTTTGCAGTTCGTACTCGCCTAAGAAAAAAATTAGCTAAAGATTGTCTTATGAATGACTCCACTCGTTTGAACGTAGAGACCTCAAAGGTCAATGAAAATCAAGTTAGCGATGCCGTATGGCAGTTTATGATAACAGTAAAGAGCGTACGAAAACGTGGTGGGGAGGAACAAACGTTTCAGCCTGAGAAATTGCGTGCTTCGATTTTAAGCGCAATGGTGGACGCTGGCATGAAAGACGAGTCAAATACAGATAAAATTACTGCTCAGGTAATGGGTAGGATTCAAAAAATTTATAACGGACACACAATTCCGAATACTTCTGACGTTCGTGAGGTTATTGCAATGACTTTTGTAGACAACAACCTTATTCATGTTGCAAAGAAGTACATGTCACATCGTCAGCAAACTGCTCCACGAAAAACTGGAGCTCCTCAATATGGAAAGGGGTTGCGGTTTTCTCGTTACTTTACGCATGACAATGTGCATCCATATGACGAAATCAAATGGGAGATGCGAACTGCGAAAATCACAAATGAAAAAGGTGAGGCAATATTTGAGCAAAACGATATTGAGACTCCAAAGGAATGGTCGCAGACTGCAACAAATATTGTGGCCCAAAAGTACTTTAGGGGTCAGGTTGGAAAGCCGGAGCGTGAAACATCGATGAAACAGCTAGTCAGTCGTGTTGCAACAACTATTGCAAACTGGGGCAAAATGGATGGTTACTTCCAAACCAAAGATGATGCTCAAATTTTCGAAGATGAACTTACGCACATACTAGTTAACCAACAGGCGGCATTTAATAGTCCTGTTTGGTTTAATGTTGGTGTTAATCCGCATCCGCAGTGTTCCGCATGCTTTATTAACTCAGTTGACGACGACATGCGTTCAATAATGCAACTTGCTACCACCGAAAGCATGCTTTTTAAAGGAGGTTCTGGAACAGGATCGAACCTTTCAAAGCTACGTTCATCTCGTGAGTTTCTTAGTCGATCAAATGGAAAGTCATCAGGTCCAGTGTCGTTTATGAAGGGCTACGACGCTTTTGCTGGCATTGTAAAGTCTGGTGGAAAAACAAGAAGGGCTGCCAAAATGGTTATTTTAAATATTGATCATCCGGATATTGTTGACTTTATCGAATGTAAAGTTAAGGAAGAGCGCAAGGCCTGGGCATTAATTGATGCCGGATACGACGCTTCTATGGATGGCGATGCGTATAGCTCTGTATTTTTCCAAAATGCAAATAACTCTGTTCGTGTAACGGATGAGTTTATGCAAGCGGTAGAGTCAGATTCTGATTGGGTTACAAAGGAAGTCACAACCGGAAAAGATTCGGTTAAGCACAAAGCAAAAGATTTATACCGAAAAATGGCAGAATCAGCTTGGGAATGTGGCGATCCTGGAATTCAATATGATACCACTACAAACAAGTGGCACACATGTAAGAATTCCGGCCGTATTAATGCATCAAACCCATGTTCGGAATACATGTTTTTGGACGACAGCGCATGCAATTTAGCGTCTCTCAATTTAATGAAGTTTAGAAAAGAAGTTAATGGAGTAATGGAATTTGATGTTGACGCGTTTAAAAAGGCTTCAGAAGTGATTATTACAGCAATGGAAATTCTTGTTGGAAACTCAAGCTATCCAACACCTGCAATTGAGCAAAACAGCTTTGCTTTTCGTCCGCTTGGTATTGGTTTTGCAAACCTTGGAGCATTACTAATGAGCCGAGGACTTCCGTATGATTCAGATGATGGCAGAAATCTTGCCGGTGCTATTATGGCTTTACTAACTGGGCAGACTTATTATCAATCAACAAAAATGGCAGAAAATATTGGTACATTCGAGCGTTACAAGGAGAATGAAGGTGCGATGATGGAGGTAATGCAAATGCATCGTAAAGAAGCGTACGATATTAATCCTAATGACGTTCCTGCAGATCTATT
Organism: Candidatus Uhrbacteria bacterium; assembly: GCA_030688135.1. Classification (GTDB taxonomy): domain Bacteria; phylum Patescibacteriota; class Patescibacteriia; order UBA9934; family UBA9934; genus JAUYIW01. Next base: position 1,700 of record JAUYIW010000019.1, on the reverse strand, counting down.
ATTCGAGGCTAGAAAGTCATGGGATAATGTTGTTGATAATGGTTTAAAGCATGGAATGCGAAATGCGCAAATATCAGTTCTTGCCCCAACCGGCACGATTGCGTTTCTTATGGATTGTGACACTACAGGCGTTGAGCCAGATATCGCGCTCGTGAAGTATAAGTGGCTTGTTGGTGGAGGAATGCTAAAGATGATCAATGGAACCGTTACAGAGGCTTTGGAGCGCTTAGGCTATGCGTCTGATCAGATTAGGGAGATTGTCGCGTACATAGATCAAAAAGATACTATTGAGGGTGCACCACACATAACAGATGAGCATTTACCAGTGTTTGATTGTGCGTTTAAAGCAAAGAATGGAACGCGTACAATTCATTACATGGCACATCTTAAAATGATGTCTGCAGTTCAGCCGTTTATTAGTGGCGCGATTAGCAAAACTGTAAACATGCCTCATGATGCCACTGTTGAGGAAATTGAAGAGGTGTATATGAAGGGCTGGAAGATGGGGTTGAAAGCTATTGCTATTTATCGTGATGGCTCAAAGAGACAGCAGGCACTTACTACATCGAAAGAATCAGATGCTTCGGGCAAGAGTAATAAAGTAGAAGAGCCCGCAATTCAAAAGTCAGAAAGTATTGATGTAGCTTCTATCCCAACCAACAAGATTTCAACACCTGATTACACGCCAAGGCGTCGAAGATTACCAGATGAGCGTCGATCGATTACGCATCGTTTCAGCATTGGAAGTCATAAAGGCTACATTACCGTGGGGCTTTATGATGACGGTGCACCTGGAGAGATTTTTGTCACAATGGCCAAGGAAGGTTCGGTTATAAGCGGGCTTATGGATGCATTTGCAACAAGCGTTTCGATTGCGTTCCAGTATGGCGTGCCTTTGCAAGTACTTGTGAATAAGTTTGCGCACATGAGGTTTGAGCCATCTGGATTCACAAGCAATCCAAACATTCGCATGGCAAAGTCAATAGTTGATTATATTTTCCGCTGGATGGCAATTAAGTTCCTGCCGGAAGAGGATTTAAAAAGAGTTGGTATAAATAACATTGAAGTTCCAGATAATAAAATGAGTGCCGGTGCCGCGCCTTCAAAAGGTGATCCTGCTACTAGCGATCAAAAGCAGAGTGATTTGTTCAAGGAAAGCGTTCATCAAGCGGTACAGGTTGTCGTTGCGACTACCGCAACCGCTGGTCAAGATCATACTTCTACGTTTGATAACAGCGCAGATGCACCTGCGTGCGATACCTGCGGATCGATTATGGTGCGAAATGGGGCGTGTTATAAGTGCCTAAATTGCGGAGGAACTAGTGGCTGTAGTTAAAACGATCCAAGTTCTTGACTGGCGTTGAGAGCAGACTGCGCACTCGTTAACATATGTCGAGCTGTGCAAATGATCAAAGAGATGACCACAGATGTAAGAAGGGCGCGGTAAAACGCGCCCTTTTAGTTACTGTCAACATCTAGCGGATCATACGCAATTTAGGTGGAAGATGCATAGAGGCCAAAGGTTAGCTCAACCGGTAAAAACAGCGAATATTTTGCTCTCTACCATCTCGAACCCGATTTAACTTTCTGCTGTCGGGTGAGAGATCTTTCGAACCCCACCATCTCTAGGAGCTTGCGATTCACGACGAGAGATCTTTCGCGGTTCGCTGAGATCTCCGAAAGATTTCTCCTCGCGACCT
>JAUYIW010000018.1 GCA_030688135.1 Candidatus Uhrbacteria bacterium | reverse complement strand
GCGGTTCGCTGAGATCTCCGAAAGATTTCTCCTCGCGACCTACAGACTCGTCGAAATGGTAACTTTCTACTTATTAAATGGATCAAACAAATTCTAACCTGGCAGATTGGACGAGTCCTCCACCCAAATTGCGTATGATCCCAACGAACCTCCTACTCATCGAGCTCAACCTCCATTGTTTCAACAACGCCTAAATCATCAACAACCTCAATCCAAGTTGTTCCGGCATTTAACGAAATCTCAAATCCATCAGTTGTAAAGAAACGCAAACGACCGGTTCGTTCTTCCTTTACCCAACGCGCTAAATACATTTCACCATCTTGCGCAATCAAAGCATCACCCTGCCCAACTGTTGCAATATTTCGACGACCAACATTATCGATCACTCTAATATCAGCTGACATTACAATTACGTTGTTCGCCTCTACCGTGTTATCATTTTCCATTTCCATCACATAACGACTTTGGTAACGCGTATAGTCGTTTGTTTCAAAATTGTAGTGCCACTCTACGTCATATGTTGCGCCATCACTCCAGTCAATGCTTAACGATCGTGCATCTTCGATATTGACTGGTGAGTCATCTTTAAATGTCCATGATTCATAATTAGGATCGTCTAAATCAAGTTCATTAAGCGATTCGTTCAACAGCTCGCCGGTAGTGTACACATTATGCGGAGCATAACGATAGCCATTCTGACGATAAAAATACTCACTCTGCCAGAACTGATTCAAGTCTATTGTATCGTAGTCGTATTTGATGTAATCGAGCGCTTCAGGCGAACCACCAACGTGCGCATAGACTCCCTGCAATTCATCATTCCAGTCCAAGTAATACGGCCTTGCAGATCTGACAGGCCCAACCTTCTCAACTTCTGTACCTTCCATAAAGAAAGTAACGAAGCGTGGAATCGTTCCTTCAACCGGAGCCTCAATTACCAAGAAAGCTTCATCAATTCCAGAAAGTGGCCATGCGTCCGCAGAATTCTCAACCATCACTCCAAATACTTGTGGCAGGCTTTCTAATTCTTCACTTAAAATCTCCCCCGTTAATGGATGTCGCAAAACAACCTCAACCTCAATCCCTGAATCATCAACTGTTATCTCTGGCGTAACCTGCGAAGCAGTTCCATAAATTGTGAGCGCAATTAAACCTCCAACAAGCACAAGTGCGCCAACTCCAATCCAGACCTCTTTCAAACCATTACCGGAACTATCGCCTGTCCCCCTTTTAAAAAGTGATCGGAACATATTTGCAACAAAAGAAGCGAGGCGACTATTGCCCAGCTTCTTTCCTATCCCCCTAAATAATTTTGTTATTCGTTTCATTTTATTTTTCGCTCTTCTCGGCAACTCCTTCAGCACCTTCCTTCTTTTCCTTTGTCACCTCGACGCTTCCAACATCTGCTACAACAGCAGTATTAAGCGCATCCAAATCTTCCTCCTTACGAGGAGCCTGTACGAGCGCAACAGTTCTACCTAAGTCTGTTAGCACCTCAATGCCTTCTGGGATTATTAGGTCTCTTACATGAATAGTGTCCTCGAAAGTCTTAAGTCCTGAAATATCAACCTGAATTTCGCGTACCAAAGCTGTAGGCAAAGCGAGCACCTCTACTTCTTCAATCGGCGTAACAAGTGTACCACCAGCTTCCTTAACTGCCGGAGCAACACCAATTGTGACTATAGCAATCGTTGCTTCAATCTTCTTGTTCATGTCGATTCGTCGGAAATCTGCATGAGTAATAAAATCAGTTAATGGGTCACGCTGTATTTCAGCGATTAGTACGTTATGTAGAGCGTCCCCAATAGTGAGATTAATTACAGTACTATAACCTGCTGAAGTATAAAGCTTGTCTAGCTGGTTACGATCCAATTCTATATTTATCGGCTCTGTCTCAAAGCCATACATAACAGCAGGAACTTTTCCTTCTGCTCGTAAGGCATCGGTCTTTCGCCCTGCAAGTTCTCTTGGTGTAGCTTGTATTGATTTCTGATCCATAATTTATGTCTAATTTGAGGCTATTTAACCTTTTTTATAAAAACTTGTCAAGGGTTAGGCTTCTATGAGCGTTTATAACGTCATCAATCGATACTGAATCAGCGTCAACAAACTTTATAGCATCTTCAAAGTCGCAATCTGTTAATATTCCAGCGCACATGATGCCTTCGCGTGACCTTGAAACAGTCAAAAGCATGGCATGGTTACAAATTGAGCACATTATATGCATTATTGTTCGCTTTGATTCGTGCTTTACCATTTGAGCATCAGAAGCACTGTATGCCCCATTGCAATATGGGCATTTTGCTAGCATTCCAAAACCATGTTGTGATTTGTTGGTCATAACGCATGAAAAGTAAGTCGTAAGTAGAAAGTGGGAGGTAGATAGAAGAGTCTAGCCTAACTTCTGGATTCTGGCTACTGTATTCCGTATTCTAACTACTGACTACTGGCTACTTTTATTTAAGCCGGCTAATTATACCACGTCCTCTCCATCCTATCCCCAGGACGCAGTCTTACTGCTACGCTCTCCAAAATACCTAACATAAAAAATGACATTACAAGAGAGCTTCCTCCATAACTAACGAATGGTAAACCTACTCCTGTGGCTGGAAATATTGCCAAGTTCACTCCAATGTTTACCGACATCTGAACAAATAAAGCTCCAAAAATTGCAATGGCTAGGAATGTTGTAAAGTGATCATTTCCACGATAGGCGAGCAACAAGGCACGCGAAAGAAAAACTCCAATCGATGTTAAAATGACAAGCACTCCAAAAAAACCTAACTCTTCCGCTATAACTGCAAATACAAAATCAGTCTGACTTTCTGGCAAGAACTTTAATTGGCTTTGAGAACCAAAACCTAATCCCCTACCAAATAGTTGACCCGACCCTATTGCAATCTTTGCCTGATTTATATTGTAACCACTCTCAAGCGGATCAAGATCTGGATTAATAAAAACTGCCAAGCGTTCTTTCTGATAATCATGCAAAAGAAATGACCATGAAATAATCGCAAACAAAACTACAAGTACCCCAAGGACCGTAGCATGATGCCAGCGGAGTCCTGCAAAGAACATTAAAATTACCCACATCCCAACAAGCAAAAATGCGCTTCCCAAATCAGGCTGAATTGCAGTAAGCACAACCGGTATAGCAACAAGTGCACCGCTACCAAAAATCTCCTTCCACCCAAACCTGCGCCTTGCACGCTCACTAAAAAAGCGAGCAAGCTCAACGGCAAGAGCTATTTTCATAAACTCTACCGGCTGAAAAGAAAATACTCCAAAATCAAACCAACCTGTTGTTCCTCGAATCTCTGAACCAAAAATCAGCACGGCAATCATAAGCACTACTCCAAGTAGATACAAAATTCTGCCATAGCTTCTAAGTTGTAAAAAATTTGCATTTGCCATAATGAGCAATGCAACAGTACCAACACCAAGAGCAATAAGATGCTTTTTTAGTAAAAGAAAATCAGCGCTTTCGCGCGAAAGTTCAACGGAATAAATGGCAGCGATGCCAAAAGCAAATAATACCAAGGCTGAAAATAAAAGAATCCAGTCAAATCGTTGAAGTTGCTGTACCGGACGGGATACCTGCATAGGATCTCATTTTGGCATAACTTAACCTTTGTGTCTACGTCTGCTCATCTGATATTAATCTGTCAAGAATCAATGCGATAGGGGCTTTTTTTGCAAAACAAAAACCGCCGAGTAAAGCTCGAGGGTTTTCAAACAAATTAAAACTCGTCGCGTATGTCAGATCCTGATTCTCCGGGAGGTGGCATATAAACATCGGGATCGAAGAAGTTTATATTCTCAATAACAAAAACGTCGCCTGCGGTAGGAGCGTTACCAAACCAATTAACATTAACTGTTCTTGTCTCGCCCGATTCAAAACCTGCGACTGAAGCTTGATTTACACCAAGAACCGTACCATTGCGTTCAAGCACAACATAAAACACTGGCGACCAATAGCTGTAAGGAGTTTTATTCTTTATTGTAAAAGATGATCTTGCAATATTTTCGCCATCGAGCGGTATATCTGAATAATCGTCTGCTGTGATTTCAAAATCTGTATGCTCAGCCATCCAGTCATTAATATTTTCTACAGCATGCGCATCCACCCTTTTCCATACAAAATCTTCAACTACAAGTTCGGCGTCTGACGGCCTTGCGTCAAATGCCTGCCTAAACGCCACAAGAGGCTTTCGCTCATTTGGCATTATATAACCTCCCATGCGGTCACTTTCTTCACTGCCAGTGTCAAAATAATAATTAAACTCTGCATACCAATCGCTATTTGGATTATCAACCTCCACATAAAGATCATAATCGCCATTGCTAAGAGCAAATTCCTTCACACTACCAATCGAAATTGCCTGCGCAGCATTGTCAGCGCTTATAGCGTGCATTACGTCAATGTTACTTACAATAGCCGCAATGTCCTCACGCTCTGCAAAAAATCCCGAAACAAGATATGTTGCAATGTAGCCAACAAACAGCACAACTAAAATTACATCAATCGCAGTCCAAAGAAATATGCCCAATCGTTTCAAAAATGGACGGGCCTTCACAATAGCTACTTCGCGATTATATTCGCTTTCGATCTGTTTTAACTCTGAATTTATAGGTTGATCCACCATAGTTGATTTTATGGTTTTATTATATCATGAAATTGAATTTCAATAACGTGCAAAAAGGGTTTTATTTGGTTTTAACTTATGTAACCACTCTTTGCCATAACATTGGATCATACGCAATTTAGGTGGAAGATGCATAGAGGCCAAAGGTTAGCTCAACCGGTAAAAACAGCGGATATCTTGCTCTCTACCATCTCGAACCCGATTTAACTTTCTGCTGTCGGGTGAGAGATCTTTCGAACCCCACCATCTCGAGGAGCTTGCGATCCACGACGAGAGATCTTTCGCGGTTCGCTGAGATCTCCGAAAGATTTCTCCTCGCGACCT
>JAUYIW010000015.1 GCA_030688135.1 Candidatus Uhrbacteria bacterium | reverse complement strand
TAATTTGATTTTTCCACGCAGGGTTTCATTGTAACATTGGAGTGAGTAATAAAATGATGCTTGAGATGGTCCGTACGAATTGTGGAATGAAGAAATCAGAAAAAGAAAAAGACCAACGCGCAAGGGCATCGGTCTGAGGTATGGTAGGTCTAGCGCCTTTTTTTACGTTTGGGCGGTGCGAAGAGATTTGGGATGGCCTCGGCCGCAGCACAGTCGAGGTCATGCAGGTTGAGTGCAAACCCGTTTTCTTTGGGGTTGACTCCGAGAAGCGTTCCGAGTAGCTCGCTCAGCGTAGGCTTCGGCGGGGGAGTCCAATTGCGGACACTATCCGGTAGAAGCGAGTCATCCTTCAGACAGTACGGCCGGTGCTCAGGTTTCGGTGTGTCTTCGGCGAGGGGATCGTGGCTGTCCATCCATCCCGGTCCAATGCTCTTGTTGACGTCGACGTCGATCAAGAACGCTTCCTGGTTTTTCTCAAACCACTGACTCGCGATGTGGCCATTGGCGAAGACTATGGGAGACCCGTCCTTGTGTGCGAGGAAGCGTCGAGTTCCTTCTGTGTCGCGCGTGTGTACGATTGCAGGCATTTAGCCCTCCTTTTTGTGAAATAAAACAGGCGAGTATATTAGCATCAATATAGACTCTTGTCAATTGCTTGCCTTTTACGCCTGGATCTGGGAGAATATTAGTATATGAAAAAACTATCACTACTATTTATCGCGTTTTTACTCGTTGGTGCAGGATGTACGGTGGCGGAAGAGGACGTTGTTGTTCTCGATTTTATTGATTGCGTAGACGCTGGGAATCCGGTAATGGAAAGTTATCCAAGACAGTGTAGGCATGGCGACGAAACATTTGTAGAGGACGTTGGTAATGAGCTAGAAGTAATGGATAAAATTCAAATTAGCTATCCTAGGCCAGGCGCTACAATTTCAAGTCCGCTGAATATTGAGGGCACTGCAGTTGGCACTTGGTATTTCGAGGCCACATTTCCTGTAGTCCTTGTTGACTGGGATGGACTGATAATTGCGGAAGGTTACGCGACAGCAAACGGTGATTGGATGACCGAAGATTTTGTTCCATTTACTGCTACGCTCGAATTTGAAACTCCTACTTTGTACGACAACGGTGCATTAATACTTCAAAAAGATAATCCATCAGGACTTCCAGAGTACGACGCTGCGCTCGAGATTCCTATTATTTTTGAATCAATGTAACTCATTACTTTGTGGTATCATTGGAGCGAATGATACAATGAGAGATATGAAGGATTTAGAGAAGATTTTAAAAGGTTTGGCAAATCGTAGGCGGTTGTCAATTTTATGGCATTTAAAAAAGAGAAAGACTGCATCGGTTGGGGAGTTGGCAGAAGCTATAGATTTATCATTTAATGCTACTTCGAAACATCTAGCAAAATTAAAGGCTCTAGGAGTTATTCATAGAGAGCAGTACGGCAAAAAGGTCGTATATCATATTTCTCCAGAACAGAGTCCTGCAGCTTCAGCTATTCTTGATTTGTTGGAGTAACATTGGAGCGAATGATACAATGAGAGATATGAGTGATTTAAAATCTTTCAATCTAAATGAACAATGACAACCCGCAGTTATTCAGAAGACCAGAGTCTGTAGATCGCGATGCAGGTATTTTTTTTGATGGGATAAAAATGCCAGGGTCTACAGATGTTGCACAGGAGATTGAGGCTGATTCTGTTGTTTCAGTTGAAAATAGGGAGTCAAAGCTGGAGGCGTTGCTCGACGCTAGGCATCATACGGCGGTAACGGTGGTGAAGCTTGAGGATTATCTATCTGATTCAAAAGACCCAAATTTTGAAGAATTTAAAGCTTTGACTGACTTGTCGAAAATTAACGAGAAAGCAGTTGAAGATATGAAAGAGATAGTAGATAGATATCGAAAATTTTTAGCAGAGAGCAAGGCAAGTTATGGTCTTATGAAAGAAATGGCTGGATTTGAGAAGGATGAAGTTACGTCTCCGCAGGAATTCGGTCAGAGATTTTTCTCATATCTTTTAAAGGAAGAACCAAGCGGACGTATAGATTTTCATTTTGATGATGGGTATTTTGCAATCAAGGTTTATGACAGCGATGATTTTATTAAAATAGAAAAATTTCGCGCTAAAGAATTTCAAAGCTATAAATTAATTAATGCTATTAAGTCAGGCGAATATTTTACGCCATTAGGAGTTTTTGAATACCTGCCGGTAATTCCAAGAAGGATTTCAGTTAAAGAAAAAAATCAAATAATGGATTCTGAATACTATAAAGAATATAGTGCCTTGTATTTTGAAAGATCCAATAGTTATCCCGGTCTTGAGATACGAATTCCAGTAGCTATCGCTTCATTAGGCAAGAGGCCAGAGGATGATTTTGAGAGAACTAAGGTACACGAGCGTCAGCATTTAATCAACAATATTTTCCTAAGAGACTTTTCAAGCTTTGAAGTTAGGGAAGCGAAGGAATATACTCGTTTTAATTTTAGTGTCAAAGATGTCTTTATGGATAAATTGAAGGATGAGTTAATCGCACGTGTTAGGGAAGGCTCAAATGGAAATAGTATTCGTGTAGCTTTTAAGTACGGTTATCAGGATGAATTAAAGATCAAGGGTTCATATGGCCGAAACAACAAGGCTTTCCTAAAAGAGAGGACTGAAGAGGAAGGGAAGGCGGCGCTTAAAGAGTTCACAGAATTATTAGATGAGAATAAGGAGCTGTTTTCAACTATGGAAGCTCGTGGTGTTTTGGTGGCGCACCTTATAGATATACCGCTTTATAAGTTACCTAAGCATTTTAAAAGGCTGGTTCAATATTATACCGATAGACTAGAGACATTCAGGATTACGCGTTCTAAGTTGCGTGCAGTGCATACTGGGTTCGATCAGGTAAAGGGGCGAACGTATTCACCTGAAGTCCAATCAAAAGTTGAGAGGGCGCGTATTTTATATTCAGAATTTAATAAGCTTAATAATAAATACGACAATTATAATTTTGCCATTACATCTGATTTAACAAAAGCTGAGTTTGAAAAGGCAGTTCAAGATTTGAATCAGCTAAGTGTTAACATACGTGAACTTATCCCCGAAAAAGATCCGTATATCTCTGCCGAACGAACAATACCAAATATTAAAAATCTTGGAGAATCTGCACGTGAGAACGTTACTCAGGTAAAAAATCGCATACTCAAAACCATTGAGTCTTTACCTTCTGACATGCTCGAGGAAGTATACGGAGATGCTGAGTCCGGCAATGTTGCTCGTACGGTTGCTTCGAAAGCGTTTAGAGAAGAAATTCGCAAGGCTCTCGAGGCATTAGGTTCAGATTTAGTAGATGCAAAGGTAACGTTTGTAAACTCAGAGAAAAGTGAAATGTTTATATTGTTCGATGTACATACGCAGGATGGAATACAATTAACATTATCGTGTAATGTGTCGGTAGCCTAGTATTGACGTAAAAACTTTTCGAGAACGTTGGAGTAGAGCGCCTTCTTTTTAAAAGGGCGTTTTTATTAAAGAGAGATAATCATAGCAATAAAAAAACATTAACAGCCTAGTGGCTAAAACACTTAATTATTTTGCTAACATTTGGTATAATAATATCGAACTCAAATTATGATGCGAGTACTATTTGTTTGTGAAGGAAATATTGGTTGCAGTCAAATGGCTGAAGCCTATCTTCGCGCGTACGGGCGTAATTACGATGTTTCCTCTGCTGGTACTAGAGTTGGTGATAAAAATGGTGACAGACTAGGGGATGTTGAAATGGCTGAGTATTGTGTTGCGTGTCTGGAGGAAGATGGAATCGATATTAAAGATTACAAACGATCAAGTCTTGAGAAGGCGTGGGTTGATTGGGCAGACAGGGTAATTGTAATGGCCAGTCCAAAAACTTGTCCTACATTTCTTTTTCGACATAATAACGTCCGATTTTGGTCGGTCGAAAGTCCGTATCTGCTTTCTCGTGAAAGCACTCGCGAAACTGCCGACATACTAAAATCAGATATCAAACATATGATTCTTAAAGACACCGAACTAAACAATATTGCCAGTAGGCCGGCTAGGAATCCTTGGGCGTATTTGTTTGTAATCCCAATAATTACATTTCTTGTAGCATCTCTTGGTAGTCTAATAACTAGCAACGGTCTAACGTGGTATTACAAACTTAACATTCCTGAGCTTGCATTTTCTGGCGCAACAACTGGCATTGTCTGGACTTCAATTTATATTCTTGCAACTCTCGCAGCAATTATCGCATGGCGTCAGATGCCTCGCGATAATCGTTTTATTGCTACATTTATAGTTTTCGTAGCAAATATTCTATTGAACGTATTCTGGAGCTTTTTATTCTTCCGCATGCACTTAATTAGCGCATCGGTAATTGAATCTGGAATCCTTGCCGTTTCAGTGCTTTTGCTTATTCTTCTTATGTGGAAGAACGCAAGGGCAGCTTCTATTTTACTTTTGCCATATTTGGTTTGGGTTATGTTTGCAACATATTTGGCATTTCAGGTTTTGGTACTCAATAGATTTCTACCATAGGTATAAATATGATTAATTTGATTTGATGATTACTCATTTTTGGCACAGCCTTTTAAGAATGCCAAAGCACGATGAAGCTTGGCATTTGGAAGACATAAAAGATGAAATGTCCGAGCTTAAAGAAGCTCGTGGTTTTTTTAATCGTTGGAGTGAACTGTCCGACGTTGTGTATACTGTTAGTCGTGCGCATTGGAGCGGTCATAAGTCGATAAAGTGGAAAATGGGTGCAGGAAAGTATCTGTGGGGCATGTTGTATATGTTCCCAAAATACACACTTCGATGGATATTCTTTTTGCTAGCAGGGAAGTTGACTAAAAAAAATACCAAGCTACGTGAGGTTAGAAACCCTGCAAAGGTTCATAAGTTGCAAGACATCGCAGTTCGTAATAAGTTAGATGTTGAAAGGTTCGAACGTACTTGCAAAAGGTTATTGAAATTTTGGCCGTTGTTAAAGTAACAATATCGAAATGTATGATTTTATCTAGTCCAGTTTTTGAACATAACGGACGCATTCCATCGAAATATACTTGCGATGGCGACAATATAAGCCCACCACTTAATATTAGCGGTGTGCCAGAAGGAGCGCAGAGTCTAGTTCTTTTTATGGACGATCCCGATGTTCCAAAGTCAATCAGACCGGACGGCATGTGGGATCACTGGGTAGTATTTAATATTCCACCAACAACGCTTAGGGTTGCAGAGGGTCAAAATCCAATGGGAGTAATGGGCGCTAATACGCGTGGAGCGAATTCATATAGTGGTCCTTGTCCGCCAGATCGTGAGCACCGATACTTCTTTAAGCTTTACGCGCTTAATGCTATGCTTGATTTACCCGAAGGCGCGTCAAAGTCTGAAGTTATCACGGCGATGGAAAGTTACATTTTAGATTCAGCTGAACTAATGGGTCGTTACGAACGCGTCACTCAGGCCTAATACCAAGCGGGCGGTGACAAGAGGCTACCCATACAATATATTAACCACCTAACACCTAAATTATTTAAGGATCATTGCAATTGCACAGGAGAAAACACAGATATGAAATGTAATATTCCACCTTGCCATCCATAATGGATATGAGAGATCGTAATCGGCTAGATCCATAGATTGATTACTATGGAATGATGATGTAATCTGGAGGTCATTGCAATAGCCGATTTTTGTTTATCCCCCTCTTGTAAATCTCATTAGCCTTCCTGAGAATTTGAATTCACCAATCCATAGGTAATTACCATCGTAAAAAATTGTTCCAGGCCAGTAGAATGCATCTCTTAATATAGTCGGCACGGTGTTCTGTTCTTCAGCACCTAAAATAACATTAGGCTGTTTTTTATTAAACACATCTCGGACATCGTTCCATATCATAACACGGTTATTTACAGTATCGGCAACAAATAGCGACCCATCAATCACACTAGCTGACATCGGTTGATTGATTGGTACAATTCCTTTCAGGCTGAGGGGTTCCGCGGTTACGTTATTTACGAGATAAATTAATACATTGCCTCCTGGGGCACCGGAAGTAACAGTGAGGTACTCACCGTCGCTATGCAGACGGCCGGGGCTTTCAATATTAAATTCATATATCGGTGAGTCGTCCTTGGTAGGGATCCCATCGAATACATACAGCGCATTACTATCACGATCGGCAATGTAAAAGTATTTGTCGTCCATGGTCACACCCTGAATTTGTGAAAAATTAACTCCTCCAATAGGGCTTTGAAGAATAATGCTAGGCTGTATTGGCTTAGTTGGCATTTCATCCCAAATATACACAGTATTAGTACCAGCTGCAATGAACTTACCATTGTAAATGTCGCTATCCCATGCAGGCGCCGGAAGCTTAAACACAAGGTCTGGATTTGCGCCACTTTCATCTGGAATTTGCTTCCAAACATAGAGCTTACGGTCAAAATCTGATATTACAAATAGGCTAGTGCCATCGCTTGATGGTACAGGATTTGTTATAAAATAATTTTCCGCCAGCGTATTCGTGTAAATGTCAGTGCTGCCTATCGAAAAGTCTGGAATGGTATTGGTAGTTGTTGGAATGTTATTGTAAACAACAATTTTATTTTCATTATTTAGCGACACATATATTTTTCCGTTCGCTATTGCGATTCCAGACGAGTCGCCTGCATTAAATCTATACGGCTCCAGTTCTTTTTCCGTTGCATAGTCACCTCCAATAATATAATCAGGGCTGTCATATCCATCTGTCGGAAAGTTGTCCCAAACAAAAATGGAAGTCATTCCGAGCGCTACGAATTTTCCATCATCAGTGAATCGCGGATTCCAAAGCACTTCTCCATAGTGTGGATGATTTGCGGAATCGGCATCGGTGTAAGGCGCTACCATAAAGAAGTCATACATCTGATTATCCTTTGTAGGGAATTCGTTCCAGAAGAAGTTGCCACGATCGTTATTGTTGGGTACCGCATTATGGTCGCCGATCATTAAGTTTGTGCCATCGCTTCCGATTGTTCTAGGCGTTCCAAAATCATCCAGATGTAGCACGACATCGGGTTCCTGATCGCCGTTTAGTGGGAAGGTATTCCAAATTAGTACGCTTTGTGTTTGAGTACTTGCTACAACAAGTTTACTGCCATCTGTCCAAACAGCCCATGGCCACATAATGTTATTAGATATCTCAAAGTCAGCTGGTTTTCCGTTCGTGACTGGAATTGTGTTCCAAACCAGAACACGATCATTTTCAGTATCGGCGACTACGAGTCTTACGCCATCGGTAGCAATTGAAGTAGGCCAATTTAGTTGATCTTGACCAGTGCCGGGTTCATTTGTATTAAAGTTTGTTTGTCCAAGCACTAAATCGGGTTCGGCATTTTCGGTTGGCAGTGAATTCCAAATGAGCACGCGGTTATTATTCCTGTCAGCAAGCATTAAGCGTCTTCCATCTGACGCAATTCCGCCCTGGTGGTTAAACATTAGAGAACCGCCTGTTTCATTAAAGTCAAAGCCTGAAAGCATGACGTCAGATTCCTGATCATTAGTGAACCATCCTGATGTGTTGCCGTTGGCTACGTCATAGGATGAATCGATAACATTGATTTCTATATCTTTTATCTCATAGAGTGATTGTTCTGGGTTCTGGTGTTCTGTAAATTCCGGTATTTCCGGTACATCTATTATTTGAGCTTCAGGAACATCGATCACGTCATTAAGAGTTTTTATGTCACTGATTAATACGATTGATTCAATTTCAGACAGCGTTGGAGTATATGCTGTGAGTGTATTGTCAACTTGCTCAAACGATAATGCGAAAGATCGTAGTACCGAGCTTAGAACCTCGTTCTCATATGTTTTAAGGTTAACGAGTTGGCCATCTAATACTCTAAAAAAAGTGCCATCTTCATTTTTAAGAACAGTACCTTCCGGAATTTGATTCTCCGACAGCTCTTCTAAAACGTTATATTGTGTGAAAAAGGCTACAGATAAATCATCAACTCGTGACGCCCAATCTTCACCAAAGAGCCTCTGTGCTTGGCGTTCATCACGCAGTGCACTGAGATTTCCGTTAGGTTCGACTGCGTACACTGTTCTAACAGATGGAGTCTTCACAAGTTTTGTACCAGCTTGATAGTGCACTACTCCACCAATCGCAAGATTCGCAAGATTGGGACACGATATAGTTTTTACATTATCAAAATTTGCATACCATGAGTAATAAATATGTTCATTTGGAAATACGTAACGATTACCATCGTTTGCCAAATAATAAACCGCCGGTTCATTTGGGCATTTAACAAGACTGTTAGCACCTGCCGCAGCGTCTACATAACGTAATGAAATTGAAAAAATGCCTAGCAATACAAGGCTAGAAATGGAGCAAGTTGTAAATATTGATTTCATATTCTTATAATTACCCCGACCTAGCTTGAAGTGTTTCAAAAGTACATTTTAAGCTAAAACAGTGGATTTGTCAAAATTATACATATATTTATTTTACTCTAGAGCCTGTCACTGCTACAATATCACTAAGAATTGAATAACATGATCTTCTCAAATACTAAATTATTTTACCAGATTACAATATGGTAGTTCCAGATCAGTTTGTTTTTATAAATAATACGTTGATTCAGGCGGTTGAGGTTAAGGAAAATGGTGAGAAGATGGTTGACCTTTTGGAATATGCAAAAGAACGGAATTCTGCTTTGCAGACAAACAAAGGGGTTACGTTGCGCGAAGGCGTTGCAGATAAGCTTATCAATGCTCAAATGTTTTTGCCTGACGGCTATAATTTGTTCGTGGTAGAGGGGTATCGGTCGCCAGAAGATCAGGCAAAGCTTTGGCAAGCGCATCGAAATGATTTACAAAAGCGTCATTCCGATTGGGATGAAGCAATGCTAAACGATGAAACTTCGAAGCTATATTCACCCGCAGGCTCTGTTATGCCACACTCTGTTGGCAGTGCGGTAGATCTTACCGTAGTAGATTCAAGTGGCTCAGCGCTCGACATGGGCACTGACATTAACGTTGATGCAGAAAAGACAGAATATCGAACGTATACATATTCTGACAAAATTACAGAAGAGCAGAGCGAAAATCGAAAGTTGCTAATCGACGCTATGAATGCCGGACAGTTTGTAAACTATTCAACTGAGTGGTGGCATTGGTCCACAGGCGATCAGTATTGGGCCTTTATTTTAAAACAACCGTTTGCGGTGTATGGCACTTTGAACGAGGCTGTGTGAGGGAAGTTATTCAGGTTGCGAGGGGGTTATAC
>JAUYIW010000004.1 GCA_030688135.1 Candidatus Uhrbacteria bacterium | reverse complement strand
TAAGAAGATAATCTAACACAAAATTTAGTGTTTGTCAAGTGTCTGGTGTATGCCCCGAGATCTAGACTCAATGCACCAGCTCAGTGCCAAAACATCAAAATGACATAATCTTGTGTATATTATCAAATTAAGCTTAAATTTAATTAGCATTTCTTGATAAATTTATTGGGCTATATAAGCATAAAAAAATCCCAGATTCATTCTGGGATTTTTTTATAGTGCTTTTTGTGCAAGGCGAGGCGCCTTGGTAGCCGGTCCAATAATTCTTTCAAATACTTCTTTTTCAATTGTTTCTTTCTCTAACAGCTCTTTAACAACTATTTCTAATTTATCTTTATGTGTATGGATTACTTCCTTTGCACGTTTCAGTGCATTGTTCAAAAGCTCAAGCATCTCCGCATCAATTTCTTCCGCAGTTTTCTCTGAGTAATCTCTATTTTCTCGAATTTCTCGGCCCATGAAAATCATTTCTTCTCGCTCGCCATAAGTTCGTGGTCCAAGTTTTTCGCTCATGCCGTATTGTGTAATAAGACTCTTTGCCATTTTGGTTGCTTTTTCCAAATCGTTTGATGCACCTGTTGAGATGTCGCCAAAGATTTCTTGCTCGGTGGCATATCCTCCCAAAATCATAGCCATGTCATCTAGGAATTCATGTCTGAAGTGCATTTTCTTGTCTTCGCTTGGTAGGCTCATTGTGTAGCCTGCGGCACGACCTCGGGAGATTATGGAGATTTTATGCACGTCATCTGTGAAAGGCAACATATGACCAACGAGAGCATGACCGGCTTCATGGTAAGCGGTTACTTTTCTTTCTTCTGGTGTAAGTATTGAGCTCTTTCGTTCAGGTCCAAGCATTACTTTTTCTATTGACTCAAGAAGTTCTTTTTGACCCACTTCTTTTTTAGAATGTCGCGCTGCAAGTATTGCTGCTTCGTTCAAAACGTTTTCAAGATCAGCACCTGAAAAGCCAATTGTTCTTTCCGCGATCCTTGTAATGTTTGCGTCATCTGCCAAAGGCTTTCCTTTTTTGTGAACTTTGAGTATTGCTTCACGATCCTTAAGCGATGGAAGGTCGAGCACTACTCGGCGGTCAAAACGTCCCGGACGTAACAGTGCGGGATCAAGCACATCTGGTCGGTTTGTAGCGGCGATAATAATAACGCCGTTGTTTGGCTCGAAGCCATCCATTTCAACTAGGATTTGGTTTAAGGTTTGCTCTCGTTCATCGTGCCCTCCGCCAAGTCCGGCGCCACGTTGGCGACCGACTGCATCAATTTCGTCCATAAACACAATACAGGGAGCTGCTTTTTTTGCTTTTGCAAATAGATCGCGTACACGTGAAGCTCCAACGCCAACAAACATTTCTACAAATTCTGAACCGGAAATGTGGAAGAATGGTACGTTAGCTTCGCCGGCAACTGCACGAGCCATAAGTGTCTTTCCTGTTCCGGGAGGTCCCATTAGCAGTACGCCCCTTGGAATTTTCGCTCCTAGGTCTGAGAATTTTTTTGGAGCTTTTAGGAAATCAACAATTTCGTGTAATTCTTCCTTTGCCTCCTTAGCACCTGCAACATTTTTGAATGTAATTTTTCTTTTTTTATCACCAGCTTCTCTTGCTCGCGATTGTCCAAATGTAAGCGCGCGGTTATTTGCCCCTTGCATTTGTTTTATTAGGAACCAGAATATGAACATGAAGCCGATCAAGAATAGAAGCGTTGGAAGAACACTCTTTACCAATGTCATCCAAAGGCTTGGTTCTTTTACTTCAATGTTAAGCGCAGATAGCTGTTCGCTTGCTAGCCCGTAGTTAACTAAAAGATCAGACAATGCTTCGCCAGATTCTTTTTTGGCAGTGAATTCTGTGCCGTCTTTTGAAAATACACTTAGAGTATCTTCGCGAACTTCAATTCGATCTACCTCTTCTGCTTGTATCTTTTCAATAAGCGTACTGGTGCCTATAGTCTCCGGTTTTGTATCTTCTACATCGTAGGTAGAGAACACAACACCAATAGCTACAACAAACAGAATGAATATTATTATGTTTTTTGAAAGTGGTCGCATGTGATTGTTGTTAGAAGCTTATTGTTAAGTCGCGAGGATTTATTTAACTTCTTCGTCGCTAGTTGTAATCTCTTCTGCATCCTGATTAACCTCTCCAGTATTTTGGGTAACCCCTGCGCCTTCAGATGTAGCCTCTTCGGTTTCAGCTTTAACCTCTTCGGTCTCGTGGAGATCCTTTGCAAACTCTACTTCCTCAGGATGTTCGACAACGCCTGCTACTTCAGTATCAGCGTTAACCTCTTTTTCTTCAGAATCTACCTTATCTTCCATTGCCTTAATCGAAAGACCTAGCCTGTGCTCCTTTGGCTCAATGGAAACGATTTTGAATTTTCGAACCTGATTAATCTTTCCCAAAACTGACATATCTTCAATCGGCTTTGAGGAAAGTTCAGAAACGTGCGCAAGTCCATGAATATCTTTATCAAGTTCAACAAAGAATCCAAACGGATTTATTTTTAGGATTGTTCCCTCTACAATGTCACCAATTTTGTATCGATTTTCTACTCCTGTCCAAGGATCATCCATTAGTTTTTTTATAGATAGGAATATTTTACTTCCTTCAATACCAATGATTTGAGCCTTAACAGTTTGACCAACTTTTAGCAGATCTCGTGGATGATCAATTCGCTGCCATGCAATTTCTGAAATATGAACCAATCCCTCAAGCGTTGTGTCTGCTTCTGGAGCTGGGTAGAATTTTACAAAAGCGCCGAAATCAGCAAGAGCTGTAATTTCTCCTTCGATTTGTTTTCCAACTGAAATTTGTGTGATTACGCTTCGTTGTTCACCTTCCCAAATTGCTTTTTCTGAAACAATTAGTTTTTCATCGGTCTCGTTAAGATCTAGAATTTTTACCTTAATGCTTTGTCCAACGAATTCACGCAACTTGTCTAGAATTTTTTGCTTGTCACCTCCGCTTACGCGAGGATAATGTTCCGGAGCAAGTTGAGAAACCGGCAAGAAGCCTGAGATGTGCTTTGCCTTTACTATTAGTCCTCCCTTATTTGCGTCGAGTACCTTTACGCTGATAGGCTCACCAATTGCAAACTGAGATTGTAGGTCTTCCCATGATTTCTTATTTCCTGCGTAACGGAAAGAAAGTTCCATCTCTCCATTTTCATTTTCAAGGTCAACAACTGTTGCTTCCACTGTATCGCCAGGTTTAAGATCGCGAAGTACGTCTGTTTCTGCGAAAAGTTCACGGCCTCTAATAACTCCGGTAGTAAGTCCTGAAACGTCGATTCGAATTTCACGGCCTTTTGTAGAAATTACAGTGCCTGAAATTAAGTCGCCAATATTTGGAACGTTCAAAAAATCTCCCTCTTGCAGGAGTTGTTCAAGTTCCGAAGTTGGATTTTGTGTAACGGTATTCATATGTGTATCCGGACCGCGTTTTATCCCACTTGGGAGTCCAGGCTTTCCAGTATTAGTAAATTAGTAAGTGGCCAAATTGTATATAAAAGCTTGATTATTGTCAAGCTTTCGCACTATACCAATATTTTTAAGCAACTTAAGTAATATGCAACTCAATGCGCTAATGTAACTTAAATTACGAAACTCGCGATCTGTGCGTTCACGGGCGCCCGTCGCCGGATCATACGCAATTTGGGTGGAAGATGCATAGAGGCCAAAGGTTAGCTCAATCGGTAAAAACAGCGAATCTCTTGCTCTCTACCATCTCGAACCCGATTTAACTTTCTGCTGTCGGGT
>JAUYIW010000045.1 GCA_030688135.1 Candidatus Uhrbacteria bacterium | reverse complement strand
AGTTATTTGTAAAACAGAGTTTAAGATTTCAGGAACACAAGAATCAAGGCATGGTTCAGGAAATAGATGTATTGTGGCTAAACATAAAAACACAAACAAAGTTTGTGTTTTGTTTGTGTATCATAAAAATGATCTTGGTGGTGGAAATGAAACCGCAAATTGGAAAAATGTCATAAAGGAAAATTATCAAGAATATGGAAATTTGCTTTAAGTATTAGCCCGCCAGAATTTCGGCAAAACAAAAAGCCGAAGCTCGCGCGGATTCCTCCTCCGTGCGGGCGAGTTCATCACCCCGCCTCCTTTGCACCAGAAAAATAGTGGCAGGGTGCTTAATTCCTTTTTCTCCAAAAGAATTCGCGCAAATGATACAATTACATCACCAAGAAAAACAGTCACCAATTTAGTTGGTGGTTTTTTTGGTCATCCGGTGAAGTAGAATCGAACCCGAGCAAATTCCCCTCTTGCCACTATGAAACCCGAATTATTAGAGTTTTGAAATCACTCACTCCAAACCAGAATATGCCTATTCTACCAGCAAAAACAGCCTTTTGCTATTGACAAAACCGCTATTTTGTGATAGACTTATCTGTCGTCATCATGCGACGGAGTGGTAGCATCTCGCTGCCCTCAAGGAGTTTTCATGCGCCTCACTGCCCTGTTCCTGTTCGCCTCCGCCTGTGCCGCCCCCAAGTTCGGGGAGGACATGGAGGAGGGCATCGCGACGGGTCTCCCGACCTCCGACGCGCTCACGTTCGAGTTCACCCCCGACAGCGAGTTCGTAGTGGCCACGGCCTCCTACACCACGTCCGAGATGGACGAGTGGTCGGAGAGTGTCACGTGGGACGCCGTCATCGACGGCGGCGACGGCCTCGGCTTCACGCTCTACAACGCGCCCGACGCGGGGTGGGTCGCTGTGCACGGCTGGGCGGAAGCGCCCGCCCTCTACGACCCCAAGCAGGTCTGCACGCTCGGTGAGGGTATCGAGTACCCCGCGGGCGAGGCGACCTTCTCCGTCGCCAAGAGCGAGCTCCACTGGGGCTACTCGGCGCACCAAGAGGGAGTCGACGGAAGCTGCTACCTCGTCTTCGACTGGTACGTAGGTGACGGGGAGCGGGTCGACCTGCCATGGAACCCGTTCTACTAATCTCGCGCATCTGCGCGGCAAAGAGCCATCTGCTCGCTTGCCGTTCAGGTGCGCTCTTTGTTTTTCGCTCAAAATAGCGGTGATAGCGAGGACGTATTTGCTCCAACAATCAAAAAGCGGACACGAGGAGAAAAACTACGCAGGTGTTAAAATATGGTTTCTGTATCCAACAGGAGTCATCTTTTTTAAGTTACATTGCGGCCGTTCATGGTTATAGTATTACATATAGGTGGCGATGAGTAATCTATGTGTCAACGCTCGCTTTGTCAACGCTAGATGTTGGACTGTATTAACATAGAGCCTAATTTTGGCTCTATTTGACAACCTTTGCAAGATGGTGCCGATTGAGCGTTTTTTCCGATGAGTGGTGTATTGAGTATAGAATGCGGGAACGGCCTTTTGCTATTGACAATATCGTGTAAATATGGGAGAGTTGAGCGACCATCAACAATCACAATGAGGTGACACTTGGACACTACCACTGAGCCATGGGTTCTTGATTTCAGTAGCGCCTTCGCCAACGGCAGCATCACCGACATCGACGAGGTGGGCGTCGGGGTCACTCCTGACCTCTGGTGCAACGTTGACTACAAGGACGATGTGAAGTTCGAGATCCAGATCGAATCCAACAACGATGATGCGTGCAAGGTCACACTGGTCGTGCGCGGTTTCGGCAAGGGAGAAGAGTGGGAAGACAGGCATGAATTCGATGATTGCTTCGACATCAAGCTGTTCCTCCCAAAGAGACCAGTCGTTCTAGCTGGTATGGAAGGAACGCAATTCGGTCTCGAGACACTCGGTGCCTTCCTGTTGCACAACCTAATCGGTTACTCGATCAACAACTGCCATGAGCCGATCTCGCTGACAGTCCACGATCCTTCGCATGAGGACAAACTCGAGGATCAACGATTAGAGTTCGTCTTCCAGGTCGAGGAGGGCCGACGATCGGTTCTCTCCATCCCGTGGAGCTTCGCTAGCAAGTACTTCGTCGTCGAAGATTGAGTGGAAACTCGTACGCCTACTGCGACAGAGACACGTTTCTGTGACTCGTCGTACGCCCCGTAGAGAACAAGAGCAATTTGCTCGAAGTTCTTCTATGGGGTGTTTCTTTTTTTTGTCGAACAACAATTACCGCTTATTGAGCGGTCGGGTTTTTAATCAATCATAATTCAAGGTTAAGCTTCGTTAAAACTCAACCTTGAATCGATATCGAAACATAATATACCGTCGTATATATTTTCATAGTTAAAATAAAGTTCGCACAAGTTTAGATAAAGATGGCGATTGGTGCGTCTTATGTGATATACTTTACATATCCATTCTTAAGGAGGATTTATGCTACGAGCAATCAAGCACCCGGGATTTAGCGCATTAATTTCCATTGCGATCGTTTTTATTTTATTTGGCGCAATTATATTTATGTTTCTTGAGGGTTGGGGCTTTGTAGACGCTCTTTATTTTACAGTTTCAACAATGACTACCGTTGGATTTGGGGATTTAGTGCCTACAACTCCTGCGTCAAAATTAGTTGCAACATTTTATATGTTGCTCACTGTGCCATTTTTGCTAATCTCGTTAGAGCTAATAACTGAATCGGTACACGAAAGAATGATACATAGTAAAGACGCTAAAAAAGCCAAGAAATAAATTGCATGCTAGACATCTTATTTTTAGAAATTGCCGCAGTAATTGTTACAGCAGGATTGGTTTCACTTGTAATTTTTCGTTTGCGCCAGCCTTTAATTATTGCCTATATTATTACAGGTTTACTTGTTGGTCCAAGTCTTTTTGATCTTGCCAAATCACCTGAAATTTTTGAAGCTTTAGCGCAAGTAGGCATTGCGTTTCTGTTATTCCTGGTTGGCTTGAACCTTGATTGGCGTAGCATTAGACACGTTGGTCGAATTTCCGTATTGGCAGGTCTTGGGCAGATTATTTTTACAACACTCTTTGGATTTTTAATTGCCGGCTGGCTGGGATTTGATGTTAGCACCAGTTTGGTTCTTTCTATTGCGTTTGCGCTTTCAAGCACGATTGTAATTATAAAACTTCTAAGCGACAAAGAAGACATAGAAAGATTTTATGGCCGAATCACAATTGGAATCCTAATAGTACAAGATATCGTAGCAATGTTGGTTTTACTTGTTTTAAGCGCAATGAGTACTGGAAATTTTGATTTATCGAATATATTGTTGATATCGGTTGTAAAGGGCGCTGTTGTAATAGCTTTACTGTGGCTACTTGGAAGATTTGTATTGCCACATTTAATGCGCTATGCCGCCGGTTCGTCTGAATTACTATTTTTAGCAGCCCTTACCTGGTGTTTTGCGCTAGCGAGCGCTTTACATTTTGCAGGATTTGGTATTGAAATTGGTGCGCTTCTTGCAGGCGTTTCACTGGCGAGCACAGGCTTTCAGCGTGAAATAGGTTCCAAAATTAGACCTCTACGCGATTTCTTTCTGATTATTTTCTTTATTGTACTTGGTACAAATCTTACCTTAGCGTCTTTTAGTGACGTATTGGTTCCATCGATTGTATTTAGCGTTTTCGTTTTAGTAGGTAACCCTATCATTGTTATTCTTATATTGCGCATTTTTGGCTATCATCCACGAACAGGATTCTTAACAGGATCTGCTTTGGCTCAGGTTAGTGAATTTTCTTTTATAATTATAGTTGCGGCTATTGCGGCAGGTATTTCAAACGAAAGTGTATTATCAATGGCAACGGTTGTCGGTCTAGTTACTATTGGCGTCTCAACATATCTTATTGCGTATAATGAACAGTTGTACGATAAATTGAGTTGGATGTTTAGGTGGCTCGAGCGCGGGCATGACAATAATGGTAAAAAACGAAGCAAGCCTCCTGAAATAATAATGTTTGGGTATCATAGAATGGGAGAAGTTATTTTGCCTTCAATTCAAAAACTCAATCAAGATTATGTAGTTGTTGATTTTGATCCTGTAGCGATTGAAGAATTGAATGATCTCAAAATTCCTTGTGAGTATGGAGATGCTGCCAGCGATGACTTTTTAGGCTTTTTGCGAGCGGAAAAATCGAAGCTGATTATTTCAACAATTCCCGACCCAAGTATTAGTAGCGATATTTTGCAGTATCTAAAAACTCATAAATCAAAAGCGTCTGCAGTTGTAACGGTAAGGAGCGCGGAAGACGTGGTAAAGATGTACGAGATGGGTGCCACATTTGTAATTATTCCTAGCGTGCTTGGCGGGGAATTATTTTCACAAATTTTGCAGAAAAAGAAGGCTAGGAAGGCTTCGTGGGATTCTTTGGCCAAAAAACAGAAAAGGGCTTTTGGAACACTATAAATTACGCGATACTATTGACAAAAGTGGAATTTTATTGTATTATAAGTCGTTATTAATAGCGTATATATGGAATTTGAAGCTAACAGACCAATGGGTTCAATTGAAAGCAAGCTTCGGAAACGCCTGAAGGAAGAAAAGGGCGTAATCACGCCTGTTACCGAGAAGATGCAAAAAGAAGAACAGGATCAGAGCCTAGTGGAGGTTCGTGATATTTTGGATACTCACAAGTATGAGACTGCCAAAACCATTGTTGATTCAAATGAGGTGTTTAATCCAGTTGAGGCTGCCAGAAAGGCTCTAGAGGGATATGAATCAGTCCCAGCTAGTATGGGAGTGGATCCATCTGAAGGCGCGGCTCCTCTCAATACTTCTGTTGTAGCGGAGGCAAGCCAAGATGTAGCACCGGTGCAGTTTACAGATACAAGAATGTTTAACCCTGATCGTACTCAGTCTGGCACAGAAGATGAAGCGGAAGCAGGTGTAGAGAGTACGCCTACGGTTCCAGCTTCTGTTGAGGCGCCGAATTTAGAGTCTGTTCCTACGATTATAGACCAGCTTCAAGAGGTCCCCAAATGGGAGCAAGCAGGATATTCAAGTAAAGAAGAAGCGGCTCAAGCCCTTCAAATTAGCGCCGAGCTTAAGGCACTAAAAGGCAAACAAGACGAAAAATCTAGGACTCGTGTAGCCGAACTTAAGAATCAGATAAGAACAATGCTTGGCGAAAAAACCATTGATATTGCGTCAGCGTCTCAGGCAACCGAAGTATTAACCGAAAAAGGATTTTTATTTGAGCAGAAGCTTGAGTCAACAGGAGGAAAGCCGGTTGAGATTGATATGACTTTTGATAGTTCTGCGATTGCAGATGTTGCGCGAGATTTTGCTGATAGTCAAGATAGTCCACAGCTAAAGCGATTTCAAGATTTGGTAGGCGGGGGAGGAACTGTGAACCTTAGATTTGTAGGAAAGTCAGCAGACGGCAGGTATGAGTTTATTGCTCCAGAAGCTGCGAAGAAGCTTGAGTTTTCTGGTGACTCTGGTGAGACGGCTAGAGACCATATAATCAGCTTAAGCGCATCTGCAGTAGAGAGAGCGCTTACAGAAAAGCCGGCTATTACCGCTAGAAAAACTTCATAAAAATATTGACAAAAGCTCCTATCAACGGGGCTTTTGTGTTTGGTTTATTTAAGCGTTTATTATTGATACCGTTTTAAAGTTCGTATATTCTTAATATGAATTCGTGACATGAGTAACCGGCTTCTTATCCCTGATTTCGGTAACAGTTATTAATTGCCTGTATCGGCTAGCATCAAGATATGTATGGCTAAGATTTGACTACCAAGTAAAAAAGGAGTAACTTTGGTGAAAGGTGTAGCTGAGCTTATGCTTAGTCTTCCTAAACAACTTCAATAAATTACTTTTGAAGAATTGAAAGCGCAGGGCGTGGAAATTGATGTAAAATAAATCACCAACTAAAATATGTGTGAACGCATGGCCTTTGCTGAAGAGTTAAAGAAAGCTGTGTTTCGTATTTTAAGCAAGGTTTTATTAATAAGCACATCAAATATTTTTGTCTTTCAGTATCACGGCAGAAAATAAAATTTTTTATGTAGTTCAGATATATCCACAAGCAAGTGTAATAATTTAATTTATATATAACAAAAATATGGCAGAAGCAAAAGAAGGTGGTGTTCCTGATCAAGAGAGTAGACCAATGAGCGCACTGGATGAGGCGCTCGAGCGCGGAGATGCTCTCATAGCCGTGGGGCTCCTAGAGGTGGAGCTCCAGCGTATTCGCGTTCTACTCGTGGAGGCCGAAGCGGCCCATGGGGACTCTAGCTTAATCCTCACCGCGCGGAATGAGGCTTCGCGATTAAATAAAATTCTCGACCGTGTCAATCCCCACGAAAGGGCCGTGGCCGAGCGCAAAGAGGCGCTCAACTTGGCCTTCGCTGGAATCGCAGGGGAACCGAGTGATCCATTCTCGGGTTACATAACTGACCCCGGCCCACTCAGAGCTGAATAGGACGAGTAGTTGTAAGGGTGGTCAGGTCGTCACTTGTAGCGCAACCCTTAGGGTTGCGCTATTTTTTAAGCTAAACCTAGCGGAACATCAACTCTTAGGGTGCGCATAGCGCACCATGGGCAAAAACCAACACGAAAGTTTAATTAGCTCACTTTAAGGAACATTTCACTTGACAGCAACGCATTCCTGTGCTAAGTTGCTAGGTCTCATTATTGAACGTAGGAGGCAAAAATGAGCTACGCCATGGAAGCGATCCAAACGTTGCCACAGAGAGAGCGTACAGGCGCTAGCGATCTGAGAGCAATTGGTGGACTAAAGGATGTCAGGGTCACCGAAAACCAGTACATCCAATTCGTATTCTCAGTTGGCATACGGGGTCGGATTGATACCGACGCCTTTGCCGGAACAAGGATCGACATACGATTTCGAAACGGTGAGCAGTGGGCGGCACCTCGTGTCGTTGGAGCAGGCGTGTTCCACGACTCGGCTTTGTGTCAAAAGGTTATTGTGCTCTTCATGCCGGCTGTTGAGCTCGAGCATTACCGTGGCCCGACTATGGGCCTTGGTAAGATCGTTGTGCGATTTGCTAATTTGCTAGTCGTGAAATCGCATATTGCCTACGCAATGCCCGCTTCGTTGGTAGCTCGAAGAAGAAGCTGAGGCGAAAACTTGACGGCCTGTCGTTAGCAGTCTATAATACAGACTGCTAATTTTTTTTATGCTAACCAACCGAGAAGCCCAAATTTTAGGAGCTATTATTGAGGAGTATGTTGAGAGTGCAGAACCAATTGCGTCTGGAACTTTAGTCGACAAGTACAGCCTTGATTGTTCTCCAGCAACTGTGCGAAACATAATGGCTAAGCTGGAAGAGATGAATCTTTTAAGACAGCCTCATACTTCTGCAGGGCGCGTGCCAACAGAAGAAGGTTTTCGACTTTACGTTCAGCAATTTTTAATACCAAAGAAGACCTCCCACGCACGCGTTCCTTTAACGCAGGCGCGAGCACAGGTTTCAGACCCACGCGATATTGTGCGTGAAATGGCAAAATGCCTTGTGCGACTTTCTGGTGAAACAGTGTTCTCTTCACTGGACGAAGGATGGAATTACTATGCAGGAATTTCTAAACTGTTTGAAAAGCCTGAGTTCAGTAATGTAGACACATTGCGAGAACTTTCGTTAGCTGTGGATAAGTTTGATGATGTTATGGGAGAGGTATTTGAGCGGGTTGAGCGCGACATTAACGTGTGGATAGGTCGTGAAAATCCGTTTGGAGAGCGTATGAGCACAATGCTAGTTAAATATCAGCTTCCAAACGGTAAGATAGGAATTTTAGGACTTGTTGGTCCGCTTCGTATGGATTACGAGAGAAACATTCGCCTTTTGCGCGAAGCCAAAGAACTTTTAGACGAATAATATGGGAATAAAAAAAGATAAAAACTTGCCAGAACCTCCTCTAGCTCCCCCTTTGAAAGGGGGGGGATCGGACTCGGAATTAGAATCTAAGTGCGCGGAGTATTTGGACGGCTGGAAACGTGCGCTTGCTGATTACGAGAATTTAAAGCGGGATCAGTCAAAGAATTTGGAAGACACACGTCGCAGGATTAAAGAGTCATTTGTGTCAGATTTAATACCAGTACTAGATAATTTCGATCAGGCACTGAATCACGCTCCAGAAGTTCCGGAAGCAGAATCATGGATTGAGGGAGTGCGTATGATTCAAAAGCAGTTCGTTGGAGTGTTAGCGGAACTTGGAGTAGAACTCATTTTAACCGAAGGCGAGAAGTTCAATCCAAATTTGCATGAAGCAGTTGGTGCAAGATCAGAACCAGATAAGGCCGAGGATGTAATTCTTGAAGGAATACTAAGCGGATACAGACTCGGAGAGCATGTCATACGGCCCGCGAAAGTGATAATTAATAGTAAGGAGTAAGTAGAGAGTTGGAAGTAGTTGGGTATAAGCCCTTAGCACATATAAGCTATCAGCTATAACCTAACCCCTATAACCTATAAGCTAATATCTAAACATATGCCAAAAATTCTAGGAATCGATCTCGGAACAACAAATTCAGCAATGGCTGTTATGGAGGGTGGACAGCCTAAGATTTTAGAAAATAAAGAAGGTGCTCGTACAACTCCGTCTGTGGTTGCTGTAACAAGGAATGGAGAGCGTCTTGTTGGACTTCCTGCAAAACGTCAGGCTGTTACAAATCCAAAAGATACACTTTATTCCATCAAGCGACTTATTGGTCGAAGATTTTCAGACGATGAAGTTAAGCGTGATATGGAGTTAATGCCATATGCAATTGTTCAGCGTGGTGAGGGCGTTGCGATTAAGATGGGAGATAAGGAAAACACTCCACAGGAGATTAGTGCAATGATTTTGCAAAAGATGAAGGCGGATGCTGAAGAGCGTTTGGGCGAAAAGATTACCGAGGCAGTTATTACTGTACCAGCTTACTTTGATGACTCTCAGCGTCAGGCAACAAAAGACGCTGGTGAAATTGCTGGGCTTAAAGTTTCGCGAATTATAAATGAGCCAACGGCTGCAGCACTAGCATACGGATTTGATAAAAAAGTAGGTCAGCAAATTCTTGTGTACGATTTGGGCGGTGGAACATTTGATGTTTCTGTGCTCGACATTTCAGAGTCAACAGTTGAGGTTATCGCAACCAACGGAGACACTCATCTTGGAGGAGACGACTTTGATAAAACTGTGATCGACTGGATAATTGCAGAGTTTAAGGCGCAGGAGGGAATTGACCTTGTTGGTGACTCTTTGGCAATGCAACGTGTGAAAGATGCAGCAGAGCGAGCTAAAATTGAGTTATCCACATCTCAGGAAACAGAAATAAATCAACCATTTATTACTCAAGGTTCAGAAGGGCCAAAGCATTTGGTGTTAAAGCTCACTCGTGCAAAGCTTGAGGAGCTTGTGACACCGCTTGTGGATAAGACGCTCGAGCCTGTAAAGAAGGCACTAGCCGATTCAAAGCTTTCAGTTGGTGATATCGAAGAGATTGTAATGGTTGGTGGAATGACCCGCATGCCTATTGTACTTAAGAAAGTTGAAGAGTTTTTTGGCAAAAAACCAAACATAAGCGTGAACCCTGACGAAGTTGTAGCTCTTGGCGCTGCTGTGCAGGCTGGAGTTTTACAAGGCGACGTTAAGGATATTTTGTTGCTCGATGTAACTCCGCTTTCATTTGGAATCGAAACAATGGGAGGTGTGTTTACAAAGTTGATCGAACGTAATACTACTATTCCTGCTTCGAAGAGTCAGATTTTCTCAACCGCTGCAGACAATCAGCCTTCGGTTGATGTTAAGGTTTTTCAGGGTGAAAGGCAGATGGCGGTAGATAATAAGTTGCTAGGGCAGTTTATGCTCGATGGTATTCCACCAGCGCCACGAGGAGTGCCTCAGGTGGAAGTTTCGTTCGATATTGATGCGAACGGCATCTTGAACGTAAAAGCTCTAGACAAGGCGACTCAGCGCGAGCAGAAGATTACAATTACAGCTTCTTCCGGTCTTAGTGCTGAAGAAATTGAAAAGATGAAGGCAGATGCTGAAACACACGCTGAGGAGGACTCAAAAAAGAAAGAGCAGATTGAAGTTAGGAATGTGGCTGACACCATGGTGTATACTGCTGAAAAGATGTTAAAGGATTTCGAGGGTAAGATTTCAGATGATGAAAAAAGTTCTTTGCAAGGCAAGGTTGAGGCCTTGAAGGGCGTTAAAGATGGTGAAGACATCGAGGCAATTAAAAAGGCTAGCGAGGCTTTGTCTGAAGAGGCTCAGAAAATCGGCGCAAAGATGTATCAGCAAGAACAGGCAGCGGGAGGCGCTGCGGAAGGCGGAACATCTGAAAATTCGTCGGGCGATGCCAAGGAGGCTGAGTTTGAGGAGGTTTCCGACAGTGGTAGCGAAGCCGGATCCGGCTCAGGAGATGCTGCTGGAAAGGATGAGGCCGCTCCTGATGCTGCCGGAAAGGATAAGGCTGTTTTAAAAGACGAAGGCGGAGAGGCAAAGAGTGAGTAATCAGCTGTCATCCTGAGCGATCGCATAGAGTCAGCTAAGGATCCTTCGTTGCAAGAATGCGTGTTCCTCAGGATGACAAATAAATTAAAAGAGCAGGGGTTTCTCGCTTAACCGTCATTGCGAGCTCCCGCGGGGAACGTAGCAATCTAATCGAAGAGATTGCTTCGTCGTCTAAAGTGCGACTTCCTCGCAATGACAGTAAACACCTGCAACCTAATAATAAACCCCGTGGTCAGCCAATAAACCTCAGCTTAACGACAATAAATCATGTTAATTAACCCTATGAAAAAAATATTATCGTTCCTTTGGCGAGGTGTGCTCGGTTTTTTCTCTGGCATTATAGCCATTCTTTCACTGCCTCCCGTTCGTAATTTCATTTGGAGCAAGACTTTGGGCAAGGGCAAAAAGAAAATCGTAGAAGCCCAAGCTAAGGTGGTCGATACGTCAGGATCGACCATCCTGAGAGAGCGAAGCGAATCGAAGGATCTCTCTGAGATCCCAGATGGGGACAAGAAAGAAGATCTATTTAATTAAAGCAACTAGTATTCCGTAGCCAGTAGCTAGTATCCAGTATCGATGTAGGGTAATAGCCTATCTACTTGCTACTATCTACTTTGTATTCAAAAATGTCAAAAGACTACTATAAAACTTTAGGAGTTGAAAAAAATGCTTCGAAAGATGAAATCAAGCAGGCTTTTAGGAAACTCGCGCACGAACATCATCCAGATAAGGGTGGTGATGAGGCAAAGTTTAAAGAGGCCAATGAAGCTTATCAGGTACTTGGCGATGAAACCAAGCGCGCTCAGTATGATCAGTTTGGTTCAAGTTTCGATGGTGCGGGAGGTTTTCCAGGCGGTGCTGGTGGTTTTAGTGGTTTTAACGGTCAGGGTGTTAATTTTGAAGACCTAGGGGATATATTTGGTGATTTATTTGGTGGAGGCTTTGGTGGCGGCGGTCGTGGACGGGCACGTAGCGCACGCGGTAGTGACATTGCAGTTGATGTTCGTTTGAGCTTTAAAGAATCGGTTTTTGGCGTTGAAAAGGAAATTCAAATTACAAAGAATAACACTTGCGAGCGTTGTGCGGGCATCGGTGGTGAGCCTGGCACAAAAATGAAAACGTGCAAGGCTTGTGATGGCAGTGGTATGGAAACAACTGTGCAGCGAACAATGTTTGGCAATGTACAGCGCCAAACGGCTTGTAGCGTTTGTGCTGGTCGCGGAGAAGAGCCAGAAACTAAATGTACGACTTGTCACGGTATTGGACTTCAGCATGGTCGTAGCACTTTGCGAGTTGATATTCCTTCCGGAGTGGAGAACGGTATGAAGATTCGTGTGCGTAGTCAGGGCGAATCAGTTGGCGCGCAGGGCGATGCTGGCGATCTTTATCTTATTGTACATGTTGAGGCCGATCCTAGGTTTCATCGTGAGGGCAACGATATAATTGTTCACAAAAAAATTGGATTTACTCAAGCTGCGTTAGGCGATGTTGTTGATGTAGATACTGTGGATGGTAAGGTAAAATTGAAAGTTCCAGTTGGTATTCAACCTGGCGATAAACTTAAGTTGCGAGGAAAGGGTGTGCAAACTAGTCGTGGACGAGGTGATCAAATTGTAGTTATACAAATTGTGACGCCAAAAAAACTTAGTAAAAAAGAAAAGAAGTTACTGGAAGAGCTTGATTTGAGGGAATAGTAGGGGCACCTCTTGGGATCATACGCAATTTAGGTGGAAGATGCATAAAGGCCAAAGGTTAGCTCAACCGGTAAAAACAGCGGATCTCTTGCTTTCTACCATCTCGAACCCGATTTAACTTTCTGCTGTCGGGCGAGAGATCTTTCGAACCCCACCATCTCGAGGAGCTTGCAATCCACGACGAGAGATCTTTCGCGGTTCGT